>NZ_JBHJVK010000066.1:0-46694 GCF_042264695.1 Kitasatospora sp. NPDC056138 | reverse complement strand
GGGCGATTCCCCCGGGCGACCCGACCGACACCTCGAGGACGGCCCGCTGCCGGGACGCCTAAAGAACGGCACCCGCGCGATCACCGTCAGTCTGCCTGCCGACCAGCGTGTGCACTTCCGCTACCGGTTCGATGACGTGAGCGCCGTCGGCCACGACGGCTGCAACAGCTACCTGCATACCTGAGCGCTCATCGAGCGGGGTCAGCTGCTCTGGGGCGGGTAGACGGTCGGGTGAGGGCGGGGCTGTTGACGCCGAGGCATTTGGCAGTTGCGTCTACGCGTGGTCCCGCAGGTCGTCGATGGCGATCCAACGGTTCACTGTCGCCGTGTCCAGGCCGCTGTCGGCGGCGATCACCTCGGGGGGCGACACCGGCGCGCCACGCGGTCACGACGGCTTGGCGGAGGTCTTCGGAGCGTGCGCCAGACCGGCCAGGCTGCGGGTGGCGAACCTGCCCCGCCAGGTGCGCACCGTGTCTACATGCAGCCGCGTCTGCGCGGATACCCCGGGAACTGGAGCGCCCATCGACAGCCAGTAGCACGATGGTTGCGCGCCACCGGTCTTGATGCGGGAGCTTGTGACCGTGGGCCATCTTCTTGAGCTGGTGGCGCCCGGAGGTGGTCAGGATGAGCGACACGAAAGGAAACCGCCAGTCTCGGGGAGAATGGTTGGGGATGGTCAACCGCCCTGCACCGAGGCGCCGTTCGCTTCGCGCTCAAGGGTTGCCTGTACTGCGAACCAGGCTCGGTGCCGGCTACCGTATCGCTGAATCTCCGAATCAGTGACGATGGCACCGGTCTCCGACAGCCGCTCCAGCATACGAGCCACGTGCGGGCGCACCCGCTGCACACGTTGATGCCGGG
Source organism: Kitasatospora sp. NPDC056138 (assembly GCF_042264695.1). Lineage (NCBI taxonomy): Bacteria > Bacillati > Actinomycetota > Actinomycetes > Kitasatosporales > Streptomycetaceae > Kitasatospora > Kitasatospora sp. NPDC056138. Next base: position 45,833 of record NZ_JBHJVK010000066.1, on the reverse strand, counting down.
CGGCGCGTTCGATCCCGCCAACCGGAACAGGTGGTTGCGCTCGGCCGGCGTGAGCCGCAGGGCGCGGGCCAGCGCGTCCCGGATTCAAGCCGACGGCTGCGGCCCCCGGGCCTGCTCCGGCCGCGTGTAGTAGTCGTCCGACATGTGGGCGAGCTCCGCCGCCTCTTCGCGGCGCAGGCCCGGTGTGCGGCGGGCGGTGCCCGTCGCCGCCGAGCCGATCTCGTGCGGACGCAGGGCCGCCCGGCGGTCCCGCAGGTAGTGGGCCACCTCCTGCCGTGCCACGTCGCCTCCTCCCACTGCCTGGTACAGGCTGTCCCTGGCGCGGCACCCACGATCAGGGAAGCGCGGTTGCCATGAACGAGCGCACAGCTCTGGTCACCGGTGCCGACAAGGGCATTGGCAGGGATATCGCCCGGCTGCTCGCCGACGAGGGCCTCACCGTGTACGTCCGCGCCCGCGGCCCTGGGCGCGGACAGCGGGCCGTCGAAGAGATCGGCGCCGGTGCCCGCCTGCTGATCCTCGACGTGAGAGATCCTGACGGCATCGCGCAGGCCGAGGCCGCCCAGGGTGCACTCCGCCTGGCCCTGTTGCTGGACGACGGCCCCACTGGCGGCTTCTTCTCCTGGGACGGAACGCCGGTGCCCTGGTGTGATGTCGGCGTCCGGATCCGCGTGACCGCCCGCCACGGTTGCCGCCCGAGCACCGGCGAAATGCGGCCGCCCGTTCTTCCGCCGACGTGCGCGTGCGGCTTCACGTGTGTCCGGGTGCCGCGCTTCTACCAGTAGTGCCGACGGCCGCCGACCTCATGGCCCACAGCCCCCAGGATCCACAGGATCAGCCCGACGACGACAAGGATGATCCCGATGATCCATAGGAAGGAGATCTTCACAAGGAATGCGACGATAAGCAGGATTACCCCGAGGACGATCATGATGTCCTCCGATCTCACGCGAAATGCTCTTCTTCCATCTTTGTCCTCAGCCGCCTCCGCGGCAACGCGCAGCAATCTCATCTGCCTCCTCACACAGGGGGGTGAGGAGGCAGAGGCGCGAACGTTCGCTCCGATTCGATGGTCGGGACCAGCCTGCGTGCACCTTCTGACAGAGCGCGGTCGGCAGGCGCTTCATCCCCACCCCTGTACCGTGCTGCGCCGACCGCGCCCGCGGGAGGGTCGCCCGGACCCGGCACGGGGCGGATCAGCGGGAGCGCTGACCTGCCGGCCGAGGCGGCCAACACCTGCCCCGAACCTCAACACCGACCTGGCCGAAACTCTTTCACCACAGCCCGCTCCACCGACCGGCCGCTACCTGATCGTCATCAGCGGCAAGGTGGTACAAGCGTTTCGACGCCCGCGAGGACAGCTGGACCGAGGTTGTCCTGAATCCCTGACTTACACGGTTCCGGACAGGGAGTCAGCGTCCTGCCGCCCCCTCCTGGCCTCCGCGAGTGGCGGAGCGGGCGAGCATGTGCCGGTTGCGCAGGTGCAGGAGCAGGTAGCGGGACCCTCAGGACGGGCGATGGGCCCGCGGAGCGAGTGCTCGTCGGAGGTGGCCAGGGTGTGCTCGGCCCAGGGGACGAGCACGATGGCGATCCGTGCTGTCCCGAGCGGGCCCGCCTCCGCCTCTAGCTCCAGTCGGCTGCCCGTTCCGTCCGCCGGTGAGCGGCAAGGCGCCCATAGGCCGTACGGGCTCCCAACCGATATGGAGTGGTCATCATGGTCTCCCCGCAGGGACAGGTCATCGCCCTCCTGGTCGCCCCCGAAGGGGTGGAACAGGCCGAACTCAGCGACCCGTGGCAGGCGGTGGAGGAAGCCGGAGGGACCGCCCGGTTGGTGTCCACCGAGGGCGGCCGGATCCAGGCGTTCAATCGCCTCGATCGCGCGGACACCTTCCCGGCCGACGCCGTCCTGGACGACGAGCCAGCGGGCGGCGTCGCTGCGGCCGACGGCTACGACGCCCTGGTACTGCCCGGGGGGCGCCAATCCCGACCAGTTGTGCACGCAGCCGACGGCTGTCGCCTTCGTCCGGTCGTTCTTCGCGGGCGGCAAGCCGGTCGCGGCGATCTGTCACGCGCCGTGGACCCTGATCGAGGCGGATGTGGTGCGCGGACGGACCCTCACGTCCTGGCCGATCCTCCGTACCGATCTGGAGAACGCCGGAGCTCACTGGGCCGACCGGGAGGTCCAGGTCTGCGCGGACGGGCCGAACGTGCTGGTCACCAGCCGCAAACCGGACGACCTGCCGGCTTTCGGCGAAGCCCTGGTCACCGAGTTCGCCAAGGGCGGCGTGCTCGGCACAGGCGGGAGCTGAGCCGAGTACGCCGGGGGCCACCCCGTGCTCGAAGTCCCCGGCCTCTGCCCGGCCGCCGCACGGCTCGACAGCTCACGTACCGAGTGACGGCTCACCTACCGACTCGACGAGAACGTGCGCCGCTCAGGCTACGACCCTGGCCCCGCGGTGCAGGCGGCGAGGGCCTCTCGGCCCGGGGCGGGAACAGCCGCAGCTCGTTGTCGCCGACCTGGACCAGTCACCTCGGGAATTTGGCATCGGTGTGGGATCGGATCGCCCGGCCAACGCCGCTACGCCGTCCACGCAGGAAAGGCGGTCCTGCACACTAAACTTGACTGATCATCAGATCCTGATGCATTCGGCTCGCTGAACCTGCTTCGGGCTCCCCGTCGCGCGAGTGATGGGCACCGGCACGGCCAGGGGTAGCCCAGCTGCCGCTCCGCTCGGGTCACCGCAAGCGGTACCCGAGCGGGGGCCTGGACTGAGAAGGCCCGCCGGGCCTCCGTATGTGTGATCAGTGGCGATCTGGACAGACGGCTCAGTGAGATAACGAGGAGCCGCATGGTGACAGCATGCTGCCGCAACGGCGCGTGATGGAGGGATCCGCACGCGCTGTTGCGGTCCGGCGCCGATCGGTCACAGGCCGGCATCGGCGGTGAGCAGGGCTGGCGCGGCGGCTGTGCGAGGCGTACGAGGCGCACCGGAGGAGAGGAGCCAGCACCGTGGTTGCACAGCCGTCACCGGAGAGCGGAGAGCGGGAGAGCTCGCAGGCCGTGCTCGACGCGACCAAACAGCTCGCGAGTGTACTGAAGGGCGACCAGCGGCGCTTCGCCCTGGCGGGGGGCGTGGCCGCGTACGCGCAGGGCGTGCCGAGGCGTTCGCTGCACGACGCGGACTTCTGCATCCTGAAAGAGGACGCCGAGAGCATCGCAGAGCTGCTGGGACGGGCCGGGATCCGCGTCTGGGAGCCCCCGGAGGACTGGTTGGTCAAGGCCGAGTGCCAGGGGCAGTTGGTCGACCTCATCTTCGAGCTCGCCGACCAACCGGTGACGCCCGAGCTTCTGGAGCGCGCGGACGAGTTGTCCGTCGACTCGGTTCGCATGCCGGTGCTCGCGCCCACCGACCTTCTCACCAGCCTGATCGGCGCGTTCTCCGAGCACCACTGCGACTTCGGTGCGGTCCTGCCGATCGCCAGGACGCTGCGGGAACGCATCGACTGGGACGTCGTCCGCGCGAAGGCACAGGGCGGCCCGATGCCCGAGGCCTTCCTCTTCCTGCTCGAACGGCTCGACGTCGTCGCCCCTGCGGGTGCCACCGGGGAGGTGTCGGGCGATGAGCGCACCTGAACAGCTCACCGAGTACCGGATCGGCCGGCTCCAACGGCGTCTCGCCGAAGGAGGTACGGCCGAGTTGGGCGTGCGATTGGAGGCGCACGGCGACACGATCGTCGTGACCGCCGTGGTCTCGACGTCGGCGTGCCGGGATGAGTTGCTGGCCGTGATCGCCGACGAGCTCCCCGACTCGCCGGTGCACACTGATGTGACGGTGGTGGCCTCCACCGCCCCCGGGTGTTCGGAGGCCATCTCATGACCGGTGTCGTGCGGGTCGCAGCCGTCGGGGACATCCACCTGGGCCCGGACAGCCGGGGCCTGCTCCGGCCCGCGTACGAAGCCCTGGCCGACGAGGCCGATGTCCTGCTGCTGGCTGGTGACCTGACCCGCCACGGGACTGCCGAGGAGGCTCGGGTGGTCGCCGGGGAGGTGCGGGACCTCGGGCTGCCGGTGCTGGCAGTTCTCGGCAACCACGACCACCATGCGGACCAGGCGGCCTCGGTGGCCCAGGTGCTGGCCGCAGAAGGCAGCGTGACGGTACTCGAGGGCAGCGGCGCGACCGTGTCTGCCGGGTCGCTGACACTCGGGGTCGCGGGGACGAAGGGCTTCGGTGGCGGGTTCGCGGGCCGCTGCGGCAGTGAGTTCGGCGAGACGGAGATGAAGGCCTTCATCGGGTGCTCACGCCGTCTGGCGGATGGTCTCGGCGCCGCGCTGGCGGGACTGGACGGTTGCGACGTCAAGGTGGCGCTCACCCACTACTCGCCGGTTGCGGACACGCTGCTCGGCGAACCGCCGGAGATCTATCCGTTCCTCGGCAGCTATCTGCTGGCCGAGGCGATCGACGGGGGCGGCGCCGACCTGGCCGTGCACGGCCACGCCCACGCTGGCACCGAACGAGGGCTGACCAGCGGCGGAGTCCATGTCCGCAATGTCGCCCAGCCCGTCATCCGTCACGCGTTCGCTCTCTACGAACTCCACCCGTCGCGGGTCGCCCGCTGAACAGCCGGCCACCGCGCGGTCACCGATGAGTCCCGGGCAGGCCCCAAGACGATTGGGAGGTGCGGCCCGGGCATCACCGTGGCTCCACGTCGGGAGTGTGCGGCGGATTCTGTTCAAGGCGTCCGCCTGGCCGGCCGCAGAGCTGGACGGGTGAACCCTGCTCAACGCGGCCTGGTCGGTGTTCGTGGCGGTGCCCGGCGTGGCACGCTCGATCAACCCGACTCGCTCTCGCCTGCCGACGGTCATATCGGCTACCGGTCGGAGGGGTTGCCGTAGCCGGAGGTTTGCGGATCGCAGGAGAGGTTAGGCGCGCTCGGCAGGCCAGAAGCGAACTTGAGCCCGCATTCCTGATCGTGTATGCAGCCTGGAGGTGGATCCGTGTCGATGAAGGTGTCCGACTACGTCCTCGCGCGTCTTCGGGACTGGGGTGTGGACCATGTGTTCGCCTATGCCGGTGACGGCATCAACGGACTGCTGGCCGCGTGGGGGAGGGCCGACAACCGGCCGAAGTTCGTCCAGGCGCGCCACGAGGAGATGGCGGCCTTCGAGGCTGTCGGCTACGCGAAGTTCTCCGGACGTGTGGGTGTGTGCGCCGCCACCTCAGGCCCCGGGGCGATCCACCTGCTCAACGGGCTCTACGACGCGAAGCTGGACCACGTTCCTGTGGTGGCGATCGTCGGGCAGACCAACCGCTCCGCGATGGGGGGCTCCTACCAGCAGGAGGTCGACCTGCTGTCGCTGTACAAGGACGTCGCGTCCGAGTACTGCGAGATGGTGACCGTGCCCGAGCAGCTGCCCAACGTGATCGACCGGGCGATGCGGATCGCCTACGCCAAGCGCACTGTCACCGCGATCGTCATCCCCGCCGATGTGCAGGAGCTCGACTACTCCCCGCCGTCCCACGCCTTCAAAATGGTGCCCTCCAGCCTGGGCATGGCCCCGTACGCGCCGATCCCCGCGCAGGAGGACATCCAGCGGGCCGCAGAGCTCCTCAACGCGGGGCAGAAGGTCGCCGTGCTGGTGGGCCAGGGCGCGCGCGGCGCCCGGGCCGAGGTCGAGCAGGTCGCCGAACTGCTCGGCGCCGGAGTGGCCAAGGCGCTGCTCGGCAAGGACGCCCTGTCCGACGAACTGCCCTATGTCACCGGATCGATCGGCCTGCTGGGTACCCGCCCGTCCTACGAACTGATGCGGGACTGCGACACCCTGCTGGTGATCGGGTCCAGCTTTCCGTATACGCAGTTCCTGCCGGAGTTCGACCAGGCACGGGCGGTGCAGATCGACATCGATCCCGGTATGGTCGGACTGCGCTACCCCTTCGAGATCAACCTGGTCGGCGACTCCCACGAGACGCTGACGCGGCTGCTGCCGCTGCTGGAGCGCAAGACCGACCGCTCCTGGCGCGAAACCGTGGAGAGCAACACCGCCCGCTGGTGGGAGGTGATGCAGCGGCGCGCCGCTGTCGACGCGGACCCGGTCAACCCGGAGTACGTCGTCCACACCCTGGACGGCCTGCTACCCGACAACGCGATGCTGGCCGCCGACTCCGGCTCCGCCGCCAACTGGTACGCCCGACACCTGCGGATGCGGGGCACCATGCGCGGCTCACTGTCGGGCACGCTGGCCACCATGGGCCCGGGCGTCCCCTATGTGATCGGCGCCAAGTTCGCCCACCCTGGCCGGCCCGCCATCGCCATCGTCGGCGACGGGGCGATGCAGATGAACGGACTCGCCGAACTGATCACGGCCGCCAAGTACTGGCAGGAGTGGGACGACCCGCGGCTGGTCGTCGCCGTCCTCAACAACCACGACCTCAACCAGGTCACCTGGGAGATGCGGGCCATGGAGGGCGCACCGCAGTTCGAGCCTTCCCAGGCCCTGCCGGACGTGCGCTACGCCGACTTCGCGGTCTCCGTCGGCCTGCACGGGGTGCGGGTCGAGAAGCCCGACCAGGTCGAGCCGGCCTGGCGGCAGGCGCTCGCCGCCGACCGGCCGTTTGTCATCGACTTCCGCACCGACCCGGCCGTGCCGCCGATCCCGCCCCACGCCACCCTGGACCAGATCCAGGCCGCCGCCTCCGCGATCCTGCACGGCGACAGCGATCGCGCGGGCATGATCCGCCAGGGCGTGAAAGCCAAGATCCAGGAGTTCCTCCCCGGCCGCCGCAACCGCCCCGGTACCCAGGAGGAGCAGTGAGGAAGTCCCTGGCCCGCCGCTTCGCCGAACTCCCGCACGGCGCCCGCCCCGAGCCGCAGCTGTCCGGTGGCCTCACCAGCCGGCCCCGGGAGCTCCTCGAATGGTTCACGCCCGGGCACACGGCCTCCCGGCAGAGCGCCCCCTATGTGCTGGACCGCCTGGTGCGCAACGTACGCCACGGCAGGTTCGAGCGATCACTCTCGCTGCTCACCGCCGCTGGTTCCGCCATCACCTGCGCGGAGATCTACCTCGAACACGACCGGGCCGGATTCGGCAACCGCATGATGTGGCTCCCGGTCCTGCTCGGACCGCTGGGGACAGCCGCCGGGGTGGCCGGCTACCGCAGTGCACGGATGGCCAGGACCGCCCTGCCGATCGCCTCGGCGGCGATCCTCGCCAACGGCCTGCAGGGAACGTACCTGCACGTCAGGGGAATCGCCCAGAAGCCCGGCGGTTGGTCGATGGCCCGCTACAACATCGAGATGGGCCCGCCGCTCTTCGCCCCGCTCCTGATGAGCATGGTCGGCGGCATGGGCCTGCTGGCCGCCGTCCTGCGTCGGGAGAAGTGACCGTGGCCGGGCCCACCCGCCCCCGCGGCACCACAGCCGGCGGCAGCAACCCCCGTTTCCCGGGCTTCGACGTGCTCTCCCAAGCCGACACCTGGGACCAGACCACGGCCGGCGTGGTGCTCGCCCGAACCAGCCTCCAGCCGGCCCTGCGGTTCTTCACCCCGGCCGAGGAGGCGATCGCGGGATCCCTCTTCGACCAGCTGCTGGCCCAGTGGGACGAGCCGAAGGTTGCCGTCCTGCAGATGGTCGACGCCCGCCTGGCGGAGCTGCAGAGCGACGGCTGGCGCTATGAGGAAATGCCCGAGGACGCCGAGGCATGGCGCAGATCGCTGCACGCGCTCGACCAGGACGCAGGAGAGCGCTTCGGAGGCGCCGGTTTCGCCGAACTGACCCGCAGCCGACAGTCCGACCTGATCCAGGCGGTCCAGGACCTCGGCGGCGAGAGCTGGCACGACATACCGGCCGGCCACGTATGGAGCTTGTGGACCCGCTACGCCTGCACCGCCTTCTACTCGCACCCTTGGGCCTGGAACGAGATCGGCTTCGGCGGCCCTGCCTACCCGCGCGGCTACGCCCGCCTCGGGATCGGTCTGCGGGAGCGCTGGGAGGCTCCCGACCAGGCGCCCACCGACCCGGTCGAAGCCACCGGCCGGAAGGACAGGGACTCATGACACGACGTCGCCAGACAGGTCCTGACACCGGACGCCACTCGCGGGCCAAGGCCGGATACGAGACGCTGCGCGAGAGCACCGGTTCCTTCCGTACGGTGCGCGAACGCAACGCCTCGGCCTGGCTGCTGCCGAACGACGGCTCGCGCTTCGACCACACGCTGATCGACGAAATGCGCCGTTACCCGGACGGCGACGAGGTCGACCTGGTGATCGTCGGCTGCGGAGCCGGCGGCGCGACGCTGGCTCAGCGGATGGCTCACGCCGGATGGTCGGTGGTGTGCCTGGAAGCGGGCCCGTTCTGGGACCCCGACACGGACTGGGTGAGCGACGAAGCCGGCTCCCACCACCTGTACTGGACCGAGCCCCGGGTGATCTCAGGCCGTGACCCGGTTCCGCTGGGGTCCAACAACTCCGGCCGGGGCGTGGGCGGTTCGATGGTCCACTTCGCCGGCTACACCCCCCGCCTGCATCCCAGCGACTTCCGTACCCTCAGCAGCGAGGGAATCGGCGCCGACTGGCCGCTGACGTACGCCGACCTGCGCGCCTCGTACGAGCGCATCGAGCACGAGCTGCCGGTGGCGGGTCAGTACTGGCCCTGGGGCGACCCACATCCCTACCCGCAGGCGCCGCACCCCGTCGGCGGCAACGGCGAGATCTTCCTGCGCGGGGCGGCCGCTCTCGGCATCGAGGCCAGGGTCGGCCCGGTGGCGATCTCCAACGGCCGGTTCGGCAACCGCCCGCACTGCATCTACCGGGGCTTCTGCCTGCAGGGCTGCAAGGTCAACGCCAAGGCCTCGCCGCTGATCACGCACGTGCCCGACGCGCTGGCCCACGGCGCCGAGATCCGCGCCGACTGCATGGTGAGCCGGATCGAAACCGATCCGCGAGGAGACCTCGCCACCGGCGTGCGCTACTTCCACCGGGGGCGTGAACACCTCCAGCGGGCCCGGTCGGTCGCGGTGGCCGGGTACTCGATCGAAACCCCGCGGCTCCTGCTGAATTCCGCCAACCGCCGTTTCCCCCAGGGCCTGTGCAACGACCACGACCTGGTCGGCCGTTACCTGATGGTGCAGGGCGCGCCGCAGACCGCCGGACGCTTCGTGGAGGAGATCCGGATGCACAAGGCCCCGCCTCCGGAAGTCTCCAGCGAGGCGTACTACGAGAGCGACCCGACCAAGCCCTACCGGCGGGGCTTCTCCATCCAGACCGTCTCGCCCCTGCCGATCACCTGGGCCGAGCATGTCACCGCGCAGGGCCACTGGGGCGAGGACCTGCGCGCCTACATGCGCGACTATGTGCACTGGGCGACGCTCGGGGCCCTGTGCGAGTTCCTGCCCGCAGCCGACAACCGAATCACGCTCGCCTCCGAACAGGACCGGTACGGCCTGCCGGTGGCCGACATGTCCTACAGCATGGTGGACAACGACCGGCAGCTGATGAAGGCCGCCCGCAGCGTCATGGAGGACATCCTGCACGCGGCGGGCGCGACCGAGGTGATCACCATCGAACGGTTCGCGCACCTGGTTGGGGGCTGCCGGATGGGCCGCGACGCCGAGCACGGCGTGGTCGACGCCGACCTGCGCAGCTTCGCCATTCCGAACCTGCTCGTCACCGACGGCAGTGTGTTCCCCACCCAGGGCAGTGCCAACCCCGCGCTGACCATCATGGCCCTGGTGGACCGAGCCGCCCGACGACTCATCGGCGGCGCCCGCTCCGGTCTGCGAGCCCCGGTCCGTGCGGAGGCCACGCGATGACATTGGGCCAGGACGCCGCGATCGAACGCATCGAGGTCTCGGTGTACACCGTCCCTACCGACGCCCCCGAAGCCGACGGCACCCTTGCCTGGAACTCCACCACCATGGTGCTGGCCCAGGTCTTCGCAGGCGGCGTGAACGGACTCGGCTGGACCTATGGGGCCGCCGCCACCGCACAGGTGATCACCGACCAGCTCGCCGAGGCCGTTGTCGGTCGACGCGCCCTGGACGTACCGGGCGCCAACGAGGCGATGAGCCGCGCCGTGCGCAACGCCGGCCGTCCAGGGCTGGTCGCCGGAGCGATCTCCGCCGTCGACATCGCCCTGTGGGACCTCAAGGGCCACCTCCTCGGCCTTCCCCTGGTGAGTCTGCTCGGCGCGGCCCGCCAGGAGGTGCCGGTGTACGGCAGCGGCGGATTCACCACCTACTCCGACGAGCAGCTGGAGCGTCAACTACGCCACTGGAACCGGGAACAGGGCATCCCCCGCGTCAAGATCAAGATCGGCGAGTCCTGGGGACACAACACCTCGCGCGACCTCGCCAGGACCAGTGCCGCCCGTGCATCGATCGCAGACGACGCCGAACTCTACGTCGATGCCAACGGCGGCTACACCCGCAAACAGGCAATCAGGATCGGCGCGGCCCTGGCCAATCTGGGCGTGAGCTGGTTCGAGGAACCGGTCTCCTCCGACGACCTGCCGGGACTGCGCCAGGTCCGCGACACCGTCCAGCCGGACGTCGCCGCCGGCGAGTACGGCTACGACCTCCCGTACTTCGCCAGGATGGCCACCGCCGGCGCCGTCGACTGCCTGCAGGCTGACATCACCCGCTGCGGCGGCGTCACCGTCTGGCTGCGCGCCGCCGCCACCGCCCAGGCCCTGGGCCTGGACATCTCCGGGCACTGCGCCCCGCACGCCCATGCCCATGCGGCCGCTGCCGTGCCGAACCTGCGCCACCTGGAGTGGTTCCACGACCACGTCCGGATCGAGCAGCTGTTCTTCGACGGCGCCCTCGACCCTGCGGGCGGATCCCTCACCGTTGGCGCCGACGGCAGACCCGGCCTCGGCCTCGAACTGCGCCACGACCGCGCCGAGCGCTACCGCGTCCCCCTGCGGAACGGGGGGACGGCGTGATCGCCGACACCCCGTCAGGCAACGCCTTCCCCCTCTACGCCCTGCGTGACTACGCCCTGCTCGCCGACGGCGAGCGCGGTGCACTCATCGGCCCCCGGGGCGACATCGCCTGGATGTGCGCGCCGAGCTGGGACTCCGACGCTGTGTTCTCCAACCTCGTCGGAGGCGCAGGTGCATACGCCGTCACCCCGGTCGGACGCTTCGTCTGGGGCGGCTACTACGAAGACGGCACCATGATCTGGCGCAGCCGGTGGACCACGGAAGCGGGCATCCTGGAGTGCCGCGAAGCCCTGGCCTTCCCCGGCGACGAGCACCGCGCGGTCATACTGCGGCGCATCACCGCAGTGGACGGCCCCGCCCGCCTGCACGTGGTCCTGGAGCTGGCACCCGGATTCGGCAAGGCCCCCGTGGGCGAGCCGGCGCGTGACGGGAAGGGGGTGTGGACCGCTCGCTCCGACGGTCTCCACTTCCGCTTCTCGGGTGCAAGCCGGGCCAGTCTCACCGAGGCGGACGGGTACCGATCGCCCCGGTGGGCCATGGACCTCCTCGTGGACGCCGGAAACCACTACGACCTCGTCCTGGAGATCTCCGACCAGCCGCTCGGCGAACCGGTGGACCCCGACCGGGCGTGGCGGGCCACGCAGGCGGCCTGGGCCGATGCCGTACCCGTGCTGGAGAACACCCTCGCCCCTCGCGATGCCCGGCAGGCCTATACCGTGTTGCGCAGCCTGACCGCCAGCGGCGGCGGCATGGTCGCGGCCGCCACCACGAGCCTGCCCGAGCGCGCGGAGGAAGGACGCAACTACGACTACCGCTACGTCTGGATCCGCGACCAGTGCTACGCCGGGCAGGCGATCGCGGCCGACGGTCCACACCCCTTGTTGGACGACGCAGTACGCTTCGTGACGGCACGTCTCCACCAAGACGGACCGAATCTCGCTCCCGCCTACACCACCACCGGCCGTCCGATCCCGGACCAGCGCAAGCTCGACCTGCCCGGCTACCCCGGCGGCTACGACATCGTCGGCAACCACGTCAACAAACAGTTCCAGCTGGACACTTTCGGTGAAGCGCTGCTGCTGCTCAGCTCCGCAGCCCGCCTCGACCGCCTCGCCTCGGACGACCGGCAGGCGGCCGAAATCGCCGTCGAGGCAATCCGTCGGCACTGGCAGCGGCCGGACGCCGGGATATGGGAACTGGACAACCGCGCCTGGACCCACAGCCGTCTCATCTGCGCCGCAGGACTGCGCGCGATCGCCGAAGCAGGTGCACCAGCCCGCCAGGCCACGCAGTGGATCAGCCTCGCCGACACGATCACCGCCGACACGGCAGCGCACAGTCTGCACCCCTCCGGCCACTGGCAGCGCTCACCGCAGGACCCGGAACTCGACGCCGCGCTGCTGCTCCCACCGATCCGGGGCGCGCTTGCAGCCGATGACCCGAGAACGGTGCAGACCCTCCGCATGTACACCGCGCAGCTGACGCAGGACCACTACGCCTACCGGTTCCGGCAGGACGAGCGGCCGCTGGAAGAAGCCGAGGGCGCGTTCGTGCTCTGCGGCTTCGTGATGGCGCTGGCCGAACTCCAGCAGGGCTGTGAGCTGGAAGCCGTCCGCTGGTTCGAACGCAACCGGGCGGCCTGCGGGCCGACGGGCCTCTACTCAGAGGAGTACGACATCGCGCAGCGGCAGCTGCGTGGCAACCTTCCCCAGGCGTTCGTCCACGCGCTGATGCTGGAATGTGCCGTCCGTCTGGCATCGGGAGGTGGTTCGCCCTGAGCCGTCTCATCTCCACCACAAGTAAACGCGCGGGCCGGGACGATCCGCGCCACCCCCAACGAGGGAAGGGAAGATCCGTGATTCAGACCGTTGTGATCACCGGCGCCAGTGCGGGAATCGGACGTGCCACCGCCCGGCTCTTCGGACGGCGGGGCGCGGACGTGGGCCTGCTGGCCCGGGGCGAGGCAGGTCTGGACGCTGCGGCGCGAGAGGTCGAGGAGGCAGGCGGAAGGGCACTGGCCCTCCCCACCGATGTTGCCGACTACGATCAGGTCGAGGCCGCCGCGGCCGCGGTCGAGGAGGCCTTCGGGCCGATCGACGTGTGGATCAACGTCGCTTTCACCTCGGTCTTCGCGCCGTTCGACGAGATCGGGCCCGACGAGTTCCGGCGCGTCACCGAGGTCTCCTACCTGGGATTCGTCCACGGCACCCAGGTGGCGTTGGCCCGCATGCTGCCCCGGGACGCGGGCACTATCGTGCAGGTCGGCTCGGCCCTGGGGTACCGCGCTATTCCGCTCCAGTCCGCGTACTGCGGAGCCAAGCACGCCGTCAACGGATTCACCTCCTCCATCCGCACGGAGCTGCTGCACGCCAGAAGCAACGTGCACATCACCGTGGTCCAGATGCCCGCCGTGAACACACCGCAGTTCTCCTGGGTTCTGTCCCGGCTTCCCAACCGCCCGCAGCCGGTGCCGCCGATCTATCAACCGGAGGTCGCCGCCCGGGGCGTCGCGTACGCCGTGGATCACCCCCGCCGCAAGGAGTATCTCGTCGGAAGCTCCACCGTCGCCACCATCGTCGGCAACAAGATCGCGCCCGCGCTCCTGGACCGCTACCTCGCCCGGACCGGCTTCGCCGCCCAGCAGACGGACCGCAAGGCCGCTCCTGGCCGGCCCGACAACCTCTGGCAGCCCCTCGACGGACCAGGTGGCCATGACCACGGAGCCCACGGAATCTTCGACGACCGGGCCCACGGACACGCTCCCCAGCTGTGGCTCTCCCACCATCGGGCCCTCGCTACCGCGCTCCTCGCCGGAGCCCTCGCAGCGGTCATGGCGCGGCGCAGGCGACCGCAGGGGCACTGCGGCGGCTCCAGGCTGCGGTACGCCCCCGCCCGCAAGCGCGCTCGCCGGTGATGCCGCCAAGACCAGGGGCCGGCCGCCCGCGCCGGTTTCCAGCCGTACCGCGTAACCGCCGAAGCCGCCGCAACCGTTGGGCTGCCGGGCTGCTGGTGCTCGCGGCAGCGCTCTACAACGACTGGCTCCTGGAGTTCACCCTGCCCACGGGCCTGGACCCGCGGCACTCCTATGTCAGTGAGCTCTACGCGGCCGATCAGCCGTTCCGGGTGCTGTTCAGCACGATCGAGCTCACCTGTGCCGCTCTGGTGACAACCGCCGGGCTCCTCGCACACGACCGGACGGGCAGCCACTGGGCCCGGACCGGCTGGGGGTTCCTGGCCGCCTTCGGCATCTTCTCTGCAGCCGACGTCGCTCTCCCGATGAGCTGCGCCCCTTCGGTGTCGCACGGCTGCCAGGCCGTGCACCGCTGGCACACCGTGACCAGCGGGCTGGTCCACTTCGCTCTCTTCGCCTCGATGACGCTGCTCAGCCTGGCGGCCCGCACCGAGCGGCCGGTCCTCCCCCTGGTCGGCCGCTGGGGGCCGAGGCTGCTGCCGTGTGCCCTGGTGAGCGCGGTGGCCACAGTCGGCCCACTGCTCGGCCATCCCGGCTGGCAGGGGGTGCCCCAACGGCTGCATCTCGTCCTGGTGGGCCTGTGGTTCGCTCTCCTGGCCACTGCACTTCACAAGTCCCGACCGTCGGCCGACCTGTCGGATCTGCCCGCCACGGCATCGGACACCACCCTCGGGGCGGCAGGAGCAGGACTGCGCCGCAGCTGCGTCGACCGGTCCATGCCGTACTTTTCCTGGTAGGGCCGCGGATTCCCCGGTCCGGCGCGGCCCTTGGCCGGCGTCGTCCATCGCCGGTGCACGGCGGTCAGGACTGGGCTGTGATGGCGAGGCACAGTGCGGCGATACCGACGGCGAGCCAGGTGAGGTAGTCGCCCAGCAGGCCGGAGTGCAATCGGCGCAGCGGAGCGATGATGCGTGCGGTCAGATGTCGGAGGCTCGGAGCCGCCCGGAGCCGTACGGCGGCGGTGGCGGCCAGGACTGCCAGGACGGCGGAGAGCAGTCCGAGCGCGATGCCGGTCCCGGTCCAGGCTCCGCCGCCGGTCGGTGCGGCCCCGGCCATGGCCCTGGCCCCGGCCGCGGCCGAGGCGTAGGCCGAGCGGTCGGTGAACAGGGCTGATCCGTGCGCCATGGCGGCTGCAACCGATGGCACACTGCCAGCAAGCGCGCACAGTAGGAGCAGCGCCGCCGGGACGGCGAGCATCGGCCGTGGCACCGGGCGCTGGGGGGAGCGGACCTCCGGTTCCTCACCCTCGCCGGTCGTCTCCGCCTCACCCGGCCGTTCTCTCGGCACCGGGCCCGCGCCCCAGAAGACCCGTAGACCGGCGCGCAGCACGGCGCCCCCGGTGACCGCCGACGTGGCGACGAACACGGCGGGCAGCCAGCCCTGCCAGTGGCCGGCCGCCTCGTCGGCGACCGCCTTGCCGAGGCCGGTGCCGAACGGCGGCAGGCCCGCCAACGCAAGGCCACCCACGAGGAACATCACGCCGACCAGCCGCAGGGGGCGGGCTCTGCTGTGCAGACCGTGCTCGTCGACGGAGCCGTAGAGGTCGAGCAGGATCCCGGTCAACGCGAACAGGGCGGCCTTGGCACAGCCGTGCCCGGCGACGTAGAGGGCGGTCCCTGCCACGCCGTCGCGGCTGAGCAGGGCGACACCGATCATGAACAGGCCCACGTGGCTGATGGTGGAGAAGGCGAGCATCCGCTTGAGATGCCGTTGCTGCCAGCACATCAGGGCGCCGAGCAGTGCGGTGATGACGCCCAGTGCTGCGAAGGTGGTCCGGAAGGCCGAGTGGGGAATGCCGCCCGGCCCGGAGAAGACCGTCCAGTACACCCGGGCGGTGCCGTAGACGCCGAGCTCGACCATGGCCCCCGACATCAGCATGCACACAGGCGTCGGAGCGACGGCGTGTGCGTCGGGAAGCCAGAAGTGGAACGGGGCGATCGCAGCCTTCACCAGGAGAGCGGTGACCACCAGGACAAAGGCGATGCTGACGAGCACGTCCGGCCTGCGCGTTGCGAGTTGTTCGCCGAGGTGGGCGAAGTTGAGCTCTCCGGTGCGGGCATAGAGCAGGGCGATGCCGAGCAGGGAGCAGTACGCGGCGAAGGAGTTGACGATACCGAACGTGAGGGCGCCCTGGAGGGGACGCGGATCCTCGATCCGGTAGCCGGTCAGGGCGTAGGCGGAGGCACCCATGAGCTCGAAGAAGACGAAGGCGTTGAAGAGGTCGCCGGTCAGGGCGAAGCCGACCATGCCCGCCTCGAACAGCAGCAGAAGCGCGGGGAAGACGCCGGTGTGTTCGCCGGTGGGCTCCTCGAAGTAGCACCAGGAGTACACAACTGCGGCCAGCACCAGCACGGCCACCAGAAGCGCCAGTCCCGCACCGATCGGGTCGGCGGCGAGCACGATGCCCACCCGGCCGGACCAGCCGCCGAGCTGCGCCGTGGCGTAGTGGCCGGTCAGCGGCCACAGCAGGGCCAGGCACACCAGGTCGGCAACGGCCACTGCGGTGGCCAGGAGGTCGGCGCCGGCCCTTGGCAGCCAGCGTCCCGCCACTGCCAGGAGAGCCGCCCCGAGCAGCGGGATTGCCACAGCCAGTGGCAGGAGTTCCGCGGCTGTCACGGCGTCAGCCCCTCAGGCCGGTGAGCTGTTGGGGATCAACCGTGCCGTGGCGTTTGCGCAGTTGGATGGTCAGGGCGAGGAGCAGAGCGGTGACGGTCGCCCCCACCACGACATCGGTCAGCGCCAGGGCCTGGACCACCGGATCGACCACCGGGCGGCTGCCCGGGGCGATATCGCTGAACACCGGGGCGGTACCGCCGCGTCGGTAGCCGACACCGAGCAGCATCAGGTAGGTGGACGACTGGGCGACGGCCAGGCAGCCGACCGCGTGGATGATGTTACGGCTGGTCACAAGCCCGTAGAGGGCCACCAGGAGCACCCACCCCGCGGCGAGGAACGGCAGAACACGCATCAACCCGGCTGCTCCTTGTGCTGGGCTTCGGTGATCTCCACGGCCTGGTCGAGGAAATGGGCGAGGAGCACGATCAGGCCCGAGCCCACCTCGATCCCCACGGCCGCGTTCAACAGTGGGACCAGACCGCCGGAGGTGATCTGGTTGAACGTGCCGAGCGGAAGCCCGTTCTCCAGGAACGCGCCCCCGGCGGCCAGTCCGGCCAGACCCAGGATGGTGAACGACGCGGCGGCCAGGGAGTCCGCGACATCGAGTACGGTCAGTGGCCGCACCCGCTCCAGCGCCCGGTAGTCGGCGGCGACGTAGGCGAGGTGCAGTGCGGTGGCCAGTACGACGCCGCCCTGGAAGCCGCCGCCCGGGCTGAGCTGCCCGTGCGCGACGATGTACACCCCGACGACGAGCGTGACCGGCAGCAGGGTTGCACCGAACAGGCGGGTGGTGGGCAGGACCCGCTCGGGCCGGGGCCGGCCCCGGTGCTCGTCACGGGCCGTCCGCAGCAGCAGCGTCGCGCCGAGGACCGTGCCGAAGAGGATCGACTCCTCACCGAGCGTGTCGAACGCCCGGATGTCGAAGTTGACCGACGAGACCACGTTGGCCGTCCGGTGGGCCAGTGCCGCCGCCACCGCACGGTCGCCGTACGGGTGGACGTCCGTCCCGAAGGGCGGCAGTTCGGTACAGGCGGCGATGAGGAACCCCGCGATCACGGCCGCAGCGAGCGCGAACAGTGCAAGGCGGACGCGGGCCGTCACTCGCGGTCCCCGTGATCGCGGGCGTCAGCGGGTCTGCGCCTGACCTTGCGGACCGTCAGCAGGATCAGCAGCGGGGTCAGCGCGGTGCCCACTGCGAGCTGGGACAGGGCCACGTCGGGCGCCTGGAGGACGGTGAACAGCAGGGCGAGGCCGAGTCCCAGTGCTGCCAGCGCCACCGCCTGCCGCACCGGCTCCCGGCACAGCACAGCCAACGTCGCTGCCGCCACCACGAAGAGCAGGCAGACTCCGATCAGCGCGCCCGTCACCGCTCTGCCCACCCGTCCGCCCGTCCCGCAGAGCGTCCCTCGGCCTCCAGGGACGCCTTCCCGATCGCGATGGTGCTGACGGTGCCGCCCACGGCCAGGAGCATCCCGATCAGCAGGGTCTTCACGGCTGCACGACTCGCTCCCTGGTCGACGGCCACCGCCAGGGCGACGAGCGGTACACCCAGGCAGGACGCGGGCGCCAGCGCGTGCAGTTTGCGGAACGTGCCTGGCAGGAGGAGCAGAGCCGCCGCTGACAGCAGGACGAATCCCGTGCCCGCCCACAGCAGGACAAGAGCGATCACATGACCAGTTGCCATCACGCCATCCTCGGGTCGTAGGTGAACTGCCGGCATTCAGCGGTCAGGAAGCCCGTTCCGGCCGGGTTCGGTGCCGCCCTCCTCCTCGTGACCCTCGCCGCACACGAACCGGGTGAAGACGAGCGTTCCTGCGGGTGACAGCGCCGCCAGTACCAGCGCCAGATCCTGGTACGCCGGTCGTTCGAATCCCTCGGGAAGCACCAGGAACACCGCCCCGGCCACTGATCCCAGCAGAGCGACGGCCGCCAGGCGGCACACAGTCCTGCCGCGCGCCACCTGCCACAGGCAGGGCGGGACGGTACCGGTCAACAGCACCAGCACCGCAGCCGACCACGCGCTCACCGGACCTCCCCGGAGTCGCCCAGGGCGCGCTGGAGCGGCCCGCCGCCCTCGTGGAACGCGTGCACCAACAACTCGCCGCTGCTGGGGGAGTCCACCACGCAGGTGTCGGGTGACGCGGCGGTGAGGACGCCGGCCCAGCCCGCGTCCGTGCCGTCGTGGAGTCGGACCAGCTGCCACACGTCCGGTGCTTCGCGCCGCCGGCCCAGAGAGCGCAACAGGACGCTGCAGCCCCGGAGGAGGGCGAAGGGCAGCAGCAGCAGCACGGCGCGGCACGCCCCGCGCCATCCGGTGACGCTCACCTGCGCGGCCAACCGAACTCTTCGAGCGCACAGTGCGCCACCCACGCCTGTCACCGCCGCCACCACCAGCTCGACGGGAGACACCGAACTGATCAGCATCACGGTCATGATCACGAGCACGCCGCTCCACAACGCCACCTCCGTCACCGCGCCACGCATCGCACCCACCCTTCTCGTGTCGCCCGGCCACCGCCCGTATTCTTCGGGCCCGGGGACCGGGGCGACCCGTTCCCCGGACGGCCGCCGCGCCGGACATCACTCCGACGGCCCAGCCGCGCCGGGGCGCAGGCGTCCGGGTGCGCTGGGTCCGGCTTCCGGGCTCTCGATGACGCCCTCTCGCGTCCGGCGGCTCGCCTACCCCCGCAGCGGTCGCTCATGCGCGTCGCCGGGCCCCGTGTGGACCCGAACTCGCCCGGGACCCGGCGTGGTTGGCAGCTGGGCTGCTGTCTGCCCGGGGGCGGGATCCGGGGCGGAGCTCAACGGCCCAGTGCGTCGGCGAGCTGCCTCTTGTTCATCTTCGACCGGCCCTTGATGTTGCGTTGCCGGGCTTCGTTGTAGAGCTGGTCGTAGGTGGGGCCCTGCGCTCCGCTGTGGGATCTGAGCCCGCCACGTCGGCCGGAGGAGATGTCCTCCAACGACGTGCGGCTGGCGGTCTTCGACTCGCCGTGCCTGGCCCGTTCCTTGTTCACCGTCCGAGCGGCGATCTCCTCGGCGGTGTCCTCGTCCCTGCCGCGTTCCAGCAGGCTCTCCTTGATGTGCTCGTACTGACGCTCACGCTTGGGGCTCGATCCACGGGGCATGTCACGCATCCTTCTCTCGGTTGGGTGCGGGTAGTCGCTACAGTGCGCTCATTCGAGCAGCATCGCACCGGCGAGCGCCTCGGGCGGGCCGCCGGGCATTCGGCGCCGGGTGATGTCGGACGCCCCGCGCGGAGCCACCCTGCGGAGCGCAGGAGAGGCCGTGGGCTCAGGTACTGAACTTGATCGGGTGATGTCGGGCTGTTTGCCGGACAGCGTGCGGGTGGCTTCGGTAGTCCTGGTGGTGTGAGATATCCGCAGGGTGGCGGCTTGACCGACGCCGGGAGGACCGCGCGGGAGCGGGTCCGGCTCCAGGCCGTGGCTGGCTTCGAGGCTGGCGATAAGAACCGGGAGATCGCTACCGGGTTGCGTGTCTCGGAGCGCTCGGTGGAACGCTGGCGGCGCCAGTGGCGTGAGGAGGGCCTGGCCGGGGTGGCATCGAAGGGATCGCCCGGCCGGCCCCGACTGTCGGACATACAGATAGAGCGGCTGGAGCGGGAGTTGGAGCGCGGCCCGCTGGCCCACGGGTGGGCCGACCAGCGGTGGACGCTGGCCCGGGTGAAGACGCTGATCGGCCGCCTGTTCCACGTCTCGTACACCGTGGAGGGCACGTGGCGACTGCTGCGGCGGCACGGCTGGTCCTGGCAGCAGCCCGCCCGGCGCGCGATCGAACGCGACGACGACGCGGTGGAGCTGTGGAAGCGGGAGGTCTGGCCACGGGTAAGAGCACCGCGGCGGTGAACAACGCCTGGGTGGTCTTCGAGGACGAAGCCGGCCAGTCGATGACGCCGCCGCGTGCCAGGACCTGGGGCCGCCAGGGCATCACCCCGGTCGTCCGCGTGCGCGGGCGCGGCTCGGGTCGGGTCTCCATGGCGGGGATGACCTGCTACAAGCCCGGCGAGCGGTCCCGTCTGATCTACGCGATCCGCGAGTACCGGGGACGCAAGGACGAACCGAAGGGCTTCGGTTGGAAGGACTACCGCGACTTGATCGTCCGTGCCCACACCCAGCTCGGCGGCCCGATCGTCCTGGTGTGGGACAACCTGCGCATGCACCTGGTCTCGCCGCTGCGGGAGTTCTTCGCGGCCAACACCGCCTGGCTCACCGTCTTCCAGCTACCGACCTACGCCCCGGACCTGAACCCGCAGGAGGGCGTCTGGTCGCTGGTCAAACGCGACATCGGCAACCTCGCCGCTGCGGATCTCAGCCAGATCACCCGAGCCGTGAAGCGTCGCCTCAAAAGAATCCAGTACCGACCGGAGCTGGTCGACGGCTGCCTGACGGCCACGGGTCTGATACTGGAGGGCTGACGTGCTTCAGTCCTCCCAGTTCGCGTAGTCGCCCATCGCGACGTCGTCACACAGGGTCTCCCATAGCCCGTTGTGTGCGAGCGCGGTGCCATCGAGGGTAGCGAGGAGCTCGCGAAGGTCGTCCGCCGCCTCGTCGAATCTGTCCTCCTCGCCTTCTTCGTAGAACGGGAAGCGGGCGATAGTGGCCGCGACGCACCGGTGGAAGGCTCCGAGGTCCCTGTTCACGTGATTGGTGGTCGAAGACTTGGTTGTGGGGATGTGCACGATGCGGCGCGAAGCCACATCGATGGCGATGAGTCCAAACAGACCGCTGGTCCCGAAGACGACCACCCCGCTCTCGCCAATCCCACCGAGGACTGCCGCCTCGGTCAGCGGTTGGTACTCGTAGCCGATCAGCCCTGCTGGTACGCCGATCTGCCGCAGATCGGCGGCGATCTCGGTGGGCACCTCTGGTGAGCAGCCGATACGGACCACGACATACTGGGGCAACGGCAACGGCGGCAGGTCTCGAATCACGCGGACATCATCCTCATACTCCCGCGTCATGGGAAAGCCGCGAGCCGGGCCCCACCACCGCGCGGCAGACCCCGACATCACGAGTTCAAGTTCAGTAGCCATCCGGCGTCGGCATCCTGCTCGCGGGGCGGCAGCAGTGGCCTCGGAGGCCGTGGCGAGCGCCGGATGCGCTGTGGGAAGGACGCAGTCTGACGGTCCGCCAGGGTGGGGTTGGCGGCTGGGAGGCAGAAGTCGCTTGTGTACGACGGACCGGCAGGGGCAGCTGGTGAGTACGGCTGCCCCTGACCGGGGCCGACCGTCTGTCCGTCGAGAGGCTCTGGAGGTTGCCCATGACCCGCCACGGCGGTGACGTGATCGCGGAACTCGAGTCTTCGGCCGCCGCCGCAATGCGCAGGGCCGCCGCTGAGGACTCCCGAGCGTGGTCCGTCCGAACCAGGGGAGAGGGCTGGCGCCTGGCGGACACCGGGCCACGACGGGCCGGGGGAGTCGGCAAGCGG
The DNA here is from genome assembly GCF_042264695.1 of Kitasatospora sp. NPDC056138. Taxonomy (NCBI): domain Bacteria; kingdom Bacillati; phylum Actinomycetota; class Actinomycetes; order Kitasatosporales; family Streptomycetaceae; genus Kitasatospora; species Kitasatospora sp. NPDC056138. The sequence continues at coordinate 23,863 of NZ_JBHJVK010000066.1, read as the reverse complement.
TGAGGGGCCCGGACCGGACAAGCTCGGACGCTCGCACTGACTCCGGCGCTGTGCTACCCGCGGCTTGCGGGTAGCCGGAGATGCCTGGGTCGCTGTGGACGTCCGCCCACAGCGACCCGGGGCGCCCCGGCGGTTCGGACCGGTCGGCCGGCCGACCCGGGAGTCGCTCTGTCACCGGACCGTGCTCCCTGAGCCGGGCTGGGTCGCTGGTCAGCGGGTGACGTCACCGGCGCGATCGCCGGCCAAAGGGCGCGCCGCCGAAGACAAGGCCCGCGAGGAACAGCACGATGTCGATCACCAGGAGCCACAATGGGCCCTTGACCAGCGCTCCGGCGAATCCGTCGACATTAGGTGCCGTCCGTGCGGTCCGGCAAGAGGATCCGCAAGAATCGGCTTTGACCGGATATGCGCACCCCAGGCAGGACGTAGGCGAAGGAATGGTCATCCTGACCACTCCTCGCACAACGGGGGGTCTGCTCGATCAAGGAAGTGCTGTTTCCGGGACCGCTGTGCGGGTGGAGAGAAATTTCAACAAGAGCCGTCGGGCTGGCGCTTCGCCGTAGTCTCGTCGGCGGTCCGCCTGGCGAAGCCACTGGCGCGGCGGCGCCGACGGGTCAGTGCCTCCCATAGTGGGTCGGGCTGGCCGGGCACCGTGCGTCCGGCCAGGCGCCAGGCGGCAGCCAGCGCGCTGTAGAGCGGCACACCGGCATCATGAAGAGTTTCCGCCCCTCGGCTGGGCACAGGAGTCAGAGCGGACGTCGTCACGACTGCTCAACGACCACCAACCACCGGCGGGCACGCCGAGGAGCTTCACGCGTTGACTCCTGGTGCTGAAGGGGGTGGCCGTCGGGCGGGCGCGGGTGCAGCATCGAGATGAGAGTCAGCCCGCTCCTGCGAAGGAGCCCTCACCATGCCCCGACCTTCGCCCAGCCACCGCCACCCGGCCGCTCGCCCCAGGACCGATCAGCCCGTCCTCGGTGTCTTGTCGCTCGCGGACGGGCAGCTCACCCTGCGCCTGGCTCCCGGGCTGGCCGGCCGCACCACCGCCGTGTTGAAAGGCGAAATCGACTTGTACGGCGGCGCGGGCCTGGCCGAGGCCCTGGCCCGCGCCGCCCTGGACTGCCCGGCGGGCCTCGACCTGGACCTGACCGCCGTCCGCTTCTGTGACTGTGCAGGGCTGGAGGCACTGCTGCGGGCCCGCGAACAGGCCCTCAATGCAGGGCGCACGCTGGTCATCAGCACCGCCAGCGCCCCGGTAGAGCGACTGCTGACCCTCACCCACAGCCGCCACCTGCTTACCGACGCCCGGCCCCGCGACCGCCCCATGGTCGCCGGGACCAAACCAACCGCCACCAACCGGCCTCCCGTCCGATGATGTGATCCACCGGCCTGCAGGCGTGGCGGCCGCGCCAAGTTGGGAAGAGGGCCGATCATGGAGATGATCACCGCAGGAGCCGGAGCGTCGCTGCCCTGGCCGCCGCGGTCGCTGCGGGCCGTCCCATGCTGGTTTCCCCTGCCGATCCGGCGAGCGGACGGCTGGTACTCGCCGAGGACGGCTGGGTCGGCTGCGAGCAGGCGCACACCCTGGCCGGGCCCCACCTTGGCTGGCTGGCGGTCCTCCGGGAGACCCACCTGGCGATCCGACGCCCCGGCGGCCCGCCGTGCTTCGACGGCGAGGTGGGCGCGACCCGCGAGTCACGCAAGGCGGCGCGAAGCCACCGCGCGATGCTGCTCTCTCCGGCCCTTTCATACAAGTTGCCGAATTCCCGGCCGCGGCCGGGCAATTGTGTGCGCTCGTCTTTCCGGCCCGGCTGATTGGCGACTCCTGCTGACGCGCAGACGGCATGGCGCGGGCCATGGGGGATTAGGTCTGTGCGCCGCCCTTCTGCCGTGCCAGGCAGGTGCCGGGGTCAACGAGTCGGCCCTGCCCGGGGGTTGCGGCCCAAGGAGCGACCGTCCACCGCGGGCAGCCAGGTGGCAGGGCCTCCTGGCAGTCGATTAGCCGCCTGGGTGGCCGACTGCTCGCGGTGGCGGTCGACTGGCATGCTTTCCCGGCGCGATAGGGCGTCTAACTCGTCCATACGGCTACGCCCCTGCCAGCGGGTGGGTCGAACGGGTGGCCGGGGCCCGAAGTCACCGCGCCTGACCCACCAGATGGTGAGAGGCGGCTGCCGCGAGCACACGAAGGATGCTGCACAGCAGAGTCCGGGTTTCGGGGCGGGCAGGCCGGGTGACGGGGTGGGACACGGCGGCTCCTGGCAGTGCGAGGTGGGAAGGAGCGTCAGCTGACGGTCAGGGTGTGCCGTGCATGTACTGGTAGCTGGTGCAGATGTAGGGGTAACTGCCCGCTTTCGTTGGGGGTGGTGAGGGTTTCGGACTTGCCGCTCGCGATGGTGCTGGTGTCGAGGAACTTGTCGGAGGCGGTCAAGGTGTGCGCGGTGGCGTCCTCGTTGACGACGGTGATCGTGTCACGGGGGCGCACGGTGACGGTGGACGGGACTGACTGGCTGTGGCGGCCAGCGGTTTTCCACGTCGGCCGCAAGGTCCGGTCTTCGACCCTGGATGGCTGGCGCCATCGACTCGCACCGTGGTTCGCCAGCTAACTGAGTCGGTGCTGGTGCCGTGTGACTTGTGGCGTTATTGCTAGGCCGGTGGCCGCGTATGAGCCGGCTGAGGAGGCCGACTCATCTCTGGTCATCCTCATCCTCATAGTCCTCGTACTCGTCGTCTTCCTGGTGCTCGCCGTCCTCCTCATCCTCCTCGTCGGCTTCTCCGCCGTCGTCGTACTCTTCGTCTTCTTCCTCGGCTTCCTCACCTCCGTCGTCGTACTCGTCCTCCAGTTCATCGTCGGCGTACTCGTCGTCGGGCTGTTCGTTCTGGTTTGCTTCCTCCTCTTCCATGGCCTCCTCGTGGGTGCGGACGACCTCGCCGTCGCGGATCTCGCCGCGCCAGCCCTCCGCCTCGTCGTTGGTAAGGGAGACATGCCGCTGGAAGTTCTTGAAGTCCAGGCGCAAACGGCGGCCCTGGGCGCGCCAGATGTTCCCGGTCTTCTCGAAGAGCCCCGAGGGGTAGTACTCGACGGCGAGGACGACGCGGGTGAGGGTCGGTGTCAGTTCGTGGAAGCTCACGGCCCCGCGGGTGCTGCCCTTGGCGCCCTGTGACGTCCACACGATGCGTTCGTCCGGCACCTGCTCCTGGACGGTTGCCTTGAAGCTGCGCTTCGAAGGTCCGACCTTGACCTTCCAGTCAGTGGTCACCTCGTCGCCCTGCGAGACGTCCTGCACGCCCTTCGCGAACCCGCTGAAGTCCTGGTACTGCGTCCAGTGGTCGTACACGGTCCGCACCGGCAGGCCGATGTCGAGGACCTCGACCATGTTCATGACCTTCTTGCCGGCCTTGCGGCCGGCCTTGCCGCCGCCGAAGACACCCTTGATCTTGTCAACGACGTTGTCCTTGACACTCTTGGCCTTCTCTGACACGAACGCTTTGAGTGGTGATTCACCCTGCAGGACGCGGGCGCCCACCTTGGGCAGCACGCCGCCGCTTTCCGCGACATCTGTGAGCTGGCCTGTGAGGTCTTTGACTTTGTCGCCGGCTTTCTCGACCAGGTGTTCCATCTGGGCGCCGAGAAAGTTGACGGCTTCCTCTCGCAGCCGGTCGATGCCTGAGACCTCGGGCGCTTCTTGATCCGTCCTGGCCATGACCTACCTCCGCCGGGTGGACCGCGTGGGTGCCTTGGCCGCGGTGCTCTTGCCCGCCGTGGTCCTCTTGGCCGGGGCCTTCTTCGTCGGCGCGGTCGCCTTCGTTCCCGCAGACTTGGTGACGGAGGACTTGGCGGGGGCTGCGCGTGTCGATGACCGCTTGGCCGGGGGCGCTGTCTTAGCGGGGGACTTCTTTGCCGCCGGAGCCGACTTCTTCGCAGGAGCCGCTGCCTTTTTCGCCGGCGTGCGTGCGGACGACGACTTCGATGCGGCCTTGGGGGCGGCCGAAGCGGCGCGCCGGCGCGAGGGGCGCTCTTCGGCCGTGGGGGCGGCGCGCCGGCGCCGTGCAGGGCGCTCCCGATGCGGTTCTTCCTCCGGTTCCTCCTCTGGCTCCTCGTCTTCGGCTTCGTACTCTTCCTCGGGTTCCTCCTCGTCCGCTTCGTACTCTTCCTCGGGTTCCTCCTCGTCTACGTCCTCTTCTTCGTCCTCATCGCCCTCCGGCTCTTCGTCTTCGGGCTGCTCGTACTCTTCCTCCTCGCCAGACGGCTCTTCCTCTCCTGATCCCTCTTCTTCCTTCTGCGGCTTCGGTTTGCCGATGTTCAGCGTGCGCTCCCTAAGGGAGTCGGCGAACTGCCCGATACGGCGGTCGGCCGCGGCCGCCACGGCATGCTTGCCGGCTTCGAGCAGTTCTCCGCGGACCTGTTCGTTCAGCTCCGCCACCTGCGGCACCTCGCTGAGCCGGCGGAGCCCCTCGGTGGCGAGCTGGCGCGGATCCAACCCGAACCGGCGGCCAGCGAGGTAGGTCGCAACGCCGAACGCGAGCCGGCCTTTCTTGGCTCGTCCGAGCAAGTAGCCCCCGGCGACCGCAGCCGCAAGGGCAATTTTGGCGGTGTCTTTCATGAGGTCGTTCCTTCCGGCTCCTGCGCCCCTCCTGCCCGAGGGGCACAAACTCGGAGGAGCCTGGGCGAGACGGGTGTACTGCCGAGAACCTGGGATCAGCAGCAGCTTTTCGTGGGCGCGCCCGCATGCCTGCACAGGGGCCGCCGGCCAGTCGCCACCTGGGCGAGCACGTGCCGCATCGAAGCGATCGGCTCACGCGCGCGGGCACACTGCGCGCGGGCTCGCCCCGCGAACCGGTGCGGTTCTGCACTGGCGCTTCTACCACCAGTCTGGTCAACGCGGACGCTCTGCGCACGCGGGGCGCTTCGAATCCCGACGTCGGCGGACCGGGGACGAGTGAGCCCTCAGACCTCGCCAGGCGCAAACCGCCCGATATCATGAAATAGGCTGTGCCGGTAGGAAGTCCCGGTACACGCGCTACTCAGCAGCACGTCGTCTCCGAGCCCGGAGAGGAACATGGCCGCAGGCAATGACGATGGCGCCCGGCGGAGCAGGGCTGTGTCCAGCAGCACGTCCGCAGCCCCTACCAGCGGCAGTAGCCGAAGACCCACCGCGGAAAAGCGCCGGCACCGGCGGATCTCAGCGCCGAGGGCCATGGGCTACGCAGCCGAGCAGCTCGCACAACTCCTGGGCCGCGCACCAGAGTCCGTCTCGGCGCTCAAACCCACCGAGGACGGCTGGCAGGCCGATGTGGAGGTGGTGGAACTGGAACGCATCCCTGAGACGACCAGTGTGATGGCCAGCTATCGGGTAACGCTCGACGAGGAGGGCGAACTCGTGGCGTACGAGCGCATCCGCCGCTACACCCGCGGGCAGATCGACCGGCGCACCTGAGAGCCCGTCGTCCGGGCGGGCAGACAACCGCTCCGGCCGCTACGGCAGCCGGCGAAGGGAGGCACCGTGACTGTGGTGCCGCAAGGCGCAGCCAGTGTTTCCAGGAGTGGAAGCACCGGAAACCTCTACGACATCCTCGAGCTGATCCTGGACCGTGGACTGGTTATCGACGTCTTCATCCGCGTGTCTCTGGTCGGTATTGAGATCCTCAAGATCGACATCCGGATCGTCGTCGCCAGCGTCGACACCTACCTCCGCTTCGCTGAGGCGTGCAACCGCCTCGACCTGGAGTCCGGACGCAAGGCGCCGACCCAGCTCACCGACATCGTCGGCGAGGTCACCGAGGGCGGAGCACACGGCAAGAGCAAGGGCGCGCTCAGCGGCGCCATCGAGGCCGTCACCGACTCCCTCCACCTTGGCCGCGACAATGACGACGAGGACAAGGAACCCGCCCCGAAACGCGAGAGGCCCACCCGCCGGCCCACCAGGCGACGGGAGGAGTGAGATGGCCCTGTACGTCTACTCCATCACTGCCGCCACCCACCCGAAGCACCTGGACGGCCTCACCGGCGTCGGAGACCCACCCTCGCGGCTGCGCACCGTGGACGCCGGTCCGCTCAGTGCCGTCGTCAGCGACGCGCCCGAGGGCCTGCGGCCCAAGCGCCGCGACCTCGCGGCCCACCAGGCGGTCCAGGAACGGCTCATGGCCGACGGCACCGTTCTTCCCCTGCGCTTTGGGCTTATTGCGCCGGACGACGACTCCGTACAGTCCGCGCTCGACGAGCGGCGCGAGGAGTATGTGCAGCGCCTGACGGATCTGGAGGGCTGTGCCGAATACCACCTCAAAGCGGCCATCGACGAGGAGGTGCTGCTGCGCCAGATCCTCCAGGAGTCACCCGAGGCACGGCGCCTCAACGACGACATCAAGGCCGGCGACACCAGCCCGGATCTGCCTTTGGCTCTCGGTGAGCTCGTCGTTCAGGAGGTCCAGGCTCGCCACCAGGTACTGGCAGCCGGACTCACCGAAGCGCTTCGCCCCTATGCCCGCCAGGCGCGTCCCTCCGAGCCGACCGGTGCCGACTTCCTGAACATCTCCTTCCTAGTGGAGCAAGACAACCGCGAGCGCTTCCTCTCCGCCGAGAAAGGCCTCACCAGCGAACTGGGTGAGGAGTTCGACCTCCGGCTGCACGGCCCACTCCCCGCTTACAGCTTCGTCTAGAACAGCTAGAGGAGGAATCCCGTGGGCCTGCTCACCCAGATCCTCACCCTCCCACTGGCCCCGGTACGCGGCACCGTGTGGGTGCTGGAACGCGTCGTCGAGGCCGCCGAGGACGAGTACTACGACCCCGCACCCGTCGAACAGGAACTCGCCGCACTCGAGAGGGCCCTCCTCGCCGGAGATATCGACGAGGAAACCTTCGACCAGCGCGAAGACGAACTCCTCGACTGGCTCGACGAGATCAGAGCCCACTGGAGCCGCAGCGACAGCTGACTCGGCACCTCAACGCACCCAAAGGGCAGGGAAGGAGGCCGGAAAGCCGTGACAGAACCCATTGCCAACCGGCTCGGCTCCCTCCCCTCCCGGTCCGCCCCGCCATACGGCAGCCAGTCCTCGGCCAATCTTGCAGACATCCTGGAACGCGTCCTCGACAAAGGCATCGTCATCGCCGGCGACATCCAGATCAACCTCCTCGACATCGAACTGCTCACCATCAAGCTGCGCCTGCTCATCGCCTCAGTGGACAAAGCCAAGGAGATGGGGATCGACTGGTGGGAGCACGACCCCTCGCTGTCCTCCCGCGCCGGCAGCAGCCCATCGCTGGAGAAGGAGAACCAGCGCCTGCGCCAGCAAATTGAGGAGTTGCGCGCCGCCGCCCTTCCCCCGTCTGAGAACGCACACGAGGTGCCCGCAGTCACTCACCGCGCAGTTCGCGCCAAGCAGGCAGCGCCCCGCTCCAGGCCTGCCGCGGGAGATGAGACATGACGAGGCTGATCACCTATGCGTACGCGGTGGCCAGGCGAGTCGAGGCCCTGCCGCGAACCATCACCGACCTCGTCGGCGTGGCCGAATCTGCGGTGCACCTCGTGAGTGCCACGCGGGGCGACGACGTGGTGGCGGTCGTCAGCCCGGTACCCGAGGAGGACTTCGAGGAGACCGCGCTCCGGCACCATCTAGAAGATTTCGAGTGGCTGGAGACCCTCGCCCGCGCGCACCACGGCGTGATCGAGGCCGTCGCCGTCCGCACCACCGTTCTCCCGCTGCGTCTGGCCACGGTGTACCTCGACGACGACCGGGTCCGAGCCATGCTCGCCGACCGACAGAGAGCCTTCGACGAACAGTTGAGCCGGCTGGCCGGCCACGAGGAATGGGGCGTCAAGCTCTACGTGGACGCGCCGTCGACCCCGGCTGTGCCTCCTCCAGACCCCCACGTCAGTTCCGGACGCGACTACCTGCGTCAGCGACGGGCCCAGCGGGACTCGCGACAGGAGACCTACCAGGCCGCCGAACGAGCCGCCGAGCGGATCGAAACCGCCGCCCGCGCCTACGCCGTGGACCGCGCCCGCCACCGGCTCCAAGAAGGTGAGCTCGCCGTCGGACCGGGCACAAACGTCACCAACGACGCCTACCTCGTCCCCCTCGACCACGCTGAGGCATTCCGAGCCCACATCCTGCAGTCGACCGATGGCCTGCACGGCGTCCGCATCGAAGTCACCGGTCCATGGGCCCCGTATTCCTTCGCCACCCCCCGCAGGACGGAGGAGACCACACCGTGAGCGAACCCCATGGCCTGTCGGCGCCCAGATCCCCGGCGCCCATGCCACAGCGGCAAGTCGCACTCATCGACCTGCTGGACCGGCTGCTCAGTGACGGCGTGGTCCTCACCGGCGACGTCATCCTGTCCATCGCGGACATCGACCTCGTCCGCGTCTCACTGCGAGCACTCATCGTGTCCATCAACGATCAGAACCCGGCCCCCTGGAACGCCGCGCCACCAGCACGGCGACAATTCCATGACCGGTGACAGCAGCCAGCCCCCGAGCCGCCTCGACGAAATCGCGGCAGCGGCGACCCGCGCCTTCCAACTGCTACCCACGACTCCCCAGAACACTTCGCCGCCTGCGACGACTTCACCCGCCCGGGCACCACACAGACTCGCCACCGACGAGGAAACGGTCGAGCGCGACCTGATGAAACTCGTCCTCACCATCGTCGAGCTGCTGCGCCAACTCATGGAGCGCCAGGCCCTCCACCGCGTTGACGTCGGCGACCTCACCGAGGAACAGGAGGAGAGGCTGGGTTCCACACTCATGGCCCTGCACGAGCGCATGACCGACCTCTGCAGCCGGTACGGACTGACCCTGGAGGACCTCAACCTCGACCTCGGCCCGCTCGGAACCCTGCTGCCGCCCTCCGAGTAGACGCGCCAGCATGAGGCAAGCAGCAGGAGGCCCTGTCACTCAACAGGAGCTTCCGGTATGGGAGACCGTTGGCCGCAGTCCGGTCAAGGACACCTCCACCGGCGTGGCGGGCACCGCTCGCACAGCGGCTCCCAGGACGCGACGAAGGAGCAGTTGTACAACCAGGCCGAGCAGTACACCATCCACGGCCGCTCGCAGAGGCAAGAAGCAAATCGGACGCACGCTCGATCGATAGGAGCTTCGCAATGTCGTCCGACCCCGACATCACCCCCGTACCGCCGCCCGAACCTTCGTCACCACCCGAACCACCGGTGACACCGGTGACACCGGATCTGCCGGCGCCACCTGAATCGCCCACACCGCCCGAGCCGTCTACCCCGCCCCGCCCGAATGATCCAGCCCGAGAGCCCGTCTTGCCGGAACCCAGACGGCCCCACCTGTCGGAGCCACCCGACTGAACGAAGCGCTGCGGCGGCGCTGGGCCAAGCGGCTAACGCCCGGGACCGCCATTGTCACGGGTCCGGTGAACTATGGTGCGGCGATCCCATCGTCCCGGATGCGCTGATCCTCGAGGACATGTCACCAGCACACACCACCCGCGCCGTGCCGGGGACTTCACCAGAATCCGCTCACGGTCAGGGGGACGGAATGGCAGGAAAGCGCCGCCGATGCCAGGGGCGTTGTTCCGCAGCGTGCTGCGCCGCCGGCGCTTCCACCGGGCCAAGGCCCACCTCGTGCTGTCAGCGATCCGCCGCGCCGCTGCCGCCCTGGGGGAGCAGATGCGCGACGTACAGGCCGGCACCTATCACGGGGCCTGGCCCGGGCACCGGGTCGGCGCCGGGTGATGGTGTGCCACCCAACCACGCCGGCAGCCTTGTGGTTGGCCGCGTGCCTGCCTGGGGCGCGGTACTTGGCGGCCCCGGGGCTCCCTGGAGCCGTTCGCCGGCTTCCGGCGCTTGGCGGACGGGCAGGGCGGGCAGGCGGGCGTCGGCTCCTTATGGGGAGCTTCTATCGCCGGGTGCGGCAAGCCGAACATCTACTGCTGGAACCGACGGCACATCTGCAGGAGGCTGGAAGCTCGACTGCGACAAGGGCCGCCTGCCGCCCCGAGACGGCCCATGCTGCCCGCCCGGCCCCCGCAGCGTGAGGACGACATCGACCGGCAGGTGCGGGCCGACCCGGATCGCTGGGAACACGTCGGGGAGGTCTCCGTCGCGGGGCGGGACGGCCGCGTCGATTCGCCGCCACCCGAGCGGAGGCCAAGCGGACTCTGGCCCATTTCGTCTCCCACCGCCTTGCGGACTTCGGAGGCTGGGAGGACGCCACGCTGCACGACGACCCATAGTTGGCCCACAGCACCTGTCCGTCCCGCTTAACCTCGGCCTGCTCGACCCCGGCGAGTGCGTACGGGCCGCCGAGGCCGTCCACCGCGCCGGCGGGGCGCCGCGCCGAGGGCTCCGTGCGCCAGACTGCCGACTGGCGCGCGTACGGGCCTTGACCGGTCGAAGTCGGCCGCAATCTCCCGGTCCATCCAGCCCGAGGCCATCAGTCGAAGCAGGTGCTGCTCGCGGTGGCCGACACGCCAGGAACCGGACTGGATCCGAGCCGACGGTGACCGGCGAGGCCCTTCACACGAGCGGTGCGATCCGGCCTGCACAGCCGAATCCAGCCCAAGCTGACGACAAGTAGCATGGACCAGAAATGGGATAAACCTGCAAAAATGGGGCAGACGGCAGAGTGAATTGAAGTCGGCAGAGGAGGTCGAGTCTCGTGAGCGCAGGTAAGAAGATCAAGCACACGGCTGAAACCGCCAAAGGTAAGGCGAAGGAAGCGGCGGGCAAGGCCGTGGGCAATGAAGGCCTTATCGCAAAGGGCAAGGCTGAGCAGGTCAAGGGCGACGTCCTCCAAGCTGGTCAGAAGGCCAAGGACGCCCTGAAGCACTAGGTGCACTGGTCACGGAGGTGAGCACAGGGGCTTACGGCGCGATGATCGACCGTTGATTCAGGTTGCCGGGGTCCGCCGGATGCGTCCGCCGACCGCGTGTGACGGCACGAGCGCGTTTAGGCCGTAGACCTCGTCCAGGCGGTCCTGCATTAGTCTTCGAGGCGCCGACACCTTGCCGGCGCCTCGAGCCCGAACAAAGCAAGCGACCGTCAGGGCGGCGAGGAGACCCTCGTCCGGTGCTCGCGCAACATCTTCGCGGCATGCCCCAGGGCCCGATGCGATTCTTCGGGCGCGGACAGGCCGCTTCGTACCGCGCAGCGACCGCGCCTTACTTTCCGGCCCGAGCAGCGCCGCAGCGGTCCGCCCGCGCCGCGCGGCCGGACCGTGAGCACCGCCTCGGGTGTGGCTACGGCCCACGCGGCGGGGATGTACCGCTCCACATGCCCCACGTTGAATTTGCAGAACGTCGCTGTGACGGTGCCCGCGCCGACTGTCCCAGAGCGGGGCCGCGCGGCCCGCGAAGTAAGCCGTGGCTCGGCGCTCGAGCCCGAGCGCCGTGAGTTCGTTGCCAGCCGGCGTCACCGCCGCCGCTTCTGCGGTGCACGGGGATCCCCCGGCGCAGAAGACGCAGATCCGAGGTGTCGTAGTAGACGGCGTCGAGGTCCTGCGGCTCGGCGCCTCTGGTGGTCGCCACGCCGGGAAACTCCCCCAGGGCCCGCCAGCAATGCCAACCCCTCTTGTACTTCCGTTCCGTCTCCTTTTGTTCCCTGGCCATACGTAGCGCCTTCCCGCGTTGGCCCCTGTCACACCCGGCGTCGGCCTCGGGTACGCTCCCACGCCCCCGCCGCCAGCACGCGGTGGCGGGGGCGGGGCCCGCGGTCAGCCAGGGGCGATCCGTCCACCTTGGCTGCCCTGACCAGCCCTGATGATCGGCGGCTATCGGGCGGCCCGAGAACCCTTGCGCCCTGCGGATATCACGAAGCAGCTCCGACGTCCGCATGGGGCCGACGTCGACTCCGCGATGTCCCTGGCCCATTCTGTGACGTTCCAGCTGGGTAGTACCGTGACCATCCACATGCGGGCGGGGTCAGTCGCCCATCTCGTTGCGATCCTCGCCGGTCCATTTGCTGGTGTCGCGCGGATGGACGTAGGGCTCTTCTTCCTTCGGCAGGCCGCCTTGGGTGGCGCGTTCGCGGGAGAGTTCGGCGTCGAACTCCAGGCCGAGGAGGATGGCTAGGTTGGACAGCCACAGCCAGACGAGGAAGATGATGACGCCGGCCAGGGTGCCGTAGGTCTTGTTGTAGGCGCCGAAGTTGGCGACGTACAGGGCGAAGCCGGCGGAGAACGCCAGCCAGATCAGTACGGCGAGGACGGCGCCCGGCGATATCCAGCGAAAACCGCGTCCTTGTACGTTGGGGGCGGCCCAGTACAGGATCGCGATCATCAGCATGACCAGGAGCACCAGGACGGGCCACTTGGCGATGGCCCACACCGTCAGCGCCGTACTGCCCAGGCCCAGAGCCCTGCCGACGTGGTCTGCGAGCGGACCGGTGAAGACAACGATCACCGCGCTCGCCGCGAGCAGCACCATCAGCAGCAGGGTCAGTCCCAGCCGCAGCGGGGTGAGCTTCCAGGTGGGACGGCCCTCGGGCATGTCGTAGACCACGTTGGCGGACCGGATGAACGCGGCCACGTAGCCGGACGCGGACCACAGCGCGGCTGCCAGGCCCACGACGGCCAGGACCGAGCTGGTCCCGCCGTTGTTCTGCAGCTGGTCGACGGCGTCGCGCAGGATGTCACGCGCGGCCCCGGGGGCGAGGTGCTGCAGGTTGGCCAGGATCGCGCTGGTCGCCGACTTTCCAATCACGCCGAGCACGGACACGAGCACGAGCAGGGTGGGGAAGATCGCGAGCACGCCGTAGTAGGTGAGAGCCGCAGCGCGGTCGGGCAACTCATCGACGAGGAACTCCTTGCCGGTACGACGCAGCACCATCCCCCACGAGCTCCGGGTTATCTCGGTGAGGCCGTCCGGGGCGGCTTGCTCCACTCGTCGGCTTGGGCCCGGATCGGCAGCGGGCTCCTCGTCACCGGCCTCGTGCCTGTTCCTGAAGAGGAAGGCCATACCAAGCCCATATCCACCCCCGCCACAATGAAACACCTGACCTGAGGGTTCCGAGGGGCTGGTCTGCCGCGCGCCGCTCCCCGGCGGCGACCGGTCTGCCGCTGCTGGCGACGACCCGACCGGCTCCAACTCCTGGGCTGTGACCTTGTTCTTCGGTCGGCCCCAATCGGCCTGAGCGTGAGCCGTGCGAGCGGAGGTCTACCGGTGGGTGGCTCGTTGAATCCCCGTATGACTGGCAGAGTGAGGGGTCCGGTCGGTCCGGCCTCGAGTGGGGCGGCGACTTGGCGGTCCTGGTGCGGTCGGCGCGGGTGTGGAGCGAAGCCGCCCCCGCTCAGCCGGAGGAGTGCCGACTACTTGTGTGGCTGGAACGGGCGCGCGCTGATGGGCGCCGCAGGTGAGCGCCGGATCGCCCGGTGCCGGGCCCCCGCACCCGCCGAAGGCGTCCCGCGCCCTCCACCCACCTCGCGGCTGCTGGTCCGCGAGGTGGCTCTGCGGTAGGTGTTCACAGTCGCCGGGCGTTCAGGCGGGCGGGGCTGGGCCAGCGGACGTCACTAACCCAGCCGGCGCGCTCGAGGAGGCGGATGGCGGCGGAGGAGGGGTCGATCTGCTGTCGGTCGACACCGTGCCGGGCGCAGGTGGGGTCGGCGTGGTGCGTGTTGTGCCAGCTCTCGCTGAAGGACAGCAGGGCGAGGGGCCACAGGTTGGTCGCGCGGTCGTGGCGGCGGGTGCGGAAGTGACGGTTCCCGATCACGTGGGAGTTGACGCTCCACGTCACGTGCTGGAGCAGTGCGACTCGCACGAGTCCGGCCCACTGGAGGGCGGCCAGCGCGTCGTGCAGGGTGCCGCCGATCGCCCAGCCGACGCCGAAGGCAGCGCGAGTGAGAGGACGCACAACGCGGGGAATGCACGTGACACGGCGCGGATGCGCTGGTCGGCGAGCAGGTCGGGGGCGTTGCGCTCGGCGGGGGTGACGGTGCCGGCGAACAGCCAGCCGACTTGGGCGTGGGCCAGGCCGCGTAGGTGGCCGCGCAGGGTGGTGCCGCAGCGAAACGGGGAATGTGGGTCGCCGGGCCGGTCGGTGAACGCGTGATGGCGGCGGTGGGTTGCCATCCACGCGATCACATCCCCATGGAAGCTCTTCGAGCCCGCCACCGTCAGCGCCACGCCCACCCTGGGGCGGGGGCGAAGCCGTGACGGGTCAGGCCACGGTGGAAGCCCACCGTCACGCCCAGGCCGGTAACGACGTACAGCACCACGGCGAGCACCACGTCCGTCGGCCCGATCAAGCGTCTCCATAGCACCCATCTCGCAACTGAGTTTGTCGCAAGGGCGGCACGCTGAGCCCTGCTCCCACGGCTGCCTGCGGACACATGAGTACCCACGGTCGGCCGGAGCAGCCGCTTCGGCCGGCCGCACGCCCGTGGTGGTTGGGCCGGGATACCCCGTTCGCGCCCGCCGCCGGGGTGACTGGGGCGAATATGCCCGTTTCGCGAACAGGGATCGTTTCGCGAACAGGGATGTGGAGAGACGCCGGGAACGTAAGCACCGATCCGGCCCCGCGAGGAGGAGCGATGAAGGCCTTGACCTGGCACGGCAGGCGAGATGTCCGTGTCGACACCGTCCCCGACCCGGCCATCAAGGATCCGGCCGATGTGATCATCAAGGTGACCACCAGCGGACTGTGCGGGTCGGACCTCCATCTCTACGAGGTTCTGGGCCCCTTCCTCGACGTCGGTGACATCCTCGGTCACGAACCCATGGGCATCGTCCAGGAGGTCGGGCCCGACGTCACCGCGGTCCGGGTGGGGGACCGGGTGGTGATCCCGTTCAACGTCTCCTGCGGCACCTGCCACACCTGCGGGCAGGGCCTGCACTCGCAGTGCGAGACCACCCAGGTGCGGGAGTACGGCAGCGGCGCCTCGCTGTTCGGCTACACCAAGCTCTACGGGCAGGTCCCCGGCGGGCAGGCCGAACTGCTGCGCGTCCCCTTCGGGAACAACCTGCCGATCAAGGTGCCGCACGGGCCCGTGGACGACCGCTTCGTCTTCCTCTCCGACGTGCTGCCCACGGCGTGGCAGGCCGTCGAGTACGCGGCCGTGCCCCAGGGCGGCAGCCTCGTCGTCCTGGGCCTGGGACCGATCGGCGACATGAGCTGCCGCATCGCCCTTCACCGCGGCGCGGCCCAGGTAATCGGCGTCGACCTCGTCGGCGAACGCCTCACCCGGGCCCGCCGACGCGGCGTGCACGTCCTGGACCTGGGCGGGCACGGCAAGGACCTCGCCAACGTCATCCGTGATCTCACCGAGGGGCGCGGCCCCGACGCCGTCATCGACGCGGTCGGGATGGAAGCCCACGGCTCGCCCGGCGCGAAGCTCGCAGCCCAGGCCACCAACCTGCTCCCGAGTGCCCTCGCCGCCAAGCTGATGGAACACGTCGGCATCGACCGCCTCCACGCCCTGTACCTTGCCATCGACATCGTGCGGCGCGGCGGCACCATCTCCCTGTCCGGCGTCTACGGCGGCCAAACCGACCCCCTGCCGCTACTCACCATGTTCGACAAGCAGATCCAACTCCGCATGGGCCAAGCCAACGTCCACCGCTGGGTCGACGACATCCTCCCCCTGCTCACCGACGACGACCCACTCGGCGTCGACACCTTCGCCACCCACCGCCTCCCACTCGGCGACGCGCCGGGAGCCTACGAGATGTTCCAGAAGAAGCAGGACGGTGCCGTGAAGGTGCTCTTCAAACCCTGAACACCCGTACCCATCGACGCGTCCGTGTCGGGAGCTCGCAACTACAGCCCCGACCACAGCCCCACCCCCCCGGAGCCCACCATGACCCCACGACCGCTCCGCTTCGCGGGCCGTACCATCCTGGTCGCCGGCTCCTCCCGAGGCCTCGGCCTGCTCGTGGCCCGGGAACTGGCCCGCCGCGGAAGCCGGGTCATGCTCTGCGCCCGCGACGCGGACGCCCTCGGCCGGGCCGAGCAGCAGCTGCGAGCCAGCGGCGCCGACGTCGCCTCCCTCCACGGCGACATCACCGACCCCGATGCCCCCCGCTGGCTCCTGGACGCGGTGCACGAGCGGTTTGGCCCGCTCGACATCCTCGTCAACAGCGCCGGAATCATTTAGGTCGGACCCCTGGAGGCCCTGCGAGAGGATGACTTCCGCCAGGCCATGGAGACCATGTACTTCGCGCCGCTGCGCCTCACGCTGGCGGCCTTGCCCGACCTGAGGGCCAGCAGCACCGGCGCCATGGTGACGGTCTCGTCGGTCGGCGGCCGGATCCCAGCCCCGCACCTGCTGCCCTATGTCGCCGCCAAGTTCGCCGCGGCAGGTTTCTCCCAAGGGCTGCGGGCGGAACTCGCGGGGACGGGGGTGAGCGTCACCACCGTCCTGCCGGGGCTGATGCGCACCGGATCGCACCCTGCCACGCGATTGCACGGCCGCCCCGGCGCCGAGTACGGGTGGTTCGCCGCCGCAGCCTCCATGCCGCTGCTCTCGACGGACGCCGAGCGGGCCGCCCGCGCGATCGTCCGGGCCGCCGAGCACCGCCGCCCCGAGCTGGTTCTCACCCCCGCGGCAAAGATCGGAGTCCGGCTCCAGGGACTGGCGCCCGCAAGCACCGCGCGGCTCCTCGGCCTGGCCGCCCGTGCCCTACCCGCGGCCGGTCACCGGCCACGCCACGACGTCCAGGGCGCCCAGGCGGCAAAGCACTCGAGCCTGCCGGCCTGGGTCACCGCCCTCGGGGACGGGGCCGGCGCGTGGTTCGCTGAGCCCAGCCCCCACGCCGGGCCGTGAGAGAAGCCCAGCCCGCACCTGAATGACCACCTCCAGGCCTTGGGTTGCACGGATGCGGCGGGCCAGTACCTCTACCACCCGGACTTCCGGGCCCTGCGCGACCGGGCCAAGCACGACCACGTCCTGGAGGCGGCCGCCTGCCTGCCCAAGCTGCGGACCGTCGTCGAGCAGGATCTCCTGAGGGGCGGTCTGGGGGGTGGGCGGGTCCTGGTGTGCGCGATCCGGCTGCTGGACCTGGAGCTGGACCTGGACCTGGACCTGGGCCTGTTCCGGTCCGGATCGGGTCCGATGCCTACACCACGGGACAACGGCTCCTACGGCCTGACCACCATCCTGCGCTCGTACGTCACGCTGGGGCGCGGCGCGGTCCGTTTCAAAGTGCCCGGCGAAGTCCGGCCGGCAGCAGGTCGCGTCCCTGGCAGACCCGCAGACCCGCACCGTGATCCGGGCGCTGCTGAACGCGGTCGAGTACCTGTGGGCCCACGTCAAACGAAGCATGGCGAACCTCACCAGCGTTGCCCTCGACCGATTCGAAGCCCTCGTCCGAAACCGCCTCAAGCGACTGCAGTACCGCTCCGACATCCTCGATGGCTTCCTCACCGGGACCGGACTCTCTCTCGACCTCCCACCGCCATCACCTTGAAGCGCCGAGGTCAGTAAGCGCCCGCGCCGAACCTTCCCCTACACCGGCCAAGCTTTCTGACGAGTTGCGTGCACGGGTTGCCGTGGAATGGGGGCGGAACGTGGCGGTCAGCCCGGGGCGCGGTCGAGGTTGCGCAACAAGACCAGCGCGCGGCTCGTCTTTACCCTCATGATTCCGAGCGGCCACCCGCCGCGACGCCCTCGTAGCATGGAGATAGACGCGGCCTTCTTCGCGAAGTGGACATCGCCATGGCGGATGGCGAGGGCCTGGAACAAGGTCTGGTCCAAGATCTCCTGGACCAGACGCTCACCGAGGCAGTGGAAACCCTCGGCGCGTCTTCAGGGGCCATCGTGCTGCTGGAGCGCGGCGGCGAGGTGCTGAGCCTTGAGGTGATGGCCGGGATCCCCCCGGAGTTCTTCAGCCCGCTGCGGCACATGCGGCTGGCCACCGCGACTCCGGATCCGGTGCTTGAAGCAGTGCGCGAACGCCACCTGGTGTGGGTCAGCTCCAGCGAAGACCTGGCACGCCGCTATCCGCAGGTCGCCCTGCTCCTGCCGTATCCGCGGGCCCACGCCATCGTCCCGATCGCCACCGGGCACACTGCCTGGGGCGCCCTCGCGGTGCTGATGTCCCCTGAGCGGTCGCCTGAGCTCAGCGCCTGCGAGCGCCGCACGCTGACCACTGCCAGCGATCGCATCGCGAAGGTACTGCAAGAGGCCGCCGACGCCGGAGCCCCCCTCCGGCCTGCATGCGAGCCCCGCTACATCGCCCTGACCAGCTCCGCCTCGGCCAACCCCCCGGCCGGATTCCTCTCACGCCTCCCCGACGGCGCGTGCTGCCTCGACCCACACGGACGGATCACCTTCATCGATGCCACCGCGGCCGACCTGCTGGGCGAAAGCATCCCTCACCTACTCGGCGCCCGACTACGGGAGGCGTTGCCGTGGCTGGACAATCCGGCCTACGAGCACCGGCTTCAGGACTCGGTCATCAGCCAGCGGCCGACCTCGTTCACCGCGGTACGGCCACCCGACAGGCACCTACTGTTCCAGCTCTACCCTGACCGCACCGGCCTCAGCGTGCGGATCAATGCAACCGACGGCTCGCGCCCGGCGAAGGCACCGACCGACGGCGGCGCCGGGCTGGACCGTTTGGACACGATGCGTCATCTGGTACGCCTGGCCGGCGCCCTGGCGGAAGCGGCGACCGTCCGCGACATCGTCGACCTGGTGGCCGACCATCTTCTGATTCCCTTCCGAGCGAAGGGCTTCCTGCTCCTGATCCCCGAGGCTGGCCGAGTTCACGTCACCGGCCATCGCGGCTTCGCCCCCGAGGTGGTGGACTCCCTCGACCACACGCCCTTGACGGCGAACACCCCGAGCGTGCTGGGTCTGACTGCGAGAGTGCCGTCCTTCTTCGCCTCCCGGGAGGAATTCCGCGCGGCATATCCAGTAAGCCCCGCCATCGACGGCGGCCTGGCCGCCTGGGCGTTCCTGCCGCTGATCGCCTCCGGTCACCCCATCGGCACGTGTGTGCTCGGCTACCAACAGCCCCACCGCTTCACCTCCGACGAGCGCACCAACCTCACCACCCTCGGTGCCCTGATAGCAGGGGCCCTGGACCGAGCACGGCGATACGACGCCGAACATCAGCTCGCCCACGGACTCCAGGCACGCCTGCTGCCCTACACGCTGCCGGAGATCCCCGGTCTGGACGTGGCCGCGCGCTACCTGCCCGCCAGCCACGGCGTGGACATCGGCGGCGACTTCTACGACCTCATCCGCCTGACGACCACCGAGGCCGCCGCGGTCATCGGCGACGTGCAGGGCCACAACGTCAGCGCCGCCGGGCTGATGGGCCAGGTCCGCACCGCCGTCCACGCCTACGCGGTCGCCGGCGCCACCCCCGGCGAGATCCTCGCCCGCACCAACAGGCTACTGACCGACCTCGACCCCGACCTGCTCACCAGCTGCCTGTACGCACACCTTGACCTCGCCCACCACACCACCCAGCTCGCCACCGCCGGACACCACCCGCCCTTCCTGCGCCACCCCGACCTGCACACCGAGATCCTCGACATACCGCCAGGACCCCTGCTGGGTGTGGACCCCGCAGCGTTCTACCCCACCACCGAAGTCGCCCTGCCTCCCGCCACCGTCCTCGCCCTGTACACCGACGGACTCATCGAAACCCCCGGCACCGACCACGACACCAACATCACCAAGCTCGCGGCAGTCCTCTCACACCCCAGCCGCACCCTGGACAGCATCGCCGACGCACTCCTCGACCAAGCCCACCCATCCGGCAACCAGGGCGACGACACCGCCCTCCTACTCCTGCGCGTCCGCCCAAGGCCACGCGCACCCTCGTGAGCGCCACCGGGCACCCCCGACCATCGAGCCACGCCAGCTTCGTCACTCGCCGCCCAGGCCAACCAGGTGCGCTATCGCATCCTGATCTGCACGATTACGGGCTTCGCCATCACGCGGTCTTCAGCGCGCCCTGCTCGCCGCCCAGGGCTTCTCGGGTCGCGCGGTCGCCGCGTGCTGGAGCAGGACCGGATGTCAGAGCTCACGTGCGGTGGCGCGCTGGAACAGGCCGAACGACGCCAAGACCCCACCCCGGACCGGTTCCGTCGAACCCCGCTTCCACCGCACATCAGTGGCAGGGGGGTTGTCGCCACGTCCGGCACGTCGCCACGTCCGACACCCCTTGACCGGGGCCGCTGGCCTGCGGAAACGGGCCGGGCGGCGCTGGGGTGTGCGGAAGTGCCAGCGGAGGTACTACGCGACCCCTTTGTCCCGGCCGGGCAAGGCCTTCGCCGCTGGCCCAGCAGATGGCCGGCGGCCTGGTCGCCGTCCTCGGGATCGGGCGCGGCGGTGCGGTGGTGGACATCGAGGTGGCCTTCCGTCAGGACAGGCCCGGGCCCGGTGCTGTGGCCGGCCCGGGCACCCGGGCGCTCGCCCGGGCTCTGGGCGTTGGCGGACAGCAGCAGCTCGTTGTCGGCGGCATCCGAGATGGGGTGGCCGTTGATGAGGACGGCCCAGGAGCCGTCGTCATCGTAGACCTCGGTCCAGCCGGCCGGGCGGCCGCGCTGTTCGAGGTCGGCGCCGGTAGTGCCGCGCTGACACCGCACAGCAGAAAGGATCTGACGTCGACAACCGGAACTCACCAGCGGCCAGCCCCCCCGGAACGCGTGAATGCGCCCGGGACGGAACTCACCGCCCGCGCCGACAAACCCCAGCACAGGTCAGCCCGTTCGGCAGCGCATGCGGCGCGACGCAGCGGAGGGCGGCCGGACGACCCTTCCGCCGTCCCCACTTCCTCCTCACCGGAGGAAGCTGGTGGCACTGCCCCAGAGACGGCCCGGGATCTCCGCCCACGCCGGCGACACAACCACCAACTCTCAGCGCCACCCCGCCTCGGCCGCCCTGCTCACCGACATCCGGACCTGCCACCGCCCGACCCGCCACCAGCGTGTCCCCGCTCCCGCTCCCGCTGCCACTGTGCTGGTCCCCGGCCGCGACGGCGGCGTGAACGGTGAGCCGTGGTGATTAGGACGGGAAAGTGCACTGCCTTATCGTGACTCGGAAATGGTCACTTATCGGGAGTAGATCACCGGTGCGCCGCATTCGAACAGCCGTCAGTGATGATCTCGACGGCAGCCCGGCGGAGGAGACCGTCGTCTTCGCGTTGGACGGTGAGCGGTACGAGATCGATCTCAGTGCCGGGAACGCGGCGGAGCTGCGCCAGGCTCTGGAGCCGTTCGTCGCTTGGGCACGAAGGATACGCGGCCGGATTCCGAGGCCGGGTCAGCCGGTGCAGCGGCCAGCGCTGGTACGCGCGCAGACCATCCAGGCCTGGGCACTGGAGAAGGGCTACGAGGTCAGCGACCGTGGCCCGATCCCCATCTGGCTCAGCCGCGAGTACGACCAGCACTGCGAAGCGCCCCGCGCAGGAGAGCTGGGGAGACCCGTGCGGTAGCGGCTCGTTTGTGGATTGATCGTCTCCCCCTGAGCCTGCCCCGCCCGCAGTCGGGCCCGCGACGACGCGCTGTCGCGATACTGCGGTGCGGCGGTCACCGGGACCCGGTTGTCCGTCGTGCCGGGTACCAGCCGTAGGCGACAGTTTCGTCCGAGTCGCCGAGGAAGCCGAACCGTGACGACGCCGTCGCTGAGGACCTTCACCAGCACGGCGTGGGCCCGGTTCAATGGGAATCGAGGGTGGTGTGGATACGCCGAACCGTCCACGGGCCGGGCGAAGGCGGGTTGATGCGCTTTCCCTCCGGACGGGTGAGGGGCGGCCCGGTGTACGGGCCGCCCCTCGGGCGGGGTGACTACTGGTCGGTGGCGCAGTCGTGGTCGGCCTCGACATGGTCGCCGTCGGCTGAGCGATCCCCCGGATGGTTCCTACCGCGCGACGGGCGGGCTCATCCGGACCTCGTCGCCGCAGATGGTGATCTCGGCCGGCTTGCCGTTCTGGTCCGTCACCGGGACCCGGACTCCGGTGCTGTCACCCGGAGCGGCCACATCGGCGGAACTGGCAGTGACGAAAACGCAGTTGTCGCTGTCCGGCCCCTTGCCGTTGAACTCGGAGTAGCGCAGGGCGATCACGGCTTTCTTGCCCGCGCCCAGCGTCACCGGGGCAGGGTTGCCGTTCCCGACCCCGTCGGCCTCCGGTCCCTTGCCCAGGTGGAACTCGAGCTTCGGGTAGCCGGCCAGGATGCAGCTGTGGGAGCCGGAGTTGACGGCGATGAGTTCGCCGTTCGCCGGGTTCTTCGCGCCGGTGCCCGGATCGGTGATGCGGGTGAGTGTCCACTTCAGGTTCTGCGTAGAGCACTTGGAGGCCTGCGAGCTGTCGGAGCCCGTCGCCGCGGTGATCCCGGCGGCAGACGCGGCGGACACCGGAGCTGCGGACCGGCCCACGATCGGTGCGGCGGGCACCGGAACCGCGGACTGGCCCGCGACCGGTGCGGCGGACACCGGCGCGGCCCCGCCGGCCTTCGGCGGGTTGGGCGTGGAGCCGGAGCTGGAGCTGCAGGCTGTCAGGCCGAGCCCGGCCAGCAGCGCGGATACGGAAACCGTCAACAGAAAGCGCGAACGCATGGATCCCCCCGGATCGTCAGGACAGCCGACGGGCCAACTCTTCCGGGCCCGGCTGTGCGTACTCAGCAGTGGAGACTCCGGCAGGGACCGACCGGTTGCGCCCGGATGAAATTTTCCTGAGGAACTGTCACTTCCGCGCGTGGGTGCCGCGTTCTCGCTGATCAGATATAGGAGCGGCGGCGGCCCGGGCCCGCTCGCGTTCTGCCGGGTCGCTCAGCGCCCCGGTCAGCTGGCGGGAACAGCCGGCACCGCGATCGAGCGGCGGGCAGCCTCAGCCCGGCTCGCCGCCGCGAGCAGCGAGGAGTGGTTGCGACTCTCCGCCTCGCGCCACTCGGCGGTGCCGAGGTCGCGGCGCATCTCACGGGCCGTGTCGAAGTCGCCGATGTGGGCGGTCAGATCGCCGATCACCCCGAGCAGATAGGCGACCTCTGGCACCGGGTGCTGCTCCAGCGGCCACGCGTTGCGCCGCAGGGCGCTGCGGCGCAGCCAGGTCGCCACGGGTCACGGCGGTGCCCCAGTCCTCGACGCAGCTGAGGCTGTACACCGTGACCAGGTCTCAGTCGTCGAGCGGGGTGATACCGGCGTCGCGGGCGGCTTGGACGAGCAGTACGGACGCGGTCGGTGCGTCCTCGTCCGGATTCGGGGCGCTGTGCACGGGGCCGGCTTCGGCAGGCCGGGCAGTTCCGGCAGTTCGGTGACGAAGACGGTCGCCGCTTGGCGTAGCCAAGTGGCGACCACGGCGGTCAGGGGCCATCCCTGCCGGGCGAGGTGCTGGAGTACGACCTGATCGTGGCCGCCGAGGCCGACGACTCCGGCGTGGAACAGCGCTTCCCGCAGCACCTGCTCGCACACATCAGGGCCGGCCTCACCCTCGGGACAGTCTTCGACGAGGCCCGGCTCGGGCAGCTGGGGCGGGGTGGAGGCGCTGCTGGTCATGTCCGTGGTCTTCCGGGCGAGGTTCAAGGTGCTGTTGGCGGTCAGCGTACTGACGGCCATGCCGGGCCCGGGCCGGTACAGCGCAGATTCATGAGTTCGACTGCCGCTGAGCTGGTCGTTAGTGATGTCCGGGCTCGAACACGGCGTTGACAAACCAAGCACTCGGACCGGTAGGCCTGTCCGGGCCCGGATCATGGTGGGTGCAACTCCGCTGGCCGTTCCAGCGGGCGCGGGCGCGGGGTGGTCCGCGATGGTGGGGATGCGGTCGGATGCCGCAAAGAGGAGGGCCCGCCCGTTCCAGGCCCCACAGCGGGCGGGCCCAGCCGACGACGCCCTTCGGCCAGGCCTGGCTGTCCCCGTTCGGGAGCGCGCTGATGGAGAACTTCGAGACGGTGGCGGACCGCCTGTACGCGCTGGCCCCGGCCCGGTTCACCGCGGCCCGCAACGCCGCCGCC
>NZ_JBHJVK010000065.1:0-47723 GCF_042264695.1 Kitasatospora sp. NPDC056138 | reverse complement strand
GGCTCCCAGTAGACGACTGGGTTGATAGGCCGGATATGGAAGCCCTGTGAGGGGTGGAGTTGACCGGTACTAATAGGCCGAGGGCTTGTCCTCAGACGCTCGCGTTCACTGTGTGGTTCCCGGGTAGCGAACAGCTATCGCCGGCGAACACAAGAAACACTTATCAATTGAAAAGTGTGTTTCGCTGAATACCCGATAGGGTTTCGGTGGTCATAGCACGAGGGAAACGCCCGGTTACATTCCGAACCCGGAAGCTAAGCCTCGTAGCGCCGATGGTACTGCAGGGGGGACCCTGTGGGAGAGTAGGACGCCGCCGAACAATCATTCAAAGCCGTGGCCCCCAGCGACTCGCTGGGGGCCACGGCTTTTTTGCGTGTCAGAACGTGTATGAACCGGTCAAGTCCCTCCTGCCGCCCGAACGCGGTATGGGAGCGGATGCCGGACAATGGAGATGGTGTCCGGCCAGGTGGCCGACACCACACCGCCCCGGACGTGCGTGTCGCCAGAACCGGAGCGGTGGAGCTGAAGCAGCAGACAGAGGAGTCACCACGATGTCGAACCCGCCCCAGGACCGTCCCGAGCGTCGATCGGACGACGGCCGCGGCTACGAGCCCCGGTCACGCGGGGGTGCGTCGAACGACCGTGGCGGCTACCGTCGCGACGAGCGTTCCGACCGTGACCGTGGTGGCTACCGCCGTGACGACCGCCCCCAGGGCGGCTACAACCGTGACCGCGATGACCGTCCGCGTCGGGATGACCGTCCGCAGGGCGGCGGTTTCCGTCGGGACGACCGCCCGTCCGGTGGCTTCGGTCGTGACCGTGACGACCGTGGTGGCTTCCGTCGCGATGACCGACCCCAGGGCGGCGGTTTCCGTCGGGACGACCGTCCCTCCGGTGGCTTCCGCGACCGCGATGACCGTCCGCGTCGGGATGACCGTCCGCAGGGTGGTGGCTTCCGTCGGGACGACCGTCCGTCGGGTGGTTTCGGTCGTGACCGTGACGACCGTCCGCAGGGTGGCGGTTTCCGTCGGGATGACCGTCCGCAGGGCGGTGGCTTCCGCCGTGATGACCGTCCGCAGGGCGGCGGTTTCCGTCGGGACGACCGCCCGTCCGGTGGTTTCGGTCGTGACCGTGACGACCGTGGTGGCTTCCGTCGCGATGACCGACCCCAGGGCGGTGGCTTCCGCCGGGACGACCGTCCCTCCGGTGGCTTCCGCGACCGGGACGACCGCCCCCAGGGTGGTGGCTTCCGTCGGGACGACCGTCCGTCGGGTGGTTTCGGTCGTGACCGTGACGACCGTGGTGGCTTCCGTCGCGATGACCGTCCGCAGGGTGGCGGTTTCCGTCGGGACGACCGTCCCTCCGGTGGCTTCAACCGCGATGACCGTCCGCGTCGGGACGACCGCCCCCAGGGTGGCGGTTTCCGTCGGGACGACCGTCCGTCGGGTGGTTTCCGTGACCGCGATGACCGTCCGCGTCGGGACGACCGCCCCCAGGGTGGTGGCTTCCGTCGGGACGACCGTCCGTCGGGTGGTTTCGGTCGTGACCGTGACGACCGTCCGCAGGGTGGTGGCTTCCGTCGGGATGACCGCCCCCAGAGCGGTGGTTTCCGTCGTGACGACCGTCCGTCGGGTGGTTTCCGTGACCGCGATGACCGTCCGCGTCGGGACGACCGTCCGCAGGGTGGCGGTTTCCGCCGGGACGACCGTCCCTCCGGTGGCTTCCGCGACCGTGACGACCGTGGTGGCTTCCGCCGCGACGACCGCGGTGGCCGGCCGTACGAGAGCCGCGAGGGCCGCAGCGGTGGGTTCCGTCGGGACGACCGTCCGCAGGGTGGCGGTTTCCGCCGGGACGACCG
Organism: Kitasatospora sp. NPDC056138; assembly: GCF_042264695.1. NCBI lineage: Bacteria > Bacillati > Actinomycetota > Actinomycetes > Kitasatosporales > Streptomycetaceae > Kitasatospora > Kitasatospora sp. NPDC056138. The sequence continues at coordinate 45,865 of NZ_JBHJVK010000065.1, read as the reverse complement.
TCGTGACGACCGCCGGGACTACGACGACCGCCGCGGCAACTACGAGCCGGTCCAGCGTCTGCCGATCCCGGAGGACGTCACGGGCTTCGAGCTCGACGCGGATGTGCGTCAGGACCTGAAGAGCCTGCCGAAGACCCTCGCGGACGACGTCGCGCGCAACCTGGTGATGGTTGCCCGGCTGCTCGACAGCGAGCCGGAGGAGGCGTACAAGTTCTCGCGCGTCGCGCTGCGGCTGGCCTCGCGTGTCGCCTCCGTCCGTGAGGCGGCGGGCTTCGCGTCGTACATGACGCAGCGGTACTCCGAGGCGCTGACCGAGTTCCGGGCGGCGCGGCGGATGACCGGCCGGGCGGACCTGTGGCCGGTGATGGCGGACTGCGAGCGCGGTCTGGGCCGTCCGGAGCGGGCGCTGGCGATGGCCGGTGAGCCCGAGGTGAAGCAGCTGGACAAGGCCGGCCAGGTCGAGATGCGACTGGTCGCGGCGGGTGCCCGCACCGACATGGAGCAGTTCGACGCCGCCGTGGTGACGCTGCAGAGCCCGGAGCTGGCTTCCAGCGCGATCCACCCGTGGACCGCGCGACTGCGCTACGCGTACGCCGAGGCCCTGATCGCGGCCGACCGGGCGGAGGAGGCCCGCGACTGGTTCGCGAAGGCCGCCGAGGCCGACACCGACGGTGCGACCAACGCCTCCGAGCGGCTGGCCGAGATCGACGGCCTGGAGTTCGTCGACGCACTCGACCCGGAGCTGGACGAGGACGAGCGCGGCTCGGTGGGCGTGGCCGCCGAGGAGCGCCGCAACGTCGCGATCGACGACACCGGCGACGACCGCGTGATCTTCGAGGACGAGGAGGACGTCGAGGAGTACTACGACGAGGACGACCTCGAGATCGAAGAGGACCGCGAGGGCGAGGCCAAGAAGTAGTCCGCGTCACGCAACACGCCGGAGGCCCGGTCGGTACGCATGCCATGTGCGTACCGGCCGGGCCTCCGGCGTATCTGCCTCCAGGTCGGCCGGGCCTGACGGTCCGGGACGGACCGGGCCGGTCGGGTCTGGCGGTCGGGTCGAGTCAGCCGAGCGTGAGGCTGCGCACGACCAGGCCGGTGGCCGGCTTGGGGCCGAAGGAGGTGGACTTGCGGGGCATCGTCACACCCTGTTCGGCGAGGCGCCGGACCACGCTCTCCTTGACCGGGTGCAGCAGGACGGCCGTGCCGCCGCTGCGGGCGGCCTCCCGCTCGGCAGCGTCGGCGGCGTGCAGGTAGCCGATGTCGTCGGGGCCGTCGGGGACGCGCCAGGTGTGGTCGAGCAGGCTGGCGTGCAGGACGGTGGCGTCGAGGCGGCGCCACTCCTCGGGCTTTCCGGTCGGCACGGTGGCTGCGAGCAGGGCCTCGTCCGGTTCGCTGACCAGCCGGAAGACACCGTCGCCGCCGGTCAGCAGGAAGGCGTTGCCGCCGTGCTGCTTGGCCTCGCCGAGGGCCTGCAGGGCCGTCTCCATCGGGCCGGGGACCTCCTTGACCTGCCAGCGCTCGCCGAGCCGGGCGAGTGCCTCGGCGACCGGCAGCCGGTACAGCACCCGGTGGATGGCCCGGACCTGCAGCGGGTAGCGCGCGGTGTCGACCAGCAGCACCATGCCGCGGTCCCACGGGCTGCGCGGGAGGTGCCGGTGCTCGCGCTGGAGGCGCAGGTACATCTCCCAGCGGTGGTGGCCGTCCGCGATGAGGGCTCGGCAGGTGGCCAGGTCGCGGCCGACCTCGGCGAGCTCGGCCTGACCGGTGACGGCCCAGAGGCGGTGGTGGGTGCCGTCGCTGGTGGTCGTGGTGAGCAGCGGCTCACCGAGGACGGCCCGTTCGATCACGCCGGCCGCGCCGCCGTTGCCCCGGTAGGTGAGCAGCAGCGGCTCCAGGTTGGCCCTGGTGGTCCGCATCAGGCCGACCCGGTCGGCGACCGGCCGGGGCATCACGTCCTCGTGCGGCAGCACCACGCCCGCCTCCCGGCCGCTGACCGCGAGGGCGCCGATCAGGCCGCGTTGCAGGTTTCCGCCGCCGGGGCCGCCCCCGCCGGTGCGCTGCTCGTAGACGTACAGCGCGGGTTCGGGGTCGGCGGCCAGCACGCCCTGGCGCTGCCAGTCGCTCAGGAGCCTGGCGGCGTGCCGGTATCGGGTGTCGCGGTCGGGGCGGTCGCCGCTGTCCTCGGGTTCGGGCCTGGGGAGGATGAGCCGGACGATGTTGTACGGATCGGCGGTCTCCAGGTCCAGTCGCCGGTTGGGATCCACCACGTCGTAAGGGGGCGAGGTGACCGCCGCCAGCGTGCCGACCCGGTCGGGGACGTATCGCAGGCCGCGGAACGGCGAGAGGGACAGCCCCGCAGTGGCGACGTGCCCGGGGTCACCGGGGCCGCCTGCTGGAGCCTCTGCTCCTGTGTCTGCACTGGGTGTGCTCATTCTGGGCATCGTAATCGGGTACGCGTTGTTCGGAGATCTCCGAGATCACACTGCCCGGCCAGTTCGTCAGAAGAGGGCCGGTCCAGGAACGGGCGGTGCGACCGGGAGGCGGGGTACGGGATGGAGGCGGAGCACGCGATGAGTGACGGGCAGGAGCGGGCGGACGGCGGCGGTGAGGGCGCGGGTACCGCGCCGCAGGGCGGGCCCGGAGTGCCGGAGGGCGGGGTGTACGACTGGTTCCGGCGCGGGGCGCGGCTGCTGGAGCAGGGCCACCCGGCGGCGGCCGAGCAGTTGCTGGCGCGGGCCGCGGAGGCGGAGCCGCACTCGCGGAGCATCCGGGAGACGCTGGCGAGAGCGCAGTTCGACGCCGGGCTGTTTGCGGCGGCACTCGGTAACTTCCGGGCGGTGGCGCTGGCCGATCCGGCGGACGACTACGCTCAGTTCGGGTGGGGTGTCGCGGCGGCCCGGCTGGGCGACTTCGAGACCTCCGCCGAGCACCTGGCCCTGGCGGTCGCCATGCGGCCGGAGGCGGACCACTACCGGGCCGCGCTGCGCCAGACCAGGGCGACGCTGGCGGCCCGCGCTGGGGCGTACGGGCCGCTGCTGCCCGGTGCGCCCGGCTACTCCGAGCCGCCGGAGGGCGGCGGAGGGGCCGGGTGACGGGCCGGGTGGCACCACGGCCGGTGGCGCCGGGGCAGGGCCCGGGTGCCGGCGCTCCGGCTGTCGTGGCCGGCGCGGCGGGTACGGGGACCGAGACGATGAGCAAGAGGACGAGGTAGAGCACTGATGACGGACACCGCAGTCGGCCGGGCACGTACCGCTCCGGGAGGCTCCCACCGCCCGCTGACCGAGGCGTACGACACGGCGCTGCTCGACCTCGACGGTGTGGTGTACGCCGGGCCGCACGCGGTCCGGCACGCGGTGGCGTCGCTGGAGGCGGCGCGCGGGGCCGGGATGCGGCTGGCGTACGTGACCAACAACGCCTCCCGTCCTCCCCGGGTGGTGGCCGGGCACCTGACCGAGCTGGGCGTGCCGGCCGAGGCCGCCGACGTGATCAATTCGGCGCAGGCGGCGGCCCGGCTGGTGGCGGAGAAGGTTCCGGCCGGCTCGAAGGTGCTGGTGGTGGGCGGCGCGGGGCTGGAGGAGGCGCTGACCGAGCGGGGTCTGGTCCCGGTCCGCTCGATGGCGGACGGACCGCTCGCGGTGGTCCAGGGCTATGACCCCTCCGTGGGCTGGCAGCACCTCGCCGAGGCCTCGTACGCGGTGGCGAGCGGGCTGCCCTGGGTGGCGTCCAACACCGACCTGACGGTGCCCACCGCACGCGGCATCGCTCCCGGGAACGGCACGCTGGTGGCGGCCGTCCGGACCGCGACCGGGGTCGACCCGGAGGTGGCCGGAAAGCCGCTGCCGCCGATGCACCGGGAGACGGTGATCCGTACCGGCGCGCAGCGTCCGCTGGTGGTCGGGGACCGCCTCGACACGGACATCGAGGGCGCCTACAACGGCGGCGTGGACAGCCTGCTGGTCTTCACCGGTGTGACCACGCCCGCGCAGGTGCTGGCGGCTCCGGTCCGGCACCGGCCGACGTACCTGGCGGCGGACCTGCGGGGTCTGCTGGTCGCCCAGCCGGAGGTGACAGCGCTGGGCGAGGGGCGCTACCGCTGCGGCGGGTACGAGGCGTGGGCGGCCGACGGCTGGCTGCTGCTGAGCGGTGGCGGGGAGGACCCGTACGACGGGCTGCGGGCGCTCTGCGGAGCGGCCTGGGCGGCAGCGGACGCAGCGGGTCAGGACGCGGCCGGCGCCGTGCCGGACGGCAGCAAGGCGCTCGCCGAGCTCGGGCTGTAGCGGGGTTCCCGGCGGGGTGGGCAGCGCGGGGAGCAGGCGCCCGGAGGTGTGGGCCCGCGCAGTCCCGCGCCCCTCGGGCGGGGCGCGGGTCGGCTGTCCGGGGCTGCGGGCAGGGGCAGGTCAGAGCAGGGTGCGCAGGCGCAGGAGGTCACGGAAACCGGCCTCCAGCTTGACCCGGCCGGTGGCCCAGGCGGAGGCGAAGTTGAGCTGTCCGCCGACCATGGCCACCAGGTCGTCGCCGGTCATCGCGAGGCGGATCTCCGCCTTGGCGGGGGGCGGGCCCGGTGCCTCGACCATGTCGGTGATCCGGCCGTCGTCGAGGCGGCCGGAGAACGTCAGGTCGAGGTCGGTGATCCAGCAGGTGAGTGAGCGGTCGAGAGCCGCGGCCTTGCGGGCGTCGCCGTTGGCGCCGCCGAGGTTGTGGCTGAACTGTTCCAGTGCTTCGCGGCACTGCTCGATCGTGGCCATGACTGCTGGTCTCCCGTTCTGCCCGCCTGCTCCGGCCGCCTGCCGTTCCCGGGGCCGACTGACCACGCTATCGCAGCAGTGCCGGGACTCGGGTGGACGGCAGCGGCAGCCTCCGGCGGAGCTGAGGCGGTAGCGTCGTGGGTGTGGTGGGGTCCGGTCCGGCCACGCGGCGTGGACAGGACCGGGTTCGCAGGCGGTACGAGGCACGGAGGAGGCACTCGGGATGCTGCGGGATGCGGTGCGGGGAGTCGTGGTGATGGCCACCGGACTCGCCGAGGAGACCGGCAGGCGGGTCGTGGGTGCGGCCACGGGACTGCTGGAGCGCAGTGGCGTGGACGTCGCCGCGATCGAGCGGACCGTGAACGAGCAGTTCCCGCCGTCGGCCAAGTCGCTGCAGACACTGGCCGAGGACGCGGTGACGGCCGGCCGGGCGGGGCTGGACCTGGCGTTGGGGGCGGCCCGCAGCGAGGTCGACAAGGTCTTCGAGCGGGTCGGCGACCAGGTGGTCAAGGTGGGCGTGGTGCTCAGCTACCTGGAGAGCAAGCTGCGCGAGGTCGAGGAACAGCCGCAGGCCGGCGCGGCGGCGAGGCCCGGTGCTCGGCCCGAGGCACGGGCCGGCAACCTGTTCGAGGCTGGTTGGGACGAGCGCGCACCCGAGCCCGTGGAGGTCGACCGGACGGACGGGACCGCCGGGAGCGAGCGTCCCGAGCCCACGAGGCGTACGGCGGCGAAGCAGCCCGCATCGAAGCAGTCCACCGCACGGCAGGCCACCGCCGGGCAGAGCGCGGCGAAGGGGACCGGAGCGAAGCCGGCGGTCCGGGACGCGGCCGTGAAGAAGGCACCGGCCGTGAAGGCGGGCGCGGGCGGCACGACGGGCCGGGCGAGCGCCGCCACGGGGAAGACCGCCACGGGGAAGGCCGACGCGGAGCGGGTCGGGACCAAGAAGGCCACCGCGAAGAAGGCCCCCGCGAAGCAGACCCCCGTGAAGAAGGCGGCAGCGAAGAAGCCCGCCGCGAAGAAGTCCGCACCGAAGAAGTCCGCACCGAAGAAGGCGGACGACGGTGTCTGAGCCGGCGCCGGTGGAGCCGACGGGCCACCCGGAGGTCGATGCAGCGCTGGCCCGGCTGGAGGAGTTGGCCGGGGTGGAGACCGGTGCCCGGGTGGCGGTGTACGAAGATGTACACCAGCGGTTGGCGGGCACCCTGTCCGCGCTCGACGAGCAGCAGCAGTAACCGGGCGGCACGAGCCGGGCGGCGGGTCCGGCGGGCGGCAGTCCGGCCGACCGGCTGACGACCGGCCGAGTACGAGCAGTAGCGCAAGCAGTAGGAGCTGAAGCACCAGTGGCAGTGGCACGACGCCGACTCGACGCGGAGCTGGTCCGCCGCAAACTGGCCCGTTCGCGTGAGCACGCGAGCGAGCTGATCGCGGCGGGCCGGGTGACCGTCGGAGGTACCACCGCGACCAAGCCCGCGACGCAGGTGGAGACCTCGGCGGCCGTGGTGGTGGCCAAGGACGAGAACGACCCCGACTACGTGTCGCGCGGCGGCCACAAGCTCGCGGGCGCGTTCGCGGCCTTCGTTCCCCAGGGGCTGGTGGTGGAGGGACGGCGCGCGCTGGACGCGGGTGCGTCCACCGGAGGTTTCACGGACGTCCTGCTGCGGGCGGGCGCGGCCGGGGTGCTGGCGGTGGATGTCGGCTACGGCCAGCTGGCGTGGTCGCTGCAGAGCGACGAGCGGGTCACCGTGATGGACCGGACCAATGTCCGGGAGCTGACGTTGGAGCAGATCGGCGGCGTGCCGGTCGATCTGGTGGTCGGCGACCTGTCGTTCATCTCGCTCGGTCTGGTGCTGCCCGCTCTCGCGGGCTGCTGTGCCGAGGACGCGGACCTGGTGATGATGGTCAAGCCGCAGTTCGAGATCGGCAAGGAACGGCTGGGCAGCGGCGGTGTGGTCCGCAGTCCGCAGCTGCGGGCCGAGATGGTCCGTCAGGTGGCCGGTCAGGCGTGGGCACTGGGACTGGGCGTGCAGGCGGTCACGGCCAGCCCGCTGCCGGGGCCGTCCGGGAACGTCGAGTACTTCCTGTGGCTGCGCCGCGGCGCCCCGGAGCTGGATCCGGCCGAGGCGGAGCGGGCGGTGGCGGAGGGCCCGCAGTAGGAGCACCGAGGTCCGTTTGACAGCGGCCCCGGATAGGGTGCTCTGCAGGCGTCCGACCGCCATGCCGAGTGGCGGCCGTACCGGGCCAAGGGCGACCCGGCCGGCGTAGGGAGAGGGCAGCATGAGCGAGGAACGTACGGTCTTCCTGATCGCGCACACCGGCCGCGAGGCCGCGCTGCGCAGTGTCGAGGGGCTGGTGCACGGTCTGCTCAAGGAGGGGATCAGGATCAGGCTGCTCGCCTCGGAGGCGGTCGGCCTGGATCTGCCCGACGGGGTGGAGCGGGTGCCCGGCGGCCACGGTGCGGCGGACGGCTGCGAGCTGATCCTGGTGGCCGGCGGTGACGGCACGCTGTTGCGGGGCGCCGAGCTGGCCAGGGAGTCCGGGCTGCCGATGCTGGGCATCAACCTGGGCCGGGTGGGTTTCCTGGCGGAGGCCGAGCGGGACGACCTGGCGGTGGTGGTCGAGCGTGTGGTCAAGGCCGACTACGAGATCGAGGACCGGATGACGCTCGACGTCCTGGTCCGTACCAACGGCGATGTGCTGCACGAGGACTGGGCGCTGAACGAGGCGTCGATCGAGAAGGCCGCGCGGGAGCGGATGCTGGAGGTCGTCACCGAGGTGGACGGCCGTCCGGTCTCCAACTTCGGCTGTGACGGGGTCGTCCTGTCGACGCCGACGGGTTCGACGGCGTACGCCTTCTCGGGCGGTGGCCCGGTGGTGTGGCCGGAGGTCGAGGCGCTGCTGATGGTGCCGATCAGTGCGCATGCGCTGTTCGCCCGGCCGCTGGTGACGTCGCCGCACTCGGTGCTGGCGGTGGAGGTCCAGCCCAAGACGCCGCACGGCGTGCTGTGGTGCGACGGCCGTCGCTCGGTCGAACTCCCGGCCGGGGCACGGGTGGAGGTCCGCCGGGGCAGTACGCCGGTACGGCTGGCGCGGCTGCACCGGGCGCCGTTCACGGACCGGCTGGTGGCCAAGTTCGCGCTGCCGGTGACGGGTTGGCGCGGGCGCGGCGGGGCTTGCTGAAGGCCCTTCGAGGGCGCGGGGAGAAAAGGAGAAAAGGGGCACGGGAGAGGGGCACGGGGGAGGGCGCGCGACCGGGCGGGGGCTTCGGGGCCGGGTTCGGGTTGATCGCGGCCGACAGGCCGAGCGCTGTCGGCCGCACGGCTGCGCACGCCCGGTCGGGTGCGGGCCCTCAGACGGCGAGGGGTGGTGCGCCCTCGACGGTCTGCCAGCGGCCGGTCGCGGCCAGCTCGGCGGCGGTGGCGAGGCGGGCGACCGCCGCCTCGGCGGCCGCGGCAGGGACGGTGAAGGGGATGCGGATGTGGTGCTCGAAGGCGCCGTCCACGCCGAAGCGGGAGCCGGCCGCGATCCGGACGCCCGTCCGTTCACCGGCCTGGCCCAGTGCGGCTCCCGAGAGCCCGCCGGTGGAGACCCAGACGCAGAGGCCGCCCTGCGGCCGGGCGAACTGCCAGTCGGGAAGGTGCCGCCCGAGTGCGGCGGTGAGGGCTTCGGCGCTGGAGCGAAGCCGGTCGTGCCGGTGGGCGCGGACCTCGTCGAGGCGTTCGGTCAGCATGGCGGCGGCGATCAGCTGGTCGAGGACGGGCGTGCCGACGTCGGTGTAGACCCGGTCGGAGGCCAACTGCCGTACCAGGGCGGGGCTCGCCCGCAGCCAGCCGACCCGCAGGCCGCCCCAGAGCAGCTTGCTGCCCGAGCCGATGGTGACGACCTGGGCGGCCCGGTCGAGTGCGGCCATCGGCCGGGGGAGGTCCTCGGGGCGCACGCCCCAGTCCAGTTCGGCGGGCGTCTCGTCCACCACGACGGTCGTCCCGGCGCTGCGGGAGGCGGCGAGCAGCTCGCGGCGCTGCTGTTCGTCCATCAGGGCGCCGGTCGGGTTGTGGAAGTCCGGGATGAGGAAGGCGAGCCTCGGGGCGGCACCGCGCAGGACCCGCTGCCACTCCTGGACGTCCCAGCGCGGCAGCGCGGTCGGACCGCCCGGCCAGGTGTGCGGGACGGGCACCAGGCGGGCGCCGCTGCGGCGCAGTGACTGGAGGGTGTGCGCGTAGCTCGGGGCTTCGACCGCGACCCGGTCGGCCCGTCCGGCCAGTGCCCGGCGGGCCAGGTGCAGGGCGCCCATCGCACCGGTGGTGACCAGGATCTGGTCCGGGGTGGTCGGCAGGCCGCGGTCGGTGAACCGGCGGGCGATGGCCTCCCGCAGGACGGGCACACCGGTCGGGTAGTGGCCGTGCCCGGAGGCGTACGCGGGCAGCTGTTCGAGCGCGCGGGCGGCGGCCTCGCCGAGGTACGGCTGCGGGGCGGGCAGTGCGGCCACGCCGAGGTCCAGGACGTTCTCCTGCTCGTCCGGGGGGACCGGGTGCAGTGCGTCGCTGGGCGGCCGGCTGCCCTCGGGCAGGGTGGTCCAGCTGCCGGAGCCGCGGCGGCTGCGGAGGTAGCCCTCGGCGCGCAGGGTCTCGTAGGCGGTGGCGACGGTGGTCCGGCTGAGCGCGAGGGCCTGGGCGAGTTCGCGTTCGGCGGGCAGCCGGGCGCCGACCGGCAGCCGACCTTCGGAGACCAGGACCCGGACCTGTCCGGCCAGTGTCCGGTAGGCGGGCCGGTGCCCGGCGGGCTCGGGCAGTTGGGCGCTGCGCAGCAGCCGGGCCAGTGCGGGCGGGGTCACGACGCTCTGCCACTCGCTCATGGAATCAGTCCACCTGGCTTCGATTGGACCTGTATTAGGTCCGATTGGACTCCCCATGATGACAGTGCGGCCACCGCGCCGCCAGGCACATCAGCACATTCGCACCGACCCGAGGAGCCGAGCGATGGCGACCGCGTCCCCGACCACTGCGACCCCGACCACTGCGACCCCGACCGCCGCGTCCCCGACCGACGAGCGCAGCGGACGCACCGGGCCCCCGGCCGCCGAGAGCGCGGCAGGCGGGAACAGGGCGATCTGGAGCACCGACCGGCTCGGCCGACGGGTGCCGCAGCTGCTGGTCGGCCTCGGCCTGTACGGGGCGAGCATGGCGCTGATGATGCGGGCCGGGCTGGGGGTCAACCCGTGGGACGTCCTGCACCAGGGCCTGCAGCGGCACCTCGGCCTGAGCATGGGCTCCTGGGTCACCATCACCGGCGCCCTGGTGCTGCTGCTGTGGATACCGCTGCGCCAGCTGCCGGGCGTCGGCACGGTCGGCAACGTCCTGATCCTCGGCGCCATGATGGACCTCACCCTCGGCCTGGTCGCGGCCCCCCACGGCTGGGCGGCGCGGATCGCGCTGCTGGCGGTCGGCATCGTGCTCAACGGCCTGGCGACCGGCCTCTACATCGGGGCCCGGTTCGGGCCGGGGCCGCGCGACGGTCTGATGACCGGACTGCACCGCCGTACCGGCCGGTCCCTGCGGCTCATCCGTACCGGGATCGAGTTGACGGTGGTGACGATCGGGATCCTGCTCGGCGGCACCGTCGGCGTCGGGACGATCGCGTACGCGCTGGCGATCGGGCCGCTGGCCCAGTTCTTCCTGCGCTGGTGCGCGGTGCCCCGGCGCGCGGTCTCCTGAGAGCGACGAGAGCGGCGAGAGCGACGAGAGCGGCGAGGACGATCAGGGTGATCACGCCGCCGGTCGGCGACCCGGGGCACGGCGCGACTTCGGCGAGGACCGCCCGTGGGCCGCTCGCGGTGGTGGGTCGCATCCCCGCTCCGCCGTCGGTGCGGCGCGGTGTGCCCGGCGGGATCCCGTGCGGAGCCGAACCGTCCGCCTCGCGCGGTGCCCGGCACCCCCGAGGCGTCGCCCGGGCCGGGTGCTACACGCTCGGTGGCCGCTCGCGCACGGAGTCGGTGGCGACGATGCCGGATGGGATGAACTTGCACCGCCCGGACCTCGGCTCGTCGCGCGGTGGGGGTCGGACCTCGTAAGGTCGTCTCCGTGTTGGACGAGATGCGGATACGGGATCTTGGCGTCATCGACGACGCGGTGGTCGAACTGGCGCCCGGCTTCACCGCGGTGACCGGCGAGACCGGCGCGGGCAAGACCATGGTGGTGACCAGCCTCGGTCTGCTGCTCGGCGGCCGGGCCGACCCGGCCCTGGTGCGGGGCGGCTCGGACCGGGCGGTGGTCGAGGGCCGCATCGAGCTGCCCGCGGGCTCCCCGGTGGCCGCCCGCGCCCTGGAGGCCGGAGCGGAGCTGGACGACGGCGCGCTGCTGATCAGCCGCACGGTCTCCGCCGAGGGCCGCTCGCGCGCCCACGTCGGCGGGCGGTCGGTCCCGGTCGGCCTGCTCGCCGAGCTCGGCGAGGACCTGATCGCCGTGCACGGCCAGACCGACCAGCAGCGCCTGCTGCGCCCCTCCCGCCAGCGCGGTGCGCTGGACCGGTACGCGGGCGAGGCGGTGGCCGAGCCGCTGGCCCGCTACCGCGAGGTGTACCGGAGCCTGCGCGAGGTCTCGGCCACGCTGGAGGAGCTGACCACCAAGGCCCGCGAGCGGGCCCAGGAGGCGGACCTGCTGCGCTTCGGCCTGGAGGAGATCGGCGCTGCCGAGCCGGTCGCCGGGGAGGACGTCGAGCTGGCCGCCGAGGCCGAGCGCCTGGGCCACGCCGACGCGCTGTCCGGAGCCGCGACGCAGGCCCACGCCGCCCTGGCCGGCGACCCGGCCGACCCGGACTCGCTGGACGCGGGCACCCTGCTCGCGCAGTCCCGCCGGGCCCTGGAGTCCGTCCGCCACCACGACGAGCGGCTCGCCGCCCTGGCCGACCGCCTCAACGAGGTCGGCTACCTGCTCGCCGACGTCGCCGGCGACCTGGCCGGGTACGCCGACGACCTGGACGCGGATCCGGTACGGCTGGCGGCGGTCGAGGACCGCAGGGCGGTGCTGTCCCAGCTGCTGCGCAAGTACGGCGGTCCGGAGAACTCGCTGGCCGAGGTACTGGAGTGGGCCGAGGCGGGCTCGCTCAGGCTGGCCGAACTCGACGGCGACGACGACCGGATCGACGAGCTCGGCGCCCAGGAGACCGTGCTGCGCGCGGAGTTGGCCGACCTGGCCGCCGAGGTCTCGGCCGCCAGGCACGCCGCCGCCGACCGCTTCGCCGCCGCCGTCTCCGCCGAGCTGGCCGAACTCGCCATGCCGCACGCCCGGGTGAGCTTCGCGATCAGCCAGGTCGAGGACCTCGGGGGCATCGAGATCGACGGCCGCACCGTCACGTACGGGCCGCACGGTGTGGACGAGGTCGAGGTGCTGCTCGCCCCGCACCCCGGCGCGCAGCCGCGGCCGATCGCCAAGGGCGCGTCCGGCGGTGAGCTGTCCCGGGTGATGCTGGCCGTCGAGGTGGTCTTCGCCGGCGCCGACCCGGTGCCCACGTACCTGTTCGACGAGGTGGACGCGGGGGTCGGCGGCAAGGCGGCGGTCGAGATCGGCCGCCGGCTGGCCAAGTTGGCACAGTCCGCCCAGGTGGTCGTGGTGACCCACCTGCCGCAGGTGGCCGCCTTCGCCGACCGGCACCTGGTGGTGGTGAAGACCAACGACGGCACGGTGACCCGCAGCGGCGTCAAGGTGCTGAGCGACGAGGAGCGGGTGCGCGAGCTCTCCCGGATGCTCGCCGGCCTGGAGGACTCGGAGTTGGGCCGCGCCCACGCCGAGGAGCTCCTCGCCGCCGCCCGCACCCCGCGGGCCCACTGAGCCCGGCCGGCGGCCGGGGGCCCGACCCCCGGGCGCCGGCCGGTCCGAGCGGTGACGGCCATCACCCCGGGACGGTCCCACCGGCCGGCCCGGGGGCTTCGTACCCGGACCGCCGGGCGGCTCCCCGGCGACCCGCGCCCCTGAACGGGGGTGCCCGGCCGGCCGCGGGTCCGGGGCAGCACGACGCGCCCGCGAGGCCCGCCGACTGTCCAAGACCCCTCCCGACCTGGCATGGTGGCGGCTGGACACTGGCATCCCAGTCCCGAGCGGCGCTCGCGGATACTCCCGCAGGCGGCGTGAGTTCGTGAACGAGTCGGAGCGAGACGACGTGGACCATTCCGCGACCCGGGCCACCGGCACCGGCCCCACCGCGGCCCAGGAGAGCCGGGGCCAGCTGCACGTGGTACTCGTCCTGTCCGCGAGCACCGGCGGCATCGGCGCGCACGTGCGCTCCCTCGCGCAGGGCCTGGTGGCGCACGGCGTCGGCGTGACCGTCTGCGGCCCCGCCGGGACGGACCCGCTGTTCGGCTTCTCCCGCACCGGTGCCAGGTTCCACCTGGTCGACATCACCCCGACCGCCGGGGCACGCAGCGACGCCACCGCCATCGGCGAGCTGCGCCGCGCCTTCACCGGCGCCGACGTGGTGCACGCCCACGGCCTGCGGGCCGGTCTCCTCTCCGATCTGACGCTGCGCACCGCCGGGCGCTTCCCCGGACTCCGCCCGCAGACCCCGCTGGTGGTGACCTTCCACCACGCGATGCTGGCGACCGGCATGGAACGCCGGCTCCAGCGGCTGATGGAGCGGCGGGTGGCGCGGGCCGCCGACCTGGTCCTCGGGGCCTCCTCCGACCTGGTCGCCCGGGCCCGTGAGCTCGGTGCCACCGACGCCCGGCTCGGCCCCGTCGCGGCCCCGCCGATGCCGCCCGGCGACCTCGGCCGGGAGGCGTCCCGGGCCCGGTTGCTGGGCGACCGTCCCGATCGGCCGGTGGTGCTGGCGATCGGCCGCCTGGTCCAGCAGAAGTCCTTCGGCCTGCTGTTGGACGCGGCCGGGGCCCTGGGCGAGCGCGACCCCCTGGTGGTGATCGCGGGCGAGGGACCGGAGGGCGGGGGACTGCGGGAGCGGGTCGCGGCCGAACGGCTGCCGGTGGAACTGCTCGGCTACCGCACCGATGTGCCCGACCTGCTGGCCGCCGCCGACCTGGTGGTAGTGAGCAGCCGCTGGGAGGCCCGCTCGCTGGTGGTCCAGGAGGCGATGCGGGCGGGCGTGCCGGTGGTCGCCACGAGCGTCGGCGGCATCCCCGAACTGGTCGGCGAGGCAGCGGTCCTGGTGCCGTACGGCGACCCGGCCGCGCTGGCGTCCGCCGTCCGCGACCTGCTGGCCGACCCGGACCGCAGGGCGGCGCTGGCCGCGGCCGGCCGCGCCCAGGCCGGGACCTGGCCGGACGAGGCGGCCACGGTGGCGCAGGTGCTCAGCACGTACGACGAACTGGTCCAGCGCGACGGCCACTGAACCGGCCGCCCAGGCCGAGGGGCTCTGCGTGACCGGGCCGGGAACAGGGGCGCGGGGAGCCGGGTGACCGGCGCCGCACCGCCCGGGGCTGTGCGGCGCCCGATCAGCCGGGCGCCTCCCGGGGCGCGGGAGGCGCGCGACCGGGCCGCTGCGAAGGTGCGGGGTCTCTCGTGCGGCCCCCGCGCCCCTGTCCCGCCTGCCCGCTCGCGCACGGCCCCCGGGCCCCCGAGATCACCCCCCGACGCCCCTGAACCCCCCGGCCGGGATCACATCATGGCCTGCTCGGTGCGGTCGGCGGAGCGGAGGTCGGGCTGGGCGGAGAGGTAGGCACCGCCGCAGGCGGTCAGCCGCAGCGCGGTGTCGATCAGCGGCACGTGGCTGAAGGCCTGCGGGAAGTTGCCGACCTGCCGCTTGGCCCGCGGGTCCCACTCCTCGGCCAGCAGCCCGAGGTCGTTGCGCAGCCCGAGCAGCCGGTCGAACAGTTCGCGTGCCTCGGTGACCCGGCCGATCATCGCCAGGTCGTCGGCGAGCCAGAACGAGCAGGCCAGGAAGGCGCCTTCGTGGCCGGACAGGCCGTCGACGTTGTCGCCCTGGGCGTCGTGGGTGGGGTAGCGCAGCACGAAGCCGTCCTCGGTGGACAGCTCGCGCTGGATCGCCTCGATGGTGCCGATCACCCGCTTGTCGTCCGGCGGCAGGAAGCCCATCTGCGGGATCAGCAGCAGGGAGGCGTCCAGCTCCTGGCCGCCGTAGTACTGGGTGAAGGTGTTGCGGTCGGGGTCGTAGCCCTTCTCGCAGACGTCCGCGTGGATCCGGTCGCGCAGTTCCCGCCAGCGCTCCAGCGGGCTCCCGTCCTGGATCTCGGTGGGGTACTGCTCCAGCAACTTGATGGTGCGGTCGACGGCGACCCAGGCCATCACCTTGGAGTGGACGAAGTGCCGACGCGGGCCGCGGACCTCCCAGATGCCCTCGTCGGGTGCGGTCCAGTGCTGCTCCAGGTAGCTGATCAGCTTGAGCTGGAGGTGGTGGGCGTGGTCGTTGCGGACCAGCCCGGTCATGTGGGCCAGGTGCAGGGCCTCCACCACCTCGCCGTAGACGTCGAGCTGGAGCTGCCCGGCGGCGCCGTTGCCGATCCGGACGGGAGTGGAGTGCTCGTAGCCGGGCAGCCAGTCCAGCTCGGACTCGGTGAGCTCGCGCTCGCCCGCGATGCCGTACATGATCTGCAGGTTCTCCGGGTCGCCGGCGACCGCGCGCAGCAGCCACTCGCGCCAGGCGCGGGCCTCCTCGCGGTAGCCGGTGCGCAGCAGCGAGGAGAGGGTGATCGCGGCGTCCCGCAGCCAGGTGTAGCGGTAGTCCCAGTTGCGCATCCCGCCGATGTCCTCGGGCAGGGAGGTGGTGGGGGCGGCGACGATGCCGCCGGTCGGGGCGTAGGTGAGGGCCTTGAGGGTGATCAGCGAGCGGACCACCGGCTCGCGGTAGGGGCCCTGGTAGGTGCACTGGCCGACCCAGTCGCGCCAGAACTCCTCGGTGTGCGCGAGTGCCGCCTCGGCGTCGGGCGCGCTGGGCGCGGGCAGGTGGCTGGCCTGCCAGGTGAGGGCGAAGGCGATCCGCTCCCCGGCGGCGACGGTGAAGTCGGCGTAGGTGGTCAGGTCGCGGCCGTACGTCTCGGCCCTGCCGTCCAGCCAGACCGAGTCGGGCCCGGCCATGGCCACCGTGCGGTGGCCGCCGTCGGGCTGTTCGACCCGGTGCACCCAGGGGGTGATCCGGCCGTAGCTGAAGCGCATCCGCAGGGCCGAGCGCATCCGGACGCGTCCGGAGACGCCTTCGACGATCCGGATCATCTGCGGGACCGCCTCGGGCCCGAGGAGCGCGCGGGGCGGCATGAAGTCGATCACCCGGACACTGCCGCCCTGGGCGTCCCACTCCTGTTCGAGGATCAGCGAGTCGCCCCGGTAGCGGCGCCGGTCGGCGGGTACGGCCGGGGCGGCGGCGGTGGCCGGGACCGGCTGCATCTCACTCGAATCGGTGAAGCTCGAATCGGTGAAGGGCGAGCGATGCGGCGGGGTGGCCGGGGCGACCTCCGCGTCGACGGGTTCGGCCGGGCCGATCCGCCAGAACCCGTGTTCATCGGTGCCCAGCAGCCCGGCGAAGACGGCCGGCGAGTCGAATCTGGGGAGGCAGAGCCAGTCGACGGCCCCGTCCCTGCTGACCAGGGCGGCGGTCTGCATGTCCCCGATGAGTGCGTAGTCCTCGATACGGCCGGCCACGTGAGTCTCCAGTTCGCAATTTGGGCGGCGGCAGCGCAGACGGTTGGAGGCAGGCGGTCTGCGGGGCCGGAGCCCGGGCTGGGCGGCCCGCCGGGGGCCTCCGCCGGGTGCGGGGAGGGCCGTGGGCGCCCGGCGGGGCTGTGATGGGCCCCTGGCCTGGACGGGTGAACTGGTACGGGAGGTGTCCGGTCGCGCATCGGGGACCAAGAGGTGTCGTCCTGACCCCCTCGCCCTCCGCGTGCTCTGCTGTCGGCGATGCGTCCGTGCAGGATACGTCGGTGGGAGGGGGCGCGGCACGTGCAGAGCGCCGCGTTGGGACGCAGTCACGCCTGTGATCGGCAAAGTGGTCCGAGAGGATGGTCGAGGACGGTCCGGACGGACCATTCGGAGGTGATCCTTCCGGGCCCCTCCGTACGGTGCCGGGACCACCCGGGAAGGGTGGCGTCCGGGCACCCGTTCCGGACGGCCGGACGCCCCGGGCGGACGCGCCGCAGCGGCCCGGAACGCGTCCGGTGCAGCTCGCTGATACCCTGGTATCCCGTGGACTGGTGGGATCAACCACCCCGGATCCGCCGACCCGACGACCCCGCCGGAGCTGCCTTCAGGCTCTGGGGCCGAGTGCGAACTCCCCGTCGGCGCGGAGATCCGGGCAGTCCTCCACCGGAGTCACCTTCGACACGCGACCCACGGGAGCCCCCTCTTGGCACAGCCCCATTCCGGCAAGGCAGCGAACGGCCGCGCCGTGACGACCAAGCACCTCTTCGTCACCGGGGGTGTCGCCTCTTCACTCGGCAAGGGCCTCACCGCCTCCAGCCTCGGCGCCCTGCTCAAGGCGCGCGGACTGCGCGTGACGATGCAGAAGCTCGACCCCTACCTCAACGTGGACCCGGGCACCATGAACCCGTTCCAGCACGGTGAGGTCTTCGTCACCGACGACGGCGCCGAGACCGACCTCGACATCGGTCACTACGAGCGCTTCCTCGACACCAACCTGCACGGCTCGGCGAACGTCACCACCGGCCAGGTGTACTCGACGGTCATCGCCAAGGAGCGCCGCGGCGAGTACCTGGGCGACACCGTCCAGGTCATCCCGCACATCACCAACGAGATCAAGTCCCGGATCCGCCGGATGGCGACCGAGGACGTCGACGTGGTCATCACCGAGGTCGGCGGCACCGTCGGCGACATCGAGTCGCTGCCGTTCCTGGAGGCCGTCCGTCAGGTCCGCCACGAGGTCGGCCGGGACAACGTCTTCTTCGTGCACGTCTCCCTGCTGCCGTACATCGGCCCCTCGGGCGAGCTGAAGACCAAGCCCACCCAGCACTCGGTGGCCGCGCTGCGCAACATCGGCATCCAGCCGGACGCCATCGTGCTGCGCGCCGACCGCGAGGTCCCGCAGGCCATCAAGCGCAAGATCTCGCTGATGTGCGACGTGGACGAGGAGGCGGTGGTCGCGGCCATCGACGCCAAGTCGATCTACGACATCCCCAAGGTGCTGCACGGCGAGGGCCTGGACGCGTACGTGGTGCGCCGCCTCGACCTGCCGTTCCGCGACGTGGACTGGACCACCTGGGACGACCTGCTGCGCCGCGTCCACGAGCCGCAGCACATCGTCAAGGTGGCGCTGGTCGGCAAGTACATCGACCTGCCCGACGCGTACCTGTCGGTGACCGAGGCGCTGCGCGCCGGCGGTTTCGCCAACAACGCCCGCGTCGAGATCAAGTGGGTCACCTCCGACGACTGCCTGACCCCCGAGGGCGCCCAGGAGCAGCTCGGCGACGTGGACGCGGTCTGCATCCCCGGCGGCTTCGGCGACCGCGGTGTGGACGGCAAGGTCTCCGCGATCACCTACGCCCGCGAGAACAAGCTCCCGCTGCTGGGTCTCTGCCTGGGCCTGCAGTGCGTGGTCATCGAGGCCGCCCGCAACCTGGCGGGTCTGCCGGAGGCCAACTCCACCGAGTTCGACCCGGCCGCCAAGTACCCGGTCATCTCCACCATGGCCGAGCAGCTGGCGATCGTGGACGGCAAGGGCGACCTGGGCGGAACGATGCGCCTGGGCCTCTACCCGGCCAAGCTGGCCGAGGGCTCGATCGTCCGCGAGGTGTACGGCGGCGAGCAGTACGTCGAGGAGCGCCACCGCCACCGCTACGAGGTCAACAACGCCTACCGCGCCGACCTGGAGAAGACCGGCCTGCAGTTCTCGGGCCTGTCCCCCAAGGGTGACCTGGTCGAGTACGTCGAGTACCCGCGCGAGGTCCACCCCTACCTGGTCGCCACCCAGGCGCACCCGGAGCTGAAGTCCCGCCCGACCCGCCCGCACCCGCTGTTCGCGGGTCTGGTGGCCGCGGCCATCAAGATCAAGACTGACGGCCAGTAAGAGCCCGTCGTCGGACGGCGGTCGTGCGGATCTTCGCACGGCCGCCGTTTGGCATAGGTTGGGCCCGAGCGACCGAAGGGGAGATCGATGACGGACATTCAGCAGATCAGGGACGTGGCGGAGGACTGGCCGGTGCGCGCGTCCTCGGTGCCGTTCCGGGGCCGGGTCACCGGTGTGCGCACCGACGAGGTGCTGATGCCCGACGGCGGGTACGCCCGCCGCGACTACCAGACCCATCCCGGTTCGGTCTCCGTCCTCGCCCTCGACGACCGGCAGCGGGTGCTGATCCTGCGTCAGTACCGGCACCCCGTGCGCCAGCGGCTCTGGGAGCTGCCCGCCGGACTGCTCGACGTCCCCGGGGAGAACCCGCTGCACGCCGCCCAGCGCGAGCTCTACGAGGAGGCGCACTGCAAGGCGGGGGAGTGGCGGGTGCTGGTCGACTTCTACACCTCGCCCGGCGGGACCGACGAGGCGCTGCGGCTCTTCCTCGCCACCGACCTCGCCGAGGCCGAGGGCGAGCGCTACCAGGCGCACGGCGAGGAACTGGAGATCGAGACCGCCCGGGTGCCGCTGGACGAGCTGGTCCGGCTGGTCCTCGCGGGCGAGCTGCACAACCCGACGCTGGTCACCGGGACGCTGGCACTGCACGCAGCCCTCACCGGTTCCGGCCTGCCCGCGCTGCGGCCCGGCGACAGCCCCTGGCCGGCCAGGCCCTTCCCGGGGAACTGACGGCCGGTCGCCGTTCCCCGTTCCCCCGGCGGTGGCACGGCCGCTGACGGCCGGTTGATCTGGCGGGGTGATTTGCCGATTGGTACTACCGGTGTCACCCCGGGTCCGTCGTACGGTCGAACTACGCTTCGCGGACGGACCCATGGCGGGTCCGTCCGGGCTCGGGGCGTGCGTGCAGGGGGGCCGGGCCGGGGCCCGGCCGGGGCTGGTCGGCTGGTCAGGAGTGACGCAGGTGACGAGGAAGACGGCGACGATGGACGCACGGCCCACCGAGCACGACGCGACCGACCGGCTCCCCGCCGTCCCGGCGCTCTTCACCGGCCGGCGGACCGAGCTCGCGGCCCTCGCCGCAGCCGCCGCCCGCCCGGTGCGGGGCCGCTCCCCGGTCGTGGTGCTGGCCGGGCGGCCCGGTTCGGGGCGCACCACGCTCGCCGTGCGGTTCGTGCGCTCGGTGGCACGGGCCTACCCCGACGGCGTCCTGTTCACCCGGCTCTCCGCACCGGACGGCAGCCGGATCCCGCCGGGGCAGGTCGCCCGGCTGCTGCTCGAACAGCTCGGTCCCGTCCCGGACTCGGTCCTGGTGCCCGGCAGCGGGGACGGCGCCGACGGCCCGGCCTGCGCCGCGCTGCGCAGGGCACAGGCGGGCCGGCGCCTGCTCTTCCTGCTGGACGACGTGCGCGACGCCGGGCAGCTGTGGCCGCTGCTCGCCGACGAACCCGGCTGCCTGCTGGTCGCCACCACCGCGGGGCCGCTCACCGGGATCGAGGACATCGACCCGGTCATCCTCGGCGGTCTGGACCAGCCCTCGGCCGGTGACCTGCTCAGCGGCCTGGTCGGTGGCACCAGGATCGGCTGCGACCCGGTCGGCGCGGCCGACCTGGCCGAGGCGTGCGGTGCCGGTCCCACTGCGCTGCGGCTGATGGCCGGCTGGCTGCGCAGCAACCCGAAGGCCGCCGTGACGGAGGCGGCGCGGGCGCTGTCGCAGGCCGGACCGGCGCCCGCCGCGAGGACCACCGCCACCGTGGTGGCCCAGGGCGGGGCCGGCGGGCGGGTCGCCCTGGTGAAGGACCGGACGCTGCGGAGCCAGGCCGGGCCGCGGGACGAGGCGCTGGTCGCCGTCCCGGCCGGAGGTCCGGCCGGCGACCCGGCCGGGCCCGGCGCCGTGGCGCGTCTGATCGGGCCCGCGGTGCGGCGCGGAGCGGGCGGCCGCGCGGCGCGGGCGGCCACGGGTGACGGTGACGGCGCCGGGCGCGGGCCCGAGCGCGCGAACGGCCGGCCGGGCGCCGGCGCCGGCGGGGCGGCCCGGACGGCTCCCGGCGGCGCCGAGGCGGTCCGGGCCGACGGCCCCGACACCGGTGAGGCGGGCCGGGGGCAGCAGGGGAAGGGCCACGGGCACGCCAACGGGTCCGGCGGGCCGAGCTCCGGCGCAGGTCCGGCGGGACCGGGCGACCAGGGGCGGCCGGGGACGTCCGGTCACCAGCGCGGGGGCCAGGAGGCCGAGGTGGCGGCCCAGGGGCCGGTGCCGGTACCGGACACCGACCCGCTCAGCGCGGCGTTCGACCTCACCTACCGCTCGCTGACCGCCGCGCAGGCGCGGATGCTGCGGATGCTCACCCTCGCCCCCGCCCAGCTCGCCGATCTGCGGATCGCCTCCGCCCTGGTCGGCTGCCCGGCGCCGGAGGCCGAGGCGACCATGCGGCAGCTGGCCGAGCGGGAGCTGCTGGACGTGGAGGTGCCCGCCGCCGACGGCACACCGCGCTACCGGGTCCCCGGGCGGCTCTACCTGCGGCTGGTACGGCTGCGCGAGGGCGCCGACCGCCCGGCCGAGGTGCAGCTGGCCCGGGCCAGGATGCTGGAGCGGCTGGTGCGGCTGGTGGACTCGGCCCGCCGGCTGCTGGATCCCGCCGCCGGTCCGGTGACGGACCCGCTCCCCGGCCCGATCCGGCTGCGCAGCGCCGCGCAGGCCGCCGACTGGCTGCTAGGCGAGCGGGAGTCGCTGTTCGGCGCGGTGGGGGAGGCGATCGGCCAGGCGGACCTGGACGGATCGGCCGGGCGGCTGGTCACCGCGCTGCTGCGGGCCCTGCCGTTGACCGGCGCCGCCGCCCCGGCCGACCTCTACCAGTTGCACGGCCTGGTGCTGAAGGTGGCCGAGCGCAGCGGAGCCACCCGGCGGGCCGCCGCCGCCCTGCTCAACCTGGGGGACCTGCAGGCCGCTGCCGGGCGCTGGGAACAGGCCTCCGCCCGCTACCGCGCCGCCCTGGACCACGCCAGGTCCGCCGCCGACGACCCGGTCTGCGCCCGCGCGCTGGAGGGGGTCGGCGAGTGCCACCGGGCGCTGGGCGACCCGGTGCGGGCGGCGGACTGGTACGGGCGCGCCCTCGCGCTGCGCCAGGCGCTGGGCGACCGCCCGGCGGAGGCCCGGCTCCTGACCAGGACGGCCGAGGCCCACGCCGGGCAGCGCCGTTTCGAGGAGGCCGACCGCGAGTACCGCACCGCCGTGGCACTGCTGCGGCGCCTCGGCGACGAGCGCGGCCGGGTGGTGGTGGCGGGAGCCCTGGAGGCCTTGCGGCAGCAGGCCGGGGAGGGGTCGGATCGACCCTCCCGGGAGTAATGTCGTAGATGTGTGGTTAGTCGCCCTTGGCGATGCGATCCCGTCACAAGCCTACGAAAGTGCCAATGTAACGAGCTGATTTATTCAGTTTGGAAGGCTGGCGGATTCGCTGGGCTTCATTACACTCGACAGCAGTCGCGCAGCGAAGTGTGTCTCGGTGTCTTCCGATGGCTTCTCCCGTGCGCGTCGCCCGCCGGTCTTCTCCGGTAGGGACCCCCATGGCAAGAGGACGTGTTTAGCCGTGAAGGTCGGCATCCCCCGCGAGGTCAAGAACCACGAGTACCGCGTGGCCATCACGCCCGCCGGCGTGCACGAGCTGGTGCGCAACGGGCACGAGGTCGTCATCGAGGACAACGCCGGTGTCGGCTCCTCGATCACCAACGAGGAGTACGTGGCCGCCGGTGCCACCATCCTCCCCACCGCCGACGAGGTGTGGGCCGCTGCTGACCTGCTGCTGAAGGTCAAGGAGCCCATCGCGCAGGAGTACCACCGCCTGCGCAAGGGCCAGACCCTCTTCACCTACCTGCACCTGGCCGCGGACCGCGCCGGCACCGACGCGCTGGTCGCCTCCGGCACCACCGCGATCGCGTACGAGACCGTGCAGCTCGCCAACGGCGCCCTGCCGCTGCTCGCCCCGATGTCCGAGGTGGCCGGTCGCCTGGCCCCGCAGGTCGGCTCGTACCACCTGATGCGTCCGGCCGGCGGCCGTGGCACCCTCCCCGGTGGCGTGCCCGGCACCCACCCGGCGAAGGCCGTCGTCATCGGCGGTGGCGTCTCCGGCTGGCACGCCGCCACCATCGCCATCGGCATGGGCTACGAGGTGACCCTGCTCGACCGCGACATCAACAAGCTGCGTGAGGCCGACCGCATCTTCGGCACGAAGATCAAGGCCATCGCCTCCAACGCCTACGAGCTGGAGAGCGCGGTCCTGGAGGCCGACCTGGTCATCGGCGCCGTGCTGATCCCGGGCGCCAAGGCCCCGAAGCTGGTCACCAACGAGCTGGTCTCCCGCATGAAGCCGGGCTCCGTGCTCGTCGACATCGCGATCGACCAGGGCGGCTGCTTCGAGGACTCGCGTCCCACCACGCACGCCGAGCCGACCTTCCAGGTCCACAACTCGGTCTTCTACTGCGTGGCCAACATGCCGGGCGCCGTCCCGAACACCTCCACCTACGCGCTGACCAACGCGACGCTGCCGTACGTCGTCGAGCTGGCCAACCGCGGTTGGAAGGAGGCGCTGCGCCGCGACGCCGCGCTGGCCAAGGGTCTGAACGTCCACGAGGGCCAGATCACCTACGCCGCCGTCGCCGAGGCCTTCGGCCTGGAGTCCATCTCCCTGGACAGCGTGCTCGCCTGATTGCGCATCAGCTGAACGGCATGCCCCGGTAGGGCGGTGCCACGCCCCCGACCCCCCTCCTCGCCCGCCGACGGGCACGAGGGAGGGCCGGGGGCTTCAGCATGCCCGGAACCGGCGATGAAGGCCGAGTGGCCGCGTGATGTCAATTCATGTGCAACACGTCACCCGCCCGCCGCGGCAGGGAGGGTGACCCGCCCGCCGGGCGGCGGCGGCCTCCGCAGAAACGTTAGGGTCATGGACTCTCTCGGCCCTTGACAGCGAGCGGTCCGACGGCCGACACATCCGGCCCACTACCGTGGATTGTGTTGCTGCGAACGCCGCAGACGGCCTAGAGTCGCAAACCGTCGGCATGCTGCCACGCTGACGAATCGACATAGAGTCCTGGATGCCCAAGGAGGTAAGACGACTTGTGAATGAGTCGACATTTGCTCCCGGGGGTGGTCAGCCAGGACTGGCGGAGCACGCCGCCGGACAGCCGAACGAGGAGCTCACGGCCCGGCAGGCCACGGTGGGTTCGGTGGAGGTCGGCTCGGTCGCGGTCCGCACCTTCGAGGCACGCCAGACCTCCGGCGTCACCGCCACCGCCACCGTCACCGACTACGACGCCGACCTGGCCGCGCACGGCCTGGTCTACGGCGACTTCGCCTACGGCTCGTACGACGACCCGGATGCCGAGTACGAACCCGATCCGGAGTACGCCGCCACCTTGGCCCCTGACGCAGCACGCCAGCGCCGTGAGCGGATCGGCCCCACCGGCCGCCCGCAGCCCTACTTCCCGATCCCCGCGCCGCTGGCCGAGCACGGCCCCGCGCAGATCATCGCGATGTGCAACCAGAAGGGCGGCGTCGGCAAGACCACGTCGACCATCAACCTGGGTGCCGCGCTCGCCGAGTACGGCCGCCGGGTGCTGCTGGTCGACTTCGACCCGCAGGGCGCGCTCTCCGTCGGACTGGGCGTCAACCCGATGGAGCTCGACGTCACGGTCTACAACCTGCTGATGGAGCGGGGCCTGACGGCCGATGAGGTGCTGCTGAAGACCGCCATCCCCGGCATGGACCTGCTGCCCTCCAACATCGACCTCAGCGCCGCCGAGGTGCAGCTGGTCAGCGAGGTGGCCCGGGAGTCCGCGCTGGCACGGGCCTTGAAGCCGCTGCTGCCCGACTACGACTACGTCATCATCGACTGCCAGCCCTCGCTGGGCCTGCTGACGGTCAATGCCCTGACGGCCGCTCACAGCGTGATCGTCCCGCTGGAGTGCGAGTTCTTCGCGCTGCGCGGTGTCGCGCTGCTGACCGAGACCATCGAGAAGGTCTGCGAGCGGCTCAACCCCGAGCTGCGCCTGGACGGCATCCTGGCCACCATGTACGACTCGCGCACCGTGCACAGCCGCGAGGTGCTGGCGAGGGTCGTCGAGGCGTTCGGCGAGCACGTCTTCCACACCGTGATCGGCCGGACCGTCCGCTTCCCGGAGACCACGGTGGCCGGCGAGCCGATCACCACGTACGCGACCAACTCGGTCGGTGCCGCCGCCTACCGCCAGCTCGCCAGGGAGGTGCTCGACCGGTGCCGCCCCGCCGAGTGAGTCTCCCGGGGGCCGACGAGCTGTTCCGGACCACGGGCGGGATGGCGCTGTCGCCCTCCCTCGCCCGCCCGGCCGAGGCGCCCAGAACGGAGACCGCCCGCGCGGCCGAGTCCGGCACCGGGCCGGGGCCGGCGGACGCCCCGGGTCAGACGCCCCCCGGCCGCCTTGAGCAGCCGCGGACGGCCGCCGAGAACGCCGCGGGCGTCCCGCAGCAGGCACCGGGGCGGCAGCCGCAGGGGCCGGCCCAGGGCGAGGAGCAGACGGGGGAGGCCGCCCGGCGGGCCCGCTCCCGCAGCCGGGCCGCACGGCGGCCCACCGGACGCGAGCGGCACGACGAGAAGATCACCGTGTACGTGTCCGCCGAGGAGCTCATGGACCTGGAGCACGCCCGGCTGGTCCTGCGCGGCGAGCACGGGCTGGCGGTGGACCGCGGCCGAGTCGTCCGGGAGGCCATCTCGGTCGTCCTGGCCGACCTGGAGCAGCGCGGTGAGGCGAGCATCCTGGTACGGCGGCTGCGCGGCCGCTGAGGCCCGGCCCTGCCAGGGCCCGGAACCACGCTACGGGCCGTGAGCCCCTGGGCGCGAGGGACCGCCCGCCCGGCCACCGCGAAGGTGCGGGGCCCGCCGGGCACGCCGTCGACCGGACCGACTCCTGGACCCCGGGGGCGTTCACCACGTGCCTGCGGCGCCGGGGAGCCGGGGTGGGCGAAGATGGACCGTCATGTCGAGCACCGTTGAACCTGCAGGGGCCGACCGGCCCGCCGCCGAGGCCGGCGGGGCACGGGCCGGGTTCCTGGTGCGGCTGGACAACTTCGAGGGCCCGTTCGACCTGCTGCTCAGCCTGATCGCCAAGCACCGGATGGACGTCACCGAGGTGGCGCTCTCCCGGGTCACCGACGAGTTCGTCGCGCACATCCGGGCGATGGGCCCCGACTGGGACCTGGACGCGGCGACCGAGTTCCTGGTGGTCGCGGCCACCCTGCTGGACCTCAAGGCGGCCAGGCTGCTGCCCGCCGCCGAGGTCGACGACGAGGAGGACCTCGCGCTGCTGGAGGCCCGCGACCTGCTCTTCGCCCGGCTGCTCCAGTACCGCGCGTACAAACAGGTGGCGGCGGTCCTCGGCGACCGCTGGGAGAGCGAGCTGCGCCGGCGGGCCCGCAGCGTGGGCCTGGAGCCGCGCCACGCCGGGCTGCTGCCCGAGGTGGTGCTCGGCATCGGTGCCGAGCGCTTCGCGCAGCTGGCGGCCAAGGCGATGGCGCCCAGGCCGGCGCCGGTGGTCTACGTGGACCACATCCACACCCCGCCGGTCAGCGTGCGCGAGCAGGCGGGCCGGGTGGTGGACCGGCTCACCGCGCTCGGTTCGGCGACGTTCGAGCAGCTGGTGGCGGACGCCGAGTCCACCCTGGTGGTGGTCGCCCGCTTCCTGGCCCTGCTGGAGCTGTACCGGGAGCGGGCGCTGGACTTCGAGCAGCCCCGGGCACTGGGCGAGCTGCTGGTGCGCTGGGTCGCCGAGCCGGACCGGCCGGTCGAGGTCACGGACGAGTTCGACCGCCCGCCGGGGGCACAGGACCGGGACACCGCCCGGGAGGCGGCCCGGGAGACGGTCGAGGAGGGTGCGGCATCGTGACGGAGCAGCCGGACGGAGACGGGCGGCCGAAGCCGCTCAGGCGGGCGCTGGGCGTCCCGGGGCAGCACCGGGCGCGGGAGCTCCAGGACTGCGCCCACGGTCCGCTGGAACCCGCCTGCGACCTCGGGGGACGCCCTGCCGGCCCGGGGGCGCTGCCGGCCGGTGCGGACGGTGCGGCCGGGGAGCCGCCGGTGACCGGCGACGGCGTGCCGGTGCGGGCCGCGCTGGAGGCGATCCTGCTGGTGGTGGACGAGCCCGCCACCGAGGCGCACCTGGCCGAGGTGCTGGAGCGTCCGCGCGCCGAGGTGGCCGCCGTACTGCGCGAGCTGTCCGCCGAGTACACCGCCCAGGGCCGCGGCTTCGACCTGCGGCCGGTGGCCGGGGGCTGGCGTTTCTACACCCGGACCGAGTGCTCTCCCGCCGTGGACCGCTACGTCCTGGACGGCCGGCAGTCGCGGCTGACCCAGGCCGCGCTGGAGACGCTGGCGGTGGTCGCGTACCGGCAACCGGTGTCGCGCAGCCGGGTCTCCGCGGTACGCGGTGTGAACTGTGACGGCGTGATGCGTACCCTGGTACAGCGAGGACTGGTGGAAGAGACCGGATCCGAGCCCGAAACAGGTGCGATCCTGTATCGGACGACGAACTACTTCCTGGAACGGATGGGGCTTCGCGGCCTGGACGAGCTGCCGGAGCTCGCACCCTTCCTGCCCGAGGTCGACGACGTGGAAGCGGAGTCCCTCGAAGGCACGATGATCGCGGAGGCGGTCGCCGCCGCGCGTGCGGTGGGCGGCGGAGACGAGGCCGGTCAGGCTCGTGTCTGATCGGGCAGGGGGCGGTGAGGTCGGCCGAAACGACTTGCACACTCCCCAGACGGATACGACGTACGGACATTTTGATGCGTAGCAGTGGCAACGGCAGGAACAGCGGCGGCGGTGGCGGCGGCCAGAGCCGTGGTGGACAGGGCGGGGGCCGGGGCGGCTCGTACGGCGGCTCCCGGGGCGGCTCGTCCTACGGCGGCGGCAGCGGCAGCGGCGGCGGAGGCCGTGGCGGCCAGGCCGGCGGGCGGGGCGGTTCGTCGTCCTCGCGCGGCGGTGGTTCGTACGGCCGTGACGGCGGTTCGTACGGCGGCGGTTCGTCGTCCTCGCGCGGTGGCGGTTCGTACGGCCGTGACGGTGGTTCGTACGGCGGCGGTTCGTCGTCCTCGCGCGGCGGCGGTTCGTACGGGCGTGACGGTGGTTCGTACGGGCGTGACGACCGGCGGCAGGGGTCGGGCAAGGGCCAGCCGCGTCCGGAGGAGCGCCGCTACGACCGGCCCGAGTACGGCGGCGGCCCCAACGCCACGCCGGGCCGCAGCAGCTTCGGCTCCCGGAAGCCCTCGCCGGCCCCGCGGCCGCGCCGTGAGGGCCAGGGCGCCCCGGGCGACCCGCGCCGTCAGCCGCAGCGCTCGCGCGAGCTGCAGGCCCGGATCGAGGACGCGGTGCTGGCCCGGCACGACAAGCCGGCCGTGAAGCTGCCCAAGACCTTCGGCGAGCCCGAGGGCGAGCGGCTGCAGAAGGTGCTGGCGCGGGCCGGTATCGGCAGCCGTCGGGCCTGCGAGGAGCTGATCGAGCAGGGCCGGGTCGAGGTCAACGGCCTGCTGGTCACCGAGCAGGGCAAGCGGGTGGACCCCGAGAAGGACGAGATCAAGGTGGACGGCCTGACCGTCGCCACCCAGTCGTACCTGTTCTTCGCGCTCAACAAGCCGGCCGGTGTGGTCTCCACGATGGAGGACCCGGACGGCCGCCAGTGCCTGGGCGACTACGTGACCAACCGGGAGACCCGGCTGTTCCACGTCGGCCGCCTCGACACCGAGACCGAGGGCATCATCCTGCTCACCAACCACGGTGAGCTGGCCCACCGCCTGACCCACCCCCGCTACGGCGTCACCAAGACCTACCTGGCGGCCATCCAGGGTCCGATCCCGCGCGACCTGGGCAAGCAGCTCGCGCAGGGCATCGAGCTGGAGGACGGCTACGCCCGTGCCGACAGCTTCAAGGTGGTCTCGAACGTCGGCAAGAACTACCTGGTCGAGGTCACCCTGCACGAGGGCCGCAAGCACATCGTGCGGCGGATGCTCGCCGAGGCGGGCTTCCCGGTGGAGAAGCTGGTCCGGACCCACTTCGGCCCGATCGCCCTGGGCGACCAGAAGTCGGGCTGGCTGCGCCGTCTGACCAACCCGGAGGTCGGCCAGCTGATGCGCGAGGTCGGTCTGTGAGCATCGGTGTTACCGGTCCGTAGGACCTGGTGATGAGGGCCTCCCCGCCGAACGGCGGGGAGGCCCTCTGCTGTCCTGGGGGGACGGGGTGTGAGCCTGGCCGCACCGGGTTCCCCCCAGCTTGTCAGCCGCTCGATCCGTGGCGCACGATTGCCAACAACTGGTGCCCGGCCGGATGGCGGGAGTGCGCCACCCGGGGTGAGGTCGTGGGGGAAGGAACGTCGTGCTCGACGCATTCGGAGTGCTCGGTCTTGGTCGGCCGGACGGACAGCTGTACGCGGCGCTGGTGGCCGCGCCCCAGTCCACCGCCGAGGAGCTCGCCGACCAGTGCGGACTGACGCTGCAACAGTGCCGGGCGGCCCTCGACCGGCTGGCCGAGCAGGGCATGGTGACCCGCGGCCCGGTCGACCGCGAGCGTTACCTGGCCGTCGCCCCCGACGTCGCCATCGGCACGCTGATCGGCCACCGCGAGGCGCAGCTGCGCGGCGCCCGCGCCGAGATGCACCGGCTGATGGACGCCTTCCGGGAGGCCAGCCGCTTCACCGACCCCGCCCACTCGGTCGAGGTGCTGACCGGCGGTGAGGCCATCGCCCAGCGGCTGGAACACCTGGTCGGGACCGCCCAGTACCAGGTGCGCGGCTTCGACTGCCCGCCCTACATCCAGGACCCGGTGGCCGCCCTGCCCCGGCAGCGCCAGCGGCTCAAGGCCGGGCTGAAGTTCCGCGCGATCTACGACAAGGAGGCCGTGGCCTGGCCCGGGCGGCTGGAGAAGGACATCCTGCCCGGTGTCGCGGACGGCGAGGAGTGCAAGGTCCGGCCGGTGCTGCCGATGAAGATGATGATGGCGGACGACCGGATGGCGATCATCCCGATCAGCGTCGGCGACGCTGTTTTGGACGCCGCGTACGTGGTCCATCCGTCCGCCCTGCTCCAGGGCCTGGACGCGCTCTTCGAGGCGGAGTGGGAACGGGCGGTCCCGCTGCAGGCGGCGATCGGCACCGGGAGCGAGGGGTCGGGCCCCGAGGAGGACCACCGCAAGCTGCTCGGCCTGCTCGCGGCCGGGCTCACCGACGAGTCGATCGCCCGGTCGCTCGGCTGGAGTGCCAGGACCACCCAGCGGCGGTTGCAGACGCTGATGCGGCAGCTCGGCGCGACCACCAGGTTCCAGGCCGGGATGGCGGCCCGGGAACGCGGCTGGCTGTAGGCCCGGTCGGTGCTCCTCGGGGCGGCGCCCGGCGCCCCCGCGCGGGGCCGCCGCGCGGCGGAGTTCAGCTCCAGGGCCGGAGGGCGTTCCAGCGGCCGTCCGGGCCGCGTTCGACCTTCTCCAGCCCGACCACCGCGGTCCGGTTGAGGCGCCCGTAGATGTGCGGGAACAGCACGCCCGGGGTCGCACCCGGCGGTGGTGCGCCGTGCGGCGCCTCCCACTTCACCATCGGCTCCACCAGGCTCTCCTCGATCAGCAGGGCCATCAGCGGCTCCGGAGCCTCCTGGTAGAAGGCGTTGGCGACGGCCAGCGTGGTCTGCTCGTCGGCCGAGCAGTGGATGAAACCGTCGGTCAGCAGGGAGGTGGTGGCGTACGGCCGCCCAGGGTCGCGGAGCCAGTCGTCCAGGGGTGCGAGGTGGTAGATCATGTGTCTTTTTTACCGTATTTGTACCGGAGTTGACGGTTCTGTGCGGTGCCGGTCGGGACCGGTCAGATCCCGGCCACCCTGGCCGCCGCCGACACCTCGTACACCAGGGTGACGGTCCGTCGGCCACCCGGTGGCAGCGGCACGTCCCAGCGGACGACACCCTCGGCGTCCAGCTCGTCCGGCGCCGGGGAGCACGCCTCCTTGCGCAGCCGCACCTCCACCGCCGCGACCTCCGAGACCGGGATCCGCTCGCGCACCGCGACCACCTGCTCCGCCTGCTCCTCGGGCGCGGAGAAGCGGGACAGGTGCAGCCGGACCGTACGGGTCAGCACCGTGCGCTGGGCCAGCGCGGTACTGCCCCGGCTCTCCTCGGTCTCCCGGACCACCCGGTAGCCGTCCGAGCTGCCGAAGGACAGCTCGGCGGTCGCGCCTGCGGCGGTGAAGCGCAGTTCCGCGCGGCCGGTGAACCCGCCGTCCCTGACCAGGTCCACCGGGCCCGCCAGCAGTGCGTGCCCGGCGCCGTTGCGGAACCTGACCACCTCGGTGACCAGCGGGGACAGCTCGGGCGCGCAGGCGTACTCACTGCTCACGGAGGTGCTGAAGGCGGTGAGCGGCACCCGGTGCGGGCGGCCGTCGCCGGGCACCGAGGCGGGCTCGGGAGCGCGCAGGACACGCACCTCGCCGCCGTCGTCCACCCCCGGGAGACCGTCCACCGCGGCCGGTCCGGTACTGCCGATCTCCTCCTCGCGCAGCTCGACGTCCACCGTGCGGCGCTCCTGGGCCGACCTGTCGCGCAGCGCCAGCACGTCCTCGACCAGCCGCGGCGGCTCGCCCGCCAGGGCGGAACGGGCGGTGGAGAGGGTCAGCCGGACCTGCGACCAGTCCTCGCCGGTGCGCTGCCAGACGACCGCCTCCGTCTCCAGCAGCAGAGCGCCGTCGTTTAGCGTCGCCCGGTAGGCCGGCCGCCACAGGGCGCACGGCGCGAGGTGGGAGAGCGTCAGCCGGTGCGTCCCCGGCTCGGCCGCCTCGACCGTCAGCTCCACGTACCCGAGCAGCTCGGCGGGCTCCTCCTCGGCGTCGTCCAGCGCCAGCTGGGCCTGCCGCACCTCCTCCTCGACGGTCCGCAACCGGGACCGCACCGCCCGCAGCTGCTCCCCGTACGACTCGCGCTCGGCGTCCACCCGGTCCAACTCGCGCCCCCAGCGGACCCGTTCGATCTCGCCGTGGCCGGCGCCCTCGCCGATCTCGCGCAGCAGGTCGGCGGCTAGCTGGGCGAGCAGGGCCAGCCGGGCCTCCAGCCGGCGGCGGCGGGCCTCCTCGGAGAGCTGCTCCTGCTCCAGCAGGTGGACCCGGCGGCGCAGCTCGGAGTCGGCCTCGGTGGGTGCGAGCGGGGCACGCGGCGTCCAGGAGCGGACGACCCGGGCGTCCAGGACCCGGCCCGCGCCGAGCCGCTCGCCCGCCAGGTCGGCCCGCAGCGAGCGGTCGACGGCCAGCGCGGTGATCGGGCCCAGGCGCAGCCGCTGGATGCCCGGGTGCAGGTCGAGGGTGGTGGTCCGGACCACCAGGGCGCGGTCCTCAAGACAGGTGACGGCCGTGACCGGGAGCGGATGGACCGGGGCGGAGGGGGTAGCGGGCGGGGTGGTCATGGGTCAGTTCCTCCGGTTTCCGCCGAGGATGGCCTTGCCGGCCGGGATTCGGATCTCGTAGCCGCCGTCCAGCTCGGCCGTGCCGTCGGCGGGCAGCTCCACCCGCCACAGGCGGGTGCTCGGCGGGTGGGTGTCCGAGGGCTCGGCCCCGGCCGCCTCCCGGGGGTACTGCTCCCCGGGCGCCGTCCAGCCGGGTCGTTCCTCGATCCGGATCTCGGCGTCGGCGGTGACCGGGACGCGTTCGCGCACCTCCACCGTGACCGGGTGGCCGAGCCGGTTGGCCAGCTCCACGTGGACCCGGTGGTCGAGCACGGTGACGTTGTTCCGCAGCCCCGCCGTGGACTCGCGCAGCTCCGTACGGCGGGCCACCCGGATGCCCTCCGCCACGCCCAGCCCGACCCGGCGGGTGTCCCCGGGCGCCAGCGTCGGCAGCGCCGCGGTGAGCAGGAACTCGCCGTCCACGCTCACCTCGACCGGACCCGCCAGCAGTGGCCGGGCGGTGGGATTGGTCAGCAGCAGGGTGGCGTAGACCGTCTCCTCGACCGAGGGCACGCAGACGTACTCGGTCCGCAGCCCGACCGGGACCTCGGCGATCGTGACGGTGTGCCACCAGCGGCCGGTGGACGGGATGTCCACGGGCGCGGCGGCGTCGTAGCGGTAGGCGAACGACCCGGCCGACCGGTGGGGCGGGACCGCGTGCTCGGGCAGCGCCGCCGCGGCGGCCGCCTGGGCGGCACGCCGGCCCGGGGCCCGGTCCGGGGCGGGGGCCGCCAGCAGCCGGCCGCGGGTGGCGGGCGGGGCCTGTGGGCCCTGCAGGGCGAGCGTGGCGTAGTCGAGCCACTCGGGAGCGGGGTGGGGCGGTGCGGGTTCGGCGGGCTGTGTGAGCTGAGCCGGTTCCGCGGGTTCGGTGGGTGCGCCGGGCGTGCTGCCGGGCGCTGCGGCTGCGGCTGCGGCTGCGGCCGGGACCGGAGCGGGTGGCGGGGCGGCCATCCGCATGCGTGGGGCCATCGCGGGGGCCGGCGCGGGGGGTGGGCCCCCCAGGGCCGGGCCGGCGGGGCCGCCGGCGGCGGGGCCGCTCGGTGGGGGTGGTGCGATCCCGTACGCGACGGGGGCGCCGTACGGGGGCGGTGTGCCGGGTGCGCTGCCGGGTGCTGCGGGGGCCTGGGGGACGGCTGCGCCCGCGCCCCCGTCGCCGTGGCCGTGGAAGCGGTCGGCGGCGGACGCCTCGTCCGGCACGCCGAGCAGACCGCCCGCGCCGGGTGCCAGCGGACCGCGCGGTGCAGGTGCGCTGCGGGTCGGGTCGGGGGCGGCTGCGCCGAACGTCCGGCCGTGCCTGGTCTGCGGGCGGGGGCCCGCCGCGTCGTAGCCCGCGAACAGCTCGGCCAGCCCGGCTGGCGCCGCCCGCCAGCCCGAGGGGGCGGGGGCGGGCTGACGGCGTCCGATCCGCACCGAGCGCAGCTGCGGCAGATCGGTACGGCGGGTCAGGTCGGCGGTGGACAGCGCCAGCCGTACCCCCGTCCAGTCCTCACCGCTCAGCTGGAGGACGGAGGCGCGCAGCACGAGGGATCCGTCGCCGCCGTCGCCGTGACGGTGGCTCAGCCGGTACGACGGCACCCAGAACGCGGCCTGGACGCCGTACTCCACCTCGATCTCGACGTCCCGTCCGCTGCCGTCGCCGCCGGTGAGGGTCAGTGCGACGACGGCGCTGGTCTCGACCGGGTGGGCGGGCTCGGCGGTGGAGGCGTGTCCGAGGGCCTCCAGGGCGACGGCGAGATCGTGCTCCGCCAGCCGGACCTCGTCGGCGAGGACCAGGGCGCGGGCGTCCAGGGCGGTGAGCCGCTCGTCGACGAAGTCCGCCAGTTCGAGCCAGGCGTCGGCGGGTGTGCGGCGGTGCGGCTGCTCGCCGGCGTACGGGGGTTCCCCCGGCCGGGGTGCGGCGGAGGGCGGGACCGCGCGCAGGGCGGCGATCTCCTCGAAGCGGGCGCGCAGCCCGGCGTAGCGCTCGCGGGCGGCCTCCAGCGATTCCTCGGCCTGTTCGACCCGTCGGCGCAGTTCGGGCAGGTCCTGCGGGTCGCGCAGTTCGGCGGCCGCCTCCAGCCGGGCTTCGGTGACCCGCCAGGTGCTCCCGCCGACGACCCGGGCGCGCAGCAGGGTGCCGTCGAGGGTCCGGGGCAGTCCGGTCAGCCGTACCCGGCCGTCCGGCGGCACGGTGCCGCGGGCCCGGCGCAGGCAGAGCGCACCCGAGGCGTAGACCACCACCGATTCGAGCACCGATCCCCAGCCCCGCGCCGCGACCTGCCCGGCGTTCTGAACCACCTCAGCTGCCACCCCGCCCACCCTTCGTCCGAGCCGTCCCCCGGCGGCCCAGTCTGCCCCGGGGACAGCAGGGTGTCAGGGGATTTCCCGGGCGCGCCGCCGAGCTCGACTTTCGACGTTCTGACAGGTCTGGGTGATCATGCGGCGCTGGCTGCGGTCCATGCCTGCTGGACGGCGCGGTTTTCCTGATCGGTGGGCTGGTAGGGGCGGATGGGCAGAAATCGGGCCTGCCGCTTGAACAGCGTGTCGTCCACCGCGACGGTCGACACCCCGTCCTCGGGCGGCAGGCGGCGAACGATCAGGTGGGACAGGGCGATGCCCGGGAGGTCCGGTTTCCAGGGTGCGCGGGAGAAGAAGGCGTGGGCGCGGTCATGGGACCAGGTGCGCGTCAATCCCGCGCCGGCGAGCATCCCGGTCACCGTGCACCGTCCGGTTTGCGCGATCAGCCCCGTGACCAGGGCGGCGAAGGTGCGAAACGTCGGCGTGGTGAAGTGGCCCCGTACGAATTCCAACACGGTGAACAGGGAAGCGGGTACGGTCGGATCCGGAGGCATCGGTGGGTCCCTCACCGCAGGCGACGCGAACACCGCCGATGCTTCGCTGCTGTCTCCACCCCGCGTGGCCTGATGACGTCACATCACCCACCCGAGCGACCCCCACGGCGATCGACGAAAACGTCGAAAGCCGAGTGCCGAGGCGGGGCGGCGGATCGGCCGCCGGTCCTGCCGGTGGGTGCCCACGGCCGAGTGCCGCACTGCGCGGTGGGGACTTTCGGCAGAGCCTGGGACGGTTCACCGCACCAGGGCGGCCAGCGGCCTCTGGACGATGGCCTGCGAGCGCCCTGGCCGCGCGACGCCCCGGGCCTCCGGTTCCGCTGCTCAGCCGTTACGCAGCTCCAGGGTGCAGCACTTGACGCTGCCTCCGGCCTTGAGGAGTTCGGACAGGTCGACGCCGATCGGCTCGTAGCCGCGCTGCCTCAGCTCGCCGATCAGATGGACCGCCGACTGGGGCAGCAGTACGTGGCGGCCGTCGGAGAACGCGTTCAGGCCAAAGACGAGAGCGTCCTCCTCGGTCGCGAGGAGCGCGTTGGGGAACAGTTCCCGGAGCACCTTCCGGCTGCTCTCCGAGAAGGCCTCCGGGTAGTACATCACTTCGTCGTCCGAGAGCACCGCAAGGGCGGTGTCCAGGTGATAGAAGCGTGGGTCCACCAGGTTCAGAGAGATCACCGGGACTCCGAAGAAGTCCTGGGCCTCGGCGTGGGAACGGCGGTCGGTGCGGAATCCCGTACCCGCCAGCAGTGTGCGGCCGGCGAGCAGGTAGTCGCCTTCGCCCTCGTTCACGTGCTCCGGCCAGTAGATGTCCCCGAAGCCGTTGTCCCGGAACCACGCGAGGTAGGCCGGGCCCTCGGCCGTGCGCTCGAAGCTTCGGAAGCGAGCGCCGAACACCTGGCCGTCCACCACGGTGGCGCCGTTGGCGGCGAACACCATGTCGGGCAGCCCGGGGATCGGATCGACCGTCTCCACGACGTGCCCGAGATCGCGGTACAGATCGCGGAGTCTCTCCCACTGGGCCAGTGCCAGAGAGCCGTCGGTGGGCTTCTCGGGGGCCATCCACGGGTTGATCGAATAGGTGACGTCGAAGTGGTGGGGAGCGCACATCAGCAGGCGTCGCTGTGTTGCCGTGCGAGTCACTGCTTCCCCTGTCCTGGCGTACCCGTAATCGGTGCTGCCGGTACTCGGCGACACGGAAATCTCCTTGCATTCAGCAGACCTGCGGCCGGAGGCGGCGGAATTCCGAGACCTCCGGCCGATTGCGCACGGAAAGCCGAGGTCAGTTGCCCTGCATGGCGGCGACGAGGCTCTTCGGGCGCATGTCGGTCCAGGACTTCTCGGTGAATTCGAGGCACTCCTCGCGACCGGCCTCGCCGAAGGCTATGTCCCAGCCCTCTGGCACCTCGGCGAAGGCCGGCCAGAGCGAGTGCTGCCCTTCTGCGTTGACCAGGACGAAGTAGGTGGCGTTGGGGTCCTCGAACGGGTTCGACATTCTTGGTTCCTCTGTCTGGATTGTGTGTGGCTTCGAATGGAGAGGGAGATTCCGCTGAGCCGGTCCGGCCGAACTCATGCGACTGATTTCGGCAGGGCTCAGCCCCTGGTGGTGCGGCCGAGACTGGAGAGGAGGTCGCCGACGAGAGCCTGGGTCTCGTCCAGGAGATAGAAGTGGCCGCCCTCGAAAGGCAGTACGCGGAAATCCGAGTGCGTCACCTCGGCCCAGGCTTTCGCGGAATCGCGGTCCACGTCCGCGTCCTGTTTTCCATAGTAGGCAGTGACAGGGGCGTTCACCACGGCGCCGGCCCTTGTCGCCGTGTACGCCTCGATCAGCCGGTAGTCGGCACGGATCGCCGGTAGAACCAATTCGCGCAGCTCCGCGTCGTCGAAGGCCTGGGCGTTCGTGCCGCCCAACTCGCGGAGTTCATCTATGAGTTGGGCCTCACCAGCCTCGGAGAGCGGGCGAATCTGCTCCCGCCCGGGCCCCGAGCGGCCGGATACGAAGAGGGCCGACAGGGAGAATCCGCACTCTTTCTGCAGGCGCAGTGAGACCTCGTAGGCGACGGATGCGCCCATGCTGTGGCCGAAGAACGCCAGTGGTGCATCGAGCAGACCAGAGCATTCACGGACTATCTGCTCGACAAGCTCGTCCATCGTCTCGGCGAAAGGTTCGAGGAACCGATCCTCACGGCCGGGGTAGCGGACTGCGAGGAGCTCCACACCGGGCGGCATGAGCCGGCCCCAGGGGTGGAAGAAGCTCGCCAGGCCTCCGGCATGGGGAAAGCAGATCAATCGCATCTGCGGATTCGGGCACTGCCGCACTTTCCGGAACCACCGGCCGACCCGCATGTCGTCCTGGCTGCGCATACCACTCTTCCTCAAGTTGCACCGGATCGCCGCTCTGGATGATTCCCGTACCGGTATCCGGTTTGCTCTCGTCGAACGGTCCGGAATGATCTGACCTGTTGCCGGAGAGAGTCAGGTGCAGAGCTGTACTCGAAATTCCGGTGAGCCGGACCGTTCGGGAGCGAGGCGGTAAGTCCCGAATCGGGGTGCTGATTCGCGCCGCCACTCGAGGAAGCCTGCGCCAGAGAATCCGATCAAGATGATCACGACTTCGATGATGCTTCCATGCGTCTCCTCCGGGTGTCAATGGGCCTGTCGTGTCCGGGGACCGGGCATCCCGGCGGAGAAGATCTTCGGGAGTCATGCCCCCCTGGGCTCCGTGCGTGTCCGGTCGGGGGCCGCCTGCCCCGGCGCGGCCCGGCTCGCCGTTCGGCTGCGGCCCGGCTCCGCCCGCAAGCATGGTCCGAGCACCTGCGACCGCGATCCGCCGAGCCTCCGCCGACAGCCTCCGGAGGCCACTCATCGCCGTACGTGCCCACCTGGCCAGCCGATATGACGCAGCGTCACAATTCAAACCGGTCGTCGTAGTGAGTGCTTACGATGGGTCCGCTCTTCGTGCCCGGACAGGACTCGGCACAAGGGCTGCAGGACCAGTCAGGCGATACGGGGGAGGCAGTATCCATGGCAAATCGTGTTGATGACGCATATTCAGGATGTGTGGACGGCAGGACCGGACTGTCCGGGCCACTACCCGAGCCCCATACCAGGACGATGCCGGTCGGCTCACTCCTACCTGGTGATTCCCCCAGGCTTCTGGGGCCGGACGAGCGGCATGTCGAAACCCTCGCGCAGGTCGACGGGCCACTGCCGCCGATCCTGGTCCACTGGCCGTCCATGAAGGTCATCGACGGCCAGCACCGCCTGCTCGCGGCGCGGTTGCGGGGCGACCAGGAGATTGAGGTGAGCTTTTTCGACGGCGACGCGGAGGCTGCATTCGTGATCGCCGTCGAGGCCAACAGGGCCCATGGCCTGCCCTTGACGCAAGCGGACCGCACCGCTGCCGCGAGCCGCATCCTCAAGGCGCATCCCTACTGGTCCGACCGCGCGATCGCCGCCGCCGCGGGGCTCTCCGCCGTGACGGTGAGTGGGATCCGGCAGAGGGAGTCTGCCGGATCCCCGCTGGAGGCGCGGATCGGGCGTGACGGGAAGGTGCGCCCGCTCAGCGCGGCGGAGGGGCGCCGACTGGCCGGCAAGCTGATAGCCGAGCAACCCGGCGCCTCCCTGCGGGAGATCGCCAAGGTCGCGGGTATCGCTCCGGCCACCGTGCGAGATGTCCGCGACCGGATGCGCCGCGGCCAGGACCCTGTCCCCCCGAAGCAGCGGGCGACGGAGAGTCTTCCGAAGCTGCGGACGGAGGAGGCCGTGCCGAGGCAGTGCGTCATGAGAATGGCCCAGAGCGGGCAGCGGCACGGCGTGGTGCGAAGTCGGCTTGCGCCGCCCGGCACCGACGCGGTCACCCGGCCCACGGATATCGTGGAGAGGCTCCGCCGCGACCCGTCGCTCCGCTTCAATGAGGCCCGCCGCTCGCTGCTGCGCTGGCTCGGCTCGCAGGCGACCGGCAGTCAGCAGTGGAACGAGTTTCTGGAACAGGTTCCGCCCCATGCGGCGAAGGCCATAGCGGAGTTCGCGCGAGCGTGCGCACAGCACTGGAATTCGTTCGCCGAGGAGCTGGAAAGCCGAACGGACTGAGACCGGCGCCTGTTCAACTGTTCGTTCCGGACAGTTGAACAGGCCTCGTGAGCCTGGCTCCACCGCGAGCCGGCTCACCGGTGCCTGCCTAGGAAGCCCCGGACACCAGGCCGTGCCCCGGCGGTACGGCTGCCGGATCGGTGCCGGCCTCCAGGACACGGTTGGCTTCGTCGACGAAGACGACGCTGGGTTCCAGCTTGCGGGCCTCAGCGTCGTCGACCGTCGCGTACGAGATGATGATCACCAGGTCACCTTCGTGGACAAGTCGGGCCGCGGCGCCGTTGATCCCGATGATGCCGCTGCCGCGCGGCCCGGCGATGACGTAGGTCTCCAGGCGGGCGCCGTTGTTGATGTCCACGATGTGGACCAGCTCGCCCGCTATCAGGTCGGCGGCCTCCATCAGGTCCTCGTCCACGGTCACCGAGCCCACGTAGTGCAGGTTGCACTGGGTCACGGTGGCTCGGTGGATCTTCGATTTCAGCATGGTGCGCTGCATGGTTCGTCCTCTCGGGTCACACGGTGGTGGCGTTACGGAGCGAGGTCGCCAGGCTGATCGGACGCCGCTCGTTCGATCATGGTGGCGAGTTCTTGCTGCCAGCTCCCGTCGCTCCGGCGGAAGCTGTCGATCACTTTGGTCACAGTCTCGGGAGGCTGCTCCTGGCTGAGCTTGAACATGCTGTCGACGCTCTGGATCTCGATCTCGAACCCGCGGACTCCGGGCAGCAGGCGTTCGAAGTACTCGAGCGACCCGCTCATGTCCCAGCCCGTGCCGACCTCCCGCTCGAAGGTGCGCACGGTGGCTTGCACGATCTTCCTGAGGTCATCGGGGTCGTCGATCAGCCGCAGTGCGCCGTGGACGTGAACGGAAGTGAAGTCCCAGGTCGGGGCAGCGGGAGCCTTCTCGTAAACCGTCGGGGACACATAGGAGTTGGGCCCCTGGAAGACGAGTAGGGCGTGACCGGCCTCGACCAGCGCTTCCCAGTGGGGATTGAGCAGGTTCAGGTGCCCGAGGATCCGCCGGCCGACGAGGTCGTCCCCGGAGGCGTGCGACCCGTCCGACTCCTCGGCGAGGAGTACGGGAACGTGTGTGGCCCAGGGGTGCTGTGGCCCGTTGGTGACCAGCAAGGCCAACGGGTTGGAACGGATCAGTTCGAGTGTCCAGGACGCGTCCTGCGGCCGGTACTGCTCAGGAACGTACATTGCTGAAGCCTTTCGACGTTGCTCGTTCGGTCCGCCCGGGATCCGTGCCCCGGGAGCGTCCGGCCACGGACTCGACGATCTCGCCGGCCCTGACGGCTGTGGTCGACAGCAGCGAGGAGGACAGGCCGTGCGTGTGCTCGGTGCCGCCCTGCAGGTAGATCCCGCACTCCACCGAACTCTCGGTCACCACCTGGTGGTCCCGCTGGACGCGCAGGAGACCGGAGGAGTCGTGCTTGCAGAGGTCGGCCATCCCGCCGAGCACCGCGAGCGGATCCATCGGCCGGTAGCCGGTCGCGAAGACCACCAGATCGGTGTCGAGGTCGACGAGCTCGCCGGTGGTCAGATGCTCCAGCCGGAGCCGGACCCGGTCGGGCTCGGACGTAACCTGCTTCACCGCCGTCATATGGCGGATGTGCAGGCGCGGCACGCCGCGGACGGACTCTCGGTAGATCCGGCCGTACAGGTCCTCGATGACCTCGATATCGACCACCGAGTAGTTTGTGTTTGCGTGGTACTGGAAGAACTTCTCCTGCACGTGCGGTGGTGCGGAGAAGAATTCGTCGACGGCCGCTGGGTCGAAAACACGGTTGGCGAAGGGCGAGTCATCGGCAGGGCTGTAGCCGTAGCGAGAGAAAACCGCGTGGACATCGGCGTTCGGAAAGCTCTCGTGAAGGTGTCCGGCTATCTCGGCGGCGCTCTGCCCCGCGCCGACGACCGTACACACCGACGGATCCCCCGGGAACTCCGCCAGTCGGTTGAGGAAGTCCGAGCTGTGCCACAGGCGATCCGTGCTCTCCAGTCCGGGCGGCAGGGTGGGAACAATGCCGCTGGCAATCACCAGGTTGCGGGTCCGGTGCACGACCACCATGTCGGTATTGCCGAGTTCGCGTGAGACCACATCCAGGTAGACGACCCTGCCGTCCTCCTCGACGGGGCGTACCTCGACCACCTCCGTGCCGTAATGAACGAGTTCCGTGAACTGCGCGGCCACCCATTCCAGGTAGTCATGGAACTCTATGCGCAGCGGAAAGAGCGTCTTGTGGTTGATGAACTGGACCAGCCGGTCGCGCTCGTGCAGATACGTCAGAAAGGTGAACCGACTGCGCGGATTCCGCATTGTGGCCAGGTCCTTGAGAAAACTGACCTGCATCGTCGCCTGGTCGAGCAGCATTCCCTTGTGCCATTCGAAGGTCCGCTTGCGCTCGACGAACCTGGCACGCAGCGGGGCGTCCGGGGTGGCCGCGTTGTGTTCGTCGACCGCTACCGCCAAGGCCAGATTGGAGGGCCCGAAACCGACTCCCAAAATATCGAAAACTGGACCACTGTACGTCGTTTTCGGTTGCATGTGGTGTTCTCATCCCGTTCTTGGGGGCTGCCGTGCGCGGGAATTCAATTCCAGAGTTCCCCGTCGGAAAGACATCTCCGCACATGTTCAGGGTGGGCGTCAAGAAGGCCTCTCTATGCGGTGACGGCCAGGTCTGTACAGTTGAACGGAATCTTTGCGGTTGAACAGGCGCTTCTTGACACAGTCCCGGCCGCTGGTGAAGATCATCGAACGTTGCTGTTCTGGGATGCATGTCGCCTGGGGCGCGCACGATCCGTAGTCCAAGCTTCCAATTAAAGGTCTTGAACCGGCGGGTGGTCATCAGGATCGCCGTCGGTCTGTTCGGCCTGCTCGCATTACCGACCCGAGTCATTTCCGGTTCAGGCTTGAGATCAGTCAGTGAATCTCGGATTCCGCGCCTGGACGCTCGTCGCCTCTCCCGTGGAGTCTTCATGACCACCTCTGACAAGCGGTTCGCTGAGACCCTCCACTCCGGTGCCGATGGGGGCGTCCCCGTGCCTCCTCACGGACAGGACCGGCTGCTGTCCGACTGGGGCCGGAACCGGCGGGACGACATCGACGATGCCACCGTGCCGCAGTTGTTCGAGGCCCAGGTCGAGGCGACTCCACAGGATCTCGCGCTCGAGGACGGCGACCGCTCCTTCACCTACGCCGAGCTCAACGCGCAGGCCAACCGGATCGCTCATTGGCTCATCTCGCGCGGTATCGCTCCGGGCCAGCTGGTCGGTGTGGCCCTCCCTCGCTGTGCCGAGCAGATCGCCGCGATCCTGGGCGTCACGAAGGCGGGCGCCGCCTATCTGCCCGTCGACCCGGGATACCCGGCCGAGCGCATCGACTTCATGCTCGCCGACGCGAAGCCGGCCCTCCTGCTGACCACGGCCGCCCTCGCCGCGAGTCTGCCCGGCACCGGCAGTGAGAGCGTCTGCGTCGAAGTGCTCTCCGGGCTACTGGACGGGCAGGCCACCGGCAATCCCACCGATACGGACCGTCTCGCACCGCTCGTCGTCGAAGACCTTGCGTACACGATCTACACTTCCGGTTCCACCGGTCGGCCCAAGGGCGTCACCGTCACCCACACCGGGCTGGCCAGTCTCACCACCGCGTTGATCGACCGCTGCACGGTGGGCCCCGGCAGCCGGATCCTGCAGCTCGCCTCGCTCGGATTCGACGCCTCCGTCTCGGAGATCTTCCTTGCGCTGACGTCCGGCGCCGCTCTCGTCCTGACCGACGCCGACAGCCTGGCCGGCCACGAGCTCATGCGGATGATGGCTGACCGGCGGATCACCCATGCCTTCATCACCGCCTCGGTGCTGGAGACGCTCCCCGCCGGGAGTGAGTCGGCCCTGT
The DNA here is from genome assembly GCF_042264695.1 of Kitasatospora sp. NPDC056138. Taxonomy (NCBI): domain Bacteria; kingdom Bacillati; phylum Actinomycetota; class Actinomycetes; order Kitasatosporales; family Streptomycetaceae; genus Kitasatospora; species Kitasatospora sp. NPDC056138. The sequence continues at coordinate 2,862 of NZ_JBHJVK010000065.1, read as the reverse complement.
CCGAACTGGGCACCCTGACCATGATCGGTGAGGCGGTCCCGCCGGAGCTGGTGGAGCGCTGGTCCCCGGGCCGTCGGATGGTCAACGCGTACGGGCCGACGGAATGCACCGTGTACGCAACGGCGAGTGGACTCCTGAAGAACCGTCAGGTACCGATCGGGCGACCCCTGTTCAACGCGCGGGTGTATGTCCTGGATGCCCGTCTCCGGCCGGTCGTCCCGGGCGAGGACGGTGAGCTCTACATCGCCGGCAAGGGCGTGGCCCGTGGCTACCTCAACCGGCCCGGTCTGAGCGCCGAGCGGTTCGTCGCGGATCCGTTCGGTGGGCCAGGCGAGCGGATGTACCGCACGGGTGACCTGGTGCGCTGGAACCGTGATGGTGAGCTGGAGTACCTGGGCCGCAGCGACGACCAGGTGAAGATCCGCGGGTTCCGGATCGAGCCCGGCGAGATCGAGGCCGTGCTGCAGCAGCAGCCCGGTGTCTCCCAGGCCGTGGTCATTGCCCGCCGGGACCAGCCCGGTGGCACCCGCCTGGTGGCATACGCGGTGCCGACGGCGGTCGACGGCTTCTCCTCGGAGCGGATCCGGGAGCAGCTTCGGGACGTTCTGCCCGACTACATGGTTCCCTCCGTGGTCGTCCGGCTGGACCGGATGCCGATGACTCCGAACGGGAAGATCGACCGCAGGGCCCTGCCCGCACCCGACTACACCCTGGCGGGCACCGGGCGCGCTCCGCGCACTCTGCAGGAAGAGATCCTCTGCACGGCGTTCGCCGAGATCCTGGGTGTGCCCGGGGTGGGGATCGACGACAGCTTCTTCGAGCTGGGCGGTCACTCGCTGCTGGCCACCCGTCTGATCAGCCGTATCCGCACGGCACTGGGCGTGGAGCTCCCACTGCGGACGGTGTTCGACGCGCCGACCGCGGAGCAGCTCGCCCGTCGGCTGGCCGACCACGTCGGCGAGCTGCGCCCCGCACTTGAGCCGGTGGCCCGGCCGCAGGTGCTGCCGCTGTCCTACGCCCAGGAGCGGCTGTGGTTCCTGCACCAGCTGGAAGGCCCTTCCGCCACCTACAACATCGCACTCGCCCTGCGGCTCGCCGGTGACCTGGACCGGCAGGCGCTGCAGGACGCCCTCAACGAAGTCGTCGCACGCCACGAGGCCCTGCGCACCGTTTTCAAGGATGTTGACGGCCACCCAGGCCAGCACATCCTCACCCCCGACCAGGCCCGCACCGAGCTGTACGTCCGGCAGGTCGTTCAGACCGATCTCACGCAGACGATGAACCGGGCCGCGCGTCACGAGTTCGATCTGTCCGGCCAAGTCCCTTTCCGTGCCGAGCTGTTGACCGTCAGCCCGGCGGAGTCGGTGCTGATGCTGGTGCTGCACCACATCGCCGGTGACGGCTGGTCGCTGGCCCCGCTGGCCCGTGACCTGATCGCCGCCTACACCGCGCGCCTGACCGGCGCCGAGCCCGACTGGCCGCAGCTGCCGGTGCAGTACGCCGACTACACGCTCTGGCAGCGTGACCTGCTGGGTGACGACACCGATCCGCAGAGCCCGTTCACCCGCCAGTACGAGTACTGGGCCGAGCAGTTGGCCGGTCTGCCGGAGCAGGTCACCGTTCCCACCGACCGTCCCCGCCCGGCCGTCGCCGGCTACGTCGGTGACGTCAACCCCTTCGGTATCGACGCGGACCTGCACCGGGACCTCGCCGAGCTGGCCCGTTCCACCGGCAGCACCATGTACATGGTGCTGCAGGCCTCCATGGCCGCTCTGATGACCCGCCTCGGCGCCGGGACCGACATCCCGATCGGCAGCGGCGTGGCAGGGCGTACCGACGAGAACCTCGACGACCTGGTCGGCTTCTTCGTCAACACGTTCGTGCTGCGGACCGACACGGCGGGCAACCCGGCCTTCACCGACCTGCTCGCGCAGGTCCGCCGGACCAGCCTGGAGGCCTACGCCCACCAGGACGTCCCCTTCCAGTACCTGGTGGAGAAGCTCAACCCGCTGCGCTCCGCCGCGCACCACCCGCTCTTCCAGGTCGCGCTCATCCTCCAGAACAACGAAGAGGCTCACTTCGACCTGCCCGGCCTGCAGGCGGATTCCGAGACCTGGCCCACCGGTACAGCACGCTTCGACGCGTTCATCAGCATGTACGAGAGCCACGACTCCGATGGCATGCCCATGGGCATGTCCGGCACGGTCGAGTTCGCGACGGACCTCTACGACCGGGCCACGATCGAGACGCTGATCGAACGGTGGACGCAGTTGCTGCGGGCCGTGACCGCCGACCCGTCCCGGCCGATCGGATCGCTGGATGTCCTCACCGGCGGTGAGGAAGGGCAGCTCCGGAACTGGGCGACCACGTCGCGGCCCGAGATCAAGGACTCGACGCTGCCTGAGCTGTTCGAGGCGCAGGTGCAGGCTGCGCCGTCTGCTCTGGCTGTGGACGGGGGTGAGGTGTTGTGGACGTATGCGGAGTTGAACGCGCGGGCGAACCGGATTGCGCACTGGTTGATCTCGCGGGGTGTCGGTGCTGAGGATCTTGTGGGTGTGGTGCTGCCGCGTGGTGCCGAGCAGGTCGCGGTGGTCCTGGGGATTGTGAAGGCGGGTGCCGGTTATCTGCCGGTGGATCCGGATTACCCGGCCGAGCGGATCTCGTACATGCTCGCCGACGCTGCTCCCGCCCTGCTCCTCACCAGCGGGGAGCTGGTGCAGGAGCTGCCGGGCGGGCTGGCTGTCGACGAGTTGGCCGAGGTCTGGGCGGGGCAGCCCGTCACTGATCCGACGGATGCGGATCGGGTTGTTCCGCTGACGGCGGCGAACACGGCTTACACGATCTACACGTCGGGTTCCACGG
>NZ_JBHJVK010000064.1:0-48388 GCF_042264695.1 Kitasatospora sp. NPDC056138 | reverse complement strand
TCGACCTCCACAACGCCTTCGTCTCACTCGCCTGCGCGGTCATCTGCTGGCGACGCCTCAACACCCAAGGTCAGTGATCGTGTTACGAGTTCTAAGGGCTGTCCCGCAAAGATCGCTTGGGAGCGGGCCAGTCGCTGGCTGAACGACGACGCGGCATGATGGCCCGCGTGACCAACGATGTAGATCTGCATCCCGTACGGATCCCCGGCTACCACGACGGCCCCTTCAACCGGTGCCCCGAACTGCTGGACGAGAGGTTGTTCTGGATGAGGCACCTCTACACCTGGGGTGCCGGCGGAGCTCGGGGGCTGTTCTTCGGACCGGACTATGCCTGGGCGGATCACCGGACCTACCAGCAGCGGCTGTGGCAACGGACTGACTGGCCCGTATTCACCATTCCGCTGGCAGCGGGCCTGCGGCTGCACGTCGTCTACCGCATGCCCTCTGACTACCACGCCCATCCCGACGAGGCGGGGGTCGACTATCTGGTGCACCATCCCGATTGGGATGGCGCCGAGTTGCTCGCGCGCGACGACGGACACTTCATGGGCCCTGGCCTGTCCTGGCCGGAGCTGGTCGCCGTGGCGGACAATGGCCTGCCCGGCGGCACCACTACGGACCCTTATGCCCGTCTGCTCTTGCTACTCCCCGCCTGTGGGGACGACGCCCTGCCGCAAGACGCCGTCGACCGCCTAGTAGGGCTTGGTCAGGTGTGTTCTCGCGTGGGTATGTCTCGGTGGCAGATGGGGCAGGAGCCGGCCCAGGTGGCCAGGATGGTCTGCAGCTCGCGGACGACCTGGTAGAGGCTCAGGCCGCTGCCGTTTCTTTTGGGGCTCGGGCCAGCCTCCGCAGGGTGTAGAAGGCGTGGGCGAGTGCGACGAGGGTGACGTGGTGGTGCCAGCCGTTGAAGGTGCGGCCCTCGAAGTGGGAAAGTCCCAGGGCCTGCTTCATCTCGCGGTAGTCGTGCTCGATGCGCCAGCGGAGCTTGGCCAGGCGGACCAGGGTGGTCAGCGGGGTGTCGGCGGGCAGGTCGGAGAGCCAGAACTGCACCGGCCCGGCCTCCTTGGCGGGCCACTCGGCCAGCAGCCAGCACTCGGGCAGCTCGACGCCGTCGGTGGCCTCGCGAATCTCGCGGCCGGCAGGGCGGATCCGCAGTGCGACGAAGCGCGAATACATGCGCTTGACTCTGGAACGGCCCTTGCCCGGGCGGGATCCCCTCACGCCAGGACACCGGCCTGGTCGCATTTCGCCCGGCATCCTTCACCAGCGCCTTCACGCTCTTCGCCGGATCCGGATACCTGGTCACGGGCGGCCGTCCGGTCCCGCTGTAGGGCGGGGTGAACGGCCTCGCGGAGCCCGGCTGGGCGCTGAGGGTGCTGAAGATCCCCACCACGTAGTTCAGACCGCGCTTGTTGAGGCCCAGGCGGAACGCCACCGCGTCGCCGTAGCCGGCATCCGCGATGGCCAGCGGGACGTGCACACCCCAGGAACGGGTCTCATCGACCATGTCCAGGGCGAGCCGCCACTTCTCCACGTGCCCCAGGTCGACGGGGACCCGGCACCGCTCACGGCGGGCCACCTTCGCCGGTTCAGCCTTCTCGGAGGCCGGATCCCAGGACTGCGGGAGGAACAGTCTCCAGTCGACGGCCAGGTGCAGCGAGACGCCCACCTGGCAGTTGGTGACCTTGCCCGCAGTACCCGTGTACTGCCGCGACACACACGCCGAGGCGTCACCGTCCTTGAGGAACCCGGTGTCGTCGATGACCAGCGCCGTCGCCTTCAGCTCCGCCTGCATCCTCCACGCCAACCGGGCCCGCACATGCGCCGGATCCCACGGACTGGTCGTCACGAAGTGCGCCAGCGCCTGCCGGTTGCCATCCTCACCAAGCCGCGAAGCCATCGGCTCCACTGACTTGCGACCGCCGTCCATCAACAGCCCACGCACATACACCCGCCCCCAACGACGCTGATCGTTGCGCGTGAACGCCTCGAACAGCTCCGCCGTGAACGCCTCCAGGTCCTCCCGGACCTCAGGCATCTCGCCAGGTGTCACACACCATCAACGACACAACTGCCCCATGGACACGCCACCGTTGCACCAACATGACCAAGCCCTACTAGGCCGCGTTCCGGAACCGGGCCCGCACCTCCCGGCGCCGCCGGTGGACCGGGTGCGCGGCAGGGAAGTGCTGGCGTTGACGTCGGGGTCAAGGTCTACGGTCGTCCCCATGCGGATCGGAGAACTGGCCGAGAAGGCGGGCACCACCACGCGCACCCTGCGCTACTACGAGTCGCGCGGTCTGCTGCCCGCGCGGCGCAGCGGCAACGGCTACCGGTCGTACGGCGAGGACGACCTGCGGCTGCTGCACCAGATCAGGTTGCTCCAGGACTTCGGTTTCGAGCTGGAGGACACCAGGCCGTTCGTGGAGTGCCTGCGGGCCGGGCACCGGGCCGGGGACTCCTGTCCGGCTTCGCTGGAGGTCTACCGCAGCAAGCTGGCCGAGCTGGACCGGTGCATCTCCCGGCTCCAGGAGGTCCGCGACCAGGTGGGCGCCCAGCTCGCCAGGGCGGAGCTGGAGGCCGAGGCCGCGCAGCCCGGAGGGCCCGAGCCGCGCTGTGAGCTGACCGCGCATCCGGCCGCTACGCGGGCCGGGACGCCGACCGAGGCGCCGACCGGGGCGTCGACCGAGACGTCGACCGAGACGTCGACCGAGACAGAGGGGAACTGAACCATGGTGCAGATCACGGGAGTCGAGTCGGTCACCGACCAGAACTTCGCGGCGGAGGTGCTGGCGTCCGAACTGCCGGTGCTGGTGGACTTCACGGCCGACTGGTGCCCGCCCTGCCGGATGATCGCGCCGGTGCTGGCCGAGGTCGCCCGGGAGGAGGCGGACCGGCTGCGGATCGTCCAGCTGAACGTGGACACCAACCCGGAGACCCAGGCGGCGTACGGGGTGCTGTCGATGCCCACGCTGATCGTCTTCCGGGGCGGGCAGCCGGTGAAGAGCATGGTCGGCGCGCGGGCCAAGGCCAAGCTGCTGCGGGAGCTGTCCGAGGTGATCTGACCGGCCGTCACCCCGGTGCCGTCAGTCGCGCAGCAGTCGGCGCTCCTTGGCGACGGCGACGGCGCCCGAGCGGGTGTCGACGCCCAACTTGGCGTAGATCCGGCCGAGATGGGTCTTCACGGTGGCTTCGCTGATGAACAGGGCGCGGGCGATCTCGCGGTTGCCCAGCCCCTGGGCGAGCTGGGCGAGGATGTCCTGCTCCCGGTCGGTGAGGTGCGGTACGGGGGTCCGCAGCTGGGCCATCACCCTGGAGGCCACCGGCGGCGAGAGCGTGGTGCGGCCCCGGGCGGCGGCGTGCACCGCGGCGAACAGCTCCTCCGGGCGCTCGGCCTTGAGCAGGTAGCCGGTGGCCCCGGCGGCGATCGCCCGGTTGATGTCGGCGTCGGTGTCGTACGTGGTCAGGACCAGGACGTACGGCGGCCCCGGCCGGTCGGTGTCCTGGTCGGCGCCCCGGGCCGCGCCGCGCTCCGCGCTCCGGCCGGTGATCCGCCTGGTGGCCTCCACCCCGTCGATGCCCGCGCCGAGTTGGAGGTCCATCAGGACGACCTGCGGCTTGAGCTTGGCCGTCATGGCGACGGCTTCCTCACCGCTGCCGGCTGCGCCGACCACCTCGATGTCGTCCGCGCTGGCGAGGAGCGCGAGCAGTCCGGCGCGGACCACGGCATGGTCGTCGCAGACCAGCAGGCGGATCCGGTTCCCGGTGTTCATCGGTCCTCCACGGGGGGTGGGTCCAGGGGGATGGCGGCGGACACGGCCGTGCCCTCGCCGGGAGTGCTCTCGACGGTCAGGGTGCCGCCCAACTGCCGTACCCGGGCTCGCATCGCGGGCAGGCCGTGGCCCCGGTCGGGGGCTGTGGCACCGGTGGTGCCGGTGGTACCGGTGGCTGCGGGACCGGTGGCGGTGAGGTCGGACCGGAAGCCGGTGCCGTCGTCGCTGATGTCCAGGACGACCTGGTCGCCCAGGTAGGAGAGGGTCAGCGCGGCGGTCCGGGCGTGCGCGTGCTCCCGTACGTTGGCCAGCGCGCCCTGGGCGATCCGCAGCAGCGCGGACTGCACGGCGGCGGGCAGCGGTACCGGGGTGCCGTCCAGATGGCAGTGCACCGGCAGGCCGCTCTCGGCGGACTCGCGGGTGGCGAGCGCCCGCAGGGCCTGGTCGAGTCCGGCGCCGCCGGCGAGCTCGGCGGGGGCGAGGTCGTGGACGAAGCGGCGCGCCTCGGCCAGGTTGCGGGCGGCGATCCCGGCGGCGGTGCGGACGTGTGTCCGAGCCGTCCGGGGGTCGCCGTCCCAGGTCCGGTCGGCGGCCTGGAGCAGCATCTGCTGGCTGGACAGCCCCTGGGCCAGGGTGTCGTGGATCTCCATGGCGAGGCGCTGGCGTTCGGCGAGGGTGCCCTCGCGGCGTTCGGTGGCGGCGAGTTCGCGGCGGGTGCGCACCAGGTCCGCGATCAGCGCACGCTGGCGTGCGGCCTGCCGTTCCATGTGCAGGAAGACCGCCGTGGCCAGCCCCGCCACGGCGGGCGGGGCGAGCAGCGCGACCGGGTCGAAGCCCGCCGTCAGCCGCCGTTCGGCGAGCACCACCAGCGCGGTCATCGCCGCGACCAGCGGGATCGCGGCACGGGCCGGGAGCGTGCGCAGCGCGGTGTACACCAGCGGAACGGCGCACCAGGCGAAGCTCGGGGCGAGCAGGACCAGTACCACCCACAGACCCACCACCAGCACCAGCAGCAGCACGGGCAGCGGCACCCGCGCGACCCATCCCGCCGGCCCCGGACGGACCGGGCGCTGCCGCCGGCCGCCGGGCAGCGCCGTCCCGGCGAGCTGCACCAGGGCCAGCACGGCGCTCAGCCCGACCACCCAGGCGGCGCGTCCGCTCTCGCCGTGGTGCAGCAGGAAGCGGGTGAGCGAGGCGACCAGCAGGAGCAGGAACGCGCCGTACATCACCGTGCCCAGCAGCGCGGGCCGGTCAGGCGGGACGTCCGCGCCGAGGCCCGTGCCGGGGCCGGGATACCCGGGCGTTCCCGGACCGGCGGTCGTTCCCGGACCGGCGGGCGACGGGGGCCCGTCCGCGCGGTGTGGTGCCGGCACGCCGGGCTCCTTCCGAATCGGTGGCTTGGTGGCTTGGTGACTTGGGGGCTCGATGGCTTGGGGCCGGGGGGCCGGGGGCCGGATGGCCGGGGCCGGGTGGTCGAGCCGGGATTCCGGCAGGATGTCCGTCCCGGTACCCCCATCCTCGCCCCGGTTCGGCCGCCCCGGGTCAACCGATCGGTCGACCCGGCGAGTTGTCCTGGTATGTCCGGTCTGCCTGGGTCAGCATGGGCCGCATGCCTCAGATGACCGAGACCGAGTGGCGGGCCTTCCTCTCCGCCGGTACCCGTACCGGAAAGCTGGCCACCACCAATGCCGACGGCAGCCCGCACGTGGCGCCCGTCTGGTTCCTGCTGGACGGCGACGACCTCGTCTTCAACACCGGCCGGGACACCGTCAAGGGCCGCAACCTGGCCCGCGACAACCGGGTGATGCTCTGTGTGGACGACGAGCGGCCGCCGTTCTCCTTCGCCCTGGTCCGGGGGACGGCGGCGCTCGGCGACGACCCGGCCGAGGTGCGGGAGTGGGCCGGGCTGCTCGGAGCGCGCTACATGGGCGCGGACCGGCGGGAGGAGTTCGCGGCCCGCAACGGCGTCCCGGGAAGCCTGCTGGTCAGGGTGCGGATCGACCACGTGACCGCGGTGGGCGCCGTGGCCGGCTGAGCACCGGTCGACCGGGGCGGCAACTCCGGCCCCGTGCACCGCGCTTGATCGATACGATCATCGGATGAGCGACTACAGCACGCCGGACCACGCCCCGGCCGGGAGCACCGACCAGGCCGGGACCGCCGACCCGGCTACTCGCAGATTCCTCTTCGTGCTCGGCAGCGCCCGCCGCGACGGCAACGCCGAACTGCTGGCCAGGCTCGCCGCCGAGCAGCTTCCGGCCGAGGTCCGGCAGCGCTGGATGCGCCTCGACGAGCTGCACCTGCCGGCCTTCGAGGACCTCCGCCACGCCGGTGACGGCTTCTCCCGCCCCACCGGCGCACTCGGCGACCTGCTGGACGCCACCCTCGACGCCACCGACCTGGTGATCGTCTCCCCGCTCTACTGGTACTCCGTCTCGGCGAGCACCAAGCTCTACCTGGACCACTGGGCCGGCTGGCTGTCCGTCCCCGGGCTGGACTTCAAGCGGCGGATGGGCGGGCTGACGCTCTGGGGCGTCTCCTCGTGCGCCGCCGCGCGCTCCGACGCCGACCTGCTGGCCGCGACCCTGGAGCGCTGCGCCGGCTACTTCGGCATGGGCTGGGGCGGGACCCTGGTCGGCCGGGCCAACCGTCCCGGTGACGTCGTCGACGACGAGGAGTCCGTGCTCGCCGCGAAGACCTTCTTCACCCGGTAGGAGCGCCCCGACCGGCCCTCGCGTACGGCCCGGGGCCACACCCCGGGCCCCCGCAGCGCCTTCTGACGGACCGTTCAGACGCGCTGCAGGCGTGACACGGCGGGCACCGCCGCCAGGAACGCGAGGGTCGTCAGGACGAACGGCCAGGTGAACGCGTGCCCCCCGAACGGCGCGGTCAGGGCCGCCAGCGCGGGCGTCAGCGCGGTGGCGGTGGCGGCCCCGACCAGGGCGTACGCCACGCTCCAGGCGCTGCGGACGACGAACACCCCGCTCAGCGCCATCGCGGTCAGTACCCCGCTGTAACCGAGCAGGCCCCGGCCCACGCCGTCGGCGGGCGAGCCGAGCGCCCAGGCGGTCAGCAGCGCGGTGGCGCTGCCGGCGCAGGCCATCACGCCCGCCCACCGGTCGGCGGCGACGATGCCGGCCAGGAACAGCAGGCCGACGTACCACTGGGGCATGAAGAAGACCTGCCCGAAGTCGGCGAAGAAGCCGTGCCAGAGCTGCTCCCAGCTCGGGCCGGTGGCACCGGTGGCGGGCGCGGGCAGGGCCGCGAGCCCGGGAGTGCCGTGCCAGAGCCGCCGGAAGGCGGGGGCTCCGACCGTCATGACGCTCGCCACCAGGCAGAACGGGGCGGTCAGCGCCGACAGGTTCCACGCCGTCAGCACCGCGCCGAGCGCCGCGGTGACGATCACCGAGACGACGGAACCGGCGACGGCGACCGGGACGGTGCCGAGGTGGTCCGCCCCGAGGAAGACCGCTGCGCCCAGGGCCACCAGGCAGCCGTTGTAGCCGTGCAGGCCCCGCCCGACCGCTTCGCGGTCGAGGCCCAGTGCGTACGCCGTGCCGGTCGCGACCGCGCTCCCGAGCAGCCCGTAGAGGCCGTACCGCCAGCCGGCGGCGAACAGCGCGGCGGTGAAGAACAGCCCGCACAGCGCGCTGGGCATGAAGTCCACCTGGGCGATCCCGCGCAGGACTTCGGCCGGCAGCCCCGGGACCGACGGGCGGGTGGCTCCCGTGGGGTCCTGCGCGTTGCTGCCGCGATCCATACTCCGCACCGTTTCCCGCTGTGGCTGCTTCCCGCTGTGGCTGTCCAAGGCATGGCGAATGCCGCCGGTTTACCCGTCCCGGCCCGCTCGTGGGCGGGTTCCGGTGATTCCCGGCGATTCCTCGGGAACCGTACTCCCGGTCGTCCCCGGCCCGCTCGGACGCGTAAAGTCATTCACTGTTCACGCAGTGCCACCACGCCGTGCTGAGCTGCAACAATCTGTTGAACGTGCTGGCGGGTGCCGGTCTGTCGGCCGGATTCTTCTCTGCGAAGTTTTACTCGGGCGCACTCGGATGTACCCGGACGCACTCGGGATCGGCGGACGGTCGGTCCAAGGAAAAGGGCACCAACGCATATTCTCCGGGCAATTCGGGTGACCCGGCCGGGGCTTCCGGTCCGAGGGAATGCCCGGGTGCACGCTGGAGCCCGGTCCGGCCGCCGCGCCGGGGAGGCTCTCACGGAGCGGCTTCCACGGGTCGGCCCCAACGGGTTGACTCTCACGCAACGTGAGGCAGCAGGCTGAGGTCATCAAGGAGGGAGCGAGTCCGATGAGCACGTACTCGGTGGGACAGGTGGCGTCGATCGCCAAGGTGACCGTACGGACCCTGCACCACTACGACGAGATCGGACTGCTGTCGCCCGGCGGCCGAACCCCGGCTGGCTACCGCCGGTACGAGGAGACGGACCTGGACCGGCTGCAGCAGATCCTCTTCTACCGCGAACTCGGTTTCCCCCTCGAAGAGATCGCGGCCATCCTGGACGACGACTCGGTCAGCCCGACCGAGCACCTGCGCCGTCAGCACCAGCTGATCAGCGCACGGATCAGCCATCTCCAGGAACTCGCCGCGGCCGTCGAACACGCCATGGAGGCAAGGAAGATGGGCATTCAGCTGACGCCCGAGGAGAAGTTCGAGGTCTTCGGCAGCGACTACCAGGAGGAGTGGGAGGACGAGGCCGAGCGGCGCTGGGGCAACACCGAGGCCTGGAAGCAGTCGCAGAGCCGCACCAGCCGGTACGGCAAGGAGGACTGGCAGCGGATCAAGGCCGAGACGGACGCGCTGAACTCCCGCCTGGTGGAGGTGTTCGAGGCCGGCCGGCCCGCCGACGGCGCCGAGGCCATGGAACTCGCCGAGACCCACCGGCGGCACATCAGCGACAACTTCTACGACTGCACCTACGAGATCCACCGCTGCCTCGGCGCCATGTACACCGCCGACCCCCGCTTCACCGCCACCTACGAGGACCTCGCCCCCGGCCTGGCCCAGTGGCTGCACGACGCGATCCTCGCCAACGCGGAACACCGCACCCAGCCGTCCGGACCGCAGGCCTAGGCCGCCGTGCGGCCGAAGGTGCGCCGGTAGGCGGTCGGTGAGGTGCGCATGGTGCGGCCGAAGTGGTGGCGGAAGGTCGCGGCGCTCTCGAAGCCGACGGCGGCGGCGATCTCCTCGACCGTGCCGTCGGGGGACTCGAGCAGCGGCAGGCTGGCGGCGATGCGCTGGGTGACGACCCAGCGCATCGGGCTGGTGCCGTTGCGGGCGGTGAAGTGCCGCAGGTAGGAGCGGTCCGACATGCGGGCCTGCCGGGCGAGCAGGGGGACGGTGAGCGGCCCGGACAGGTGGGCCAGGGCCCACTGCATGGAGCGGGCGACACCGTCGTCCTCCTCCTCGACCGGCTTGACCGCCGCCTCGATGAACTGGGCCTGGCCACCGTCCCGGTGGGGCGCCACGACGAAGCGGCGGGCGACGGTGTTGGCGACCTTGGCGCCGTGGTCGCGGCGGACCAGGTGCAGACAGAGGTCGATCCCGGCGGCGCTGCCCGCGCTGGTGAGCACGTCGCCGTCGTCCACGTACAGCACGTCGGGGTCGACCGTCACCAACGGGTGGCGCTGCTGGAGGAGTTCGGCGTACCGCCAGTGGGTGGTCGCCGTGCGGTGGTCGAGCAGTCCTGCCGCGGCGAGTGCGAAGGCGCCGGAGCAGATGGAGACGATCCTGGCCCCGCGTTCGTGGGCGGTGCGCAGTGCGGCGACCAGGCCCGGGGAGACGCCCCCGGCCCGGCGGCCGGGATGCTCCCCCGCGCCGCCGAACGGGTTGGGCACGCCGACCACGATCACGGTGTCGGCTGCGGCGAGTTCGTCCAGTCCGTACTCGGCGGTGATCGAGAAGCCGCCGACCGCGGCGAGCGGTGTGCCCGGCCGGTCGGCGCAGACCTTGAGTCCGTACCAGGGGGCCGCCAGCAGCCCGCCGAGCTCGGGCCGGGCGAGGCCGAACACCTCGACCACCACGCCGAGTTCGAACGGCGCCATGCCGTCGAAGGCGTACACCGCGACGGTGTGGACGGGCTCCGGCCGGCGCCCGATGGTCACCGCGACCAGGTTGCCCGCAGCCTGCTCCGTGGACATGTGCCGGCCTCTCCCTCGCTGGCGGAATCCTCCACTGGCGGAATCTTCGTGAGTGTAGTGGTTCGCGCCACCGTCTGGGCCGGGTGTCCGGGTCGGCGGAGGGCGGCGCCGCAAGGGACCGGGGAGCACCGCGGCCGGCCGGCGGGAGAACCCTGCGGGGGAACCCTGCGGGAGAACGGGGACGGCCGGGCTCCCCGGTGGAAAGGGGGAGCCCGGCCGTTCGGGGTCGGGGCCGGTCAGCCGGCGAAGCCCGCCATCCAGGCCTCGACCTCGTCGGAGCGGCGGGGCAGCCCGGCCGAGAGGTTCTCGTTGCCGTCGGCGGTGACCAGGATGTCGTCCTCGATCCGGACGCCGATGCCGCGGTACTCCTCGGGGACGGTCAGGTCGTCCAGCTGGAAGTAGAGGCCGGGCTCGACGGTCAGCACCATGCCGGGCTGGAGCAGCGCGTCCACGTGCTCCTCGCGGCGGGACACCGCGCAGTCGTGGACGTCGAGACCGAGCATGTGCCCGGTGCCGTGCAGGGTCCAACGGCGCTGGAGGCCCAGCTCGATGACCTTCTCGACGTCGTAGACCGAGGAGTCGAGCAGGCCCCAGGCGAGCAGGTGCTCGGCGAGGACGCGCTGCGAGGCCTCGTGGAAGTCGCGGAACCGTCCGCCCGGCTTGACGGCCGCGATACCGGCCTCCTGGGCGGCGTACACGGCGTCGTAGATCTTGCGCTGCAGATCGTTGAAGCGGCCGTTGATCGGGAGGGTGCGGGTGACGTCGGCGGTGTAGAGGGTGTGGGTCTCCACGCCCGCGTCCAGCAGCAGGAGCTCGCCGGGGCGGACCTCGCCGTCGTTGCGGACCCAGTGCAGGGTGGTGGCGTGCGGACCGGCGGCGCAGATGGAGCCGTAGCCGACGTCGTTGCCCTCGACCCGGGCGCGGCGCCAGAAGGTGCCCTCGATCCAGCGCTCCGAGGTGGCCACGGCCTGGCCCAGCTCCCGGACCGCGTCGGTGAAGCCGTTGACGGTGGCGGCGCAGGCGGCCCGCAGCTGGCCGATCTCCCACTCGTCCTTGACCAGGCGCAGACCGCTCAGGAAGATCTTCAGCTCGTCGTCCTTGGCGGCGTCCAGGACCGTGGCCAGCGCGGCCTCCAGGCCGGCGTCGTAGCCGCGCACGATCCGGGTGGGGACGCCGTCCGCGGCGGCCTCGGCGAGCTCCTCGGCGGCCTTGCGGACGTCCCGCGCGGGCAGGCCGAACAGCGCCTGCGCCTCGGTGAGGCTGTTGCGGCGGCCGACCCAGAGCTCGCCGTTGCCGTCCAGCCAGAACTCGCCGTTCTCACGGTTGGAGCGGGGCAGCAGGTAGAGGTGGAACTCGTGGCCGCTCCCGCCGGTCGGCTCGCCGACGAGGACCGCGTCCTCGGTCCGGTCACCGGTGAGGTGGACGTACTCGCTGGCCGGGCGGAAGTTGTACTCGGTGTCGTTGGAGCGGGTCTTCAGGTTGCCCGCGGGGATCACCAGACGCTCGCCCGGGTACGCGGCGGAGAGCTTGGCACGGCGCTCGGCGGCGTACGAGGCCTGCTCGACCGGCTGCAGGTCGTGCAGCTCGGTGTCGGCCCAGCCGGACTTCATCGACGCGGCGAGTTCGTCGGAGATCCCGCCGTAGAGGCCGTTCTTCCGGCCCTGGACGGGCTGCTCGGTGGCTTCCAGGCCGCCGTCGGCAGCGCCTTCGGGGTTCTCCGCTGCCGCCGGGGTGCGGTCCTCGGTCACGTACGTCGCCTCCTTGCGAGTGGTACCGCCCCGGACGCGTCGGATCGCGACGCGCGTGGGCGGTCGTGCGTCCCATGGTACGGATGCCCGGCCGAACGGTTGCCCGGTTTCTCCGGCCCACCGGGCCCGGCCGGGCCCGGTCGCCTTGCGGGGTGTGCCCGGGGCCCTGGAGAACACCCGTCCCGGCCGGGCCGTCCGTCACTCGAAGCGGGCCGCCAGCAGGACCAGGTCGTCGGTGGCCGGTGCGGTGCCGTCCTCGGTGCCGCCCCCGACGGCCGGGCAGATGGCGAGGAGGTGGGCGCAGAAGCGGTCCGGGTCCAGGCGGACGTCGCGCGGGGCGTCCGCCGCCGCACGCCGCAGCGCGGCCTGCCCCGCGTGCAGGGTGGGACCGAAGCGACGGGCCAGTCCCTCGGTGTAGAGCAGCAGCAGGTCGCCGCGTTCGGCGTCGAGCTCGACCCCGGGCGCCTCCCAGCAGGCGAGCATGCCGAGCGGCGCGGAGAGCGAGGTCTCGACGAAGTTGGCGCCGTAGCGGGTGACCAGGACGGGCGGGCAGTGGCCGGCACCGGCCAGGGTGATCTGCCGCTCCTCGGGCTGCACCCAGGCGTAGACGGCGGTGGCGGTGCGGGCCGGCTCGGTGGTCTTGAGCAGCAGTTCGAGGTCGCCGAGGACGGAGACCGGGTCCTCCCCCTCCAGGACGGCGTAGGCCCGCAGCGCGGCCCGCACCCGGCTCATCGCGGCGGTCGCCCCGGCGGCGGAGGCCGGTCCGGCCCCCGGGCCGTCGCCGGAGACGCTGCCCACGGTGAGGCCGAGGGTGCCGTCGGGCAGAGAGATGGCGTCGTACCAGTCGCTGCCGGTGGAGCACTCGAGCTCGGCGGGGACGCAGCGGACGGCGAGTCTGAGGCCGGGGACGGTGGGCAGCCGGTCGGGCAGCAGACCGCGGCGCAGCGCCTCGGTGGCCCGGCGGGTGCGGTCGGCCTCCAGCTGTCCGGCGAGCAGCCGTGCGGCGAACTCGCAGTACAGCCGGGCGAGCCGGCGTCGGCGCAGGTCGGGTTCGGCGGGCTCGTCGTAGAACCAGGCGACGGCGCCGAGCGGTCCGTCCTCCTCGGTGACGAGCGGCAGGGCGTAGCAGGCGCCGAGGCCGAGCTGGCCGGCGACCTCGCGGAAGCGCGGGCCGGCGGCGGGATCGGTGGCGAGGTCGGCGATCAGCAGCTGTCCGGGGCTGCCCGGACGGCTGAGCAGACCGGCGAAGGGGCCGTGTTCGGTGGGCACGGTCTCCAGCGCGCCGATCCCGGCCCGGTCCAGGCCGAGGCCGACCGGGCGTCCCGAGCCCGGGACGGTGGTGGTGATCAGTCCCCGGCGGGCGCCGAGCAGGGCGGCGCCGGAGTCGAGGACGGTGGTCAGGCAGGCGGCGAGCCCGCGGGTGGCGGCGAGCCGGCCGGTGTGTTCGTGGAGCGCGGTGAAATCGGACAGCCATCCGGTCAAACGGTCCTGCAGGGCGGGCGAGCCGTCCGCCTCGGCGGGGTACTCGCCGTCGGCCGCACGGTCCGGTCCCGCCGGGTACGCGTCGGCGCTCCTCGCGCCGGTGCCCGCCGGGCCGGTGAGGTCCGCGAGCAGCGGGCTCCCGGCGGGATGCCCGGTCGGGGAGGGCTCCCCGCCGCAGCGGTCGGCACCGGGGGCGAGCAGGGCGAGCCCCGGGGCGGGCCCCGGCGGCGGGCCGGGTACGGCTTCCGGGCCGGCCGGGCCGGCGGGCCCCGGCAGCGGCAGGTCGAGCGGCTTGGCGTCGGTCATTCCGCCCCAACTCCCCACAGACTGGTGTGTGTCACGCAGGACTCCCAGGAGCGCACAGAGGACTGCGGTACACAAAAGGATCGCACCGCACAAAAGCATTGCTACGTCACTACTCGGCACCAATCCACCACTTGTACACAGGCCGATCGGGGCATGTCCAGAATCGGGACGAGGTCGGGCGGTCCGGTCCGGGCCCGGTGAGCCGCAGGCCGCGGCCGTCCGCGATGCCCGCAGGGCGCTCCGGATCGTAGGCTCCGGCGGTCCGGGACCCGGCGCGGCCGGATTCGACTCACCCGTACGGTGGAACCGTTGTGCTCCCGACCGCGTCGGTCCAGTCGGATGGGCGATTCTCGTTCCAGGGGCCGACCCGAGGTCCGTGCCTGCCCGTTCGCGTCCCGTGTCGTGATGCCCTGTTGTGATGTCCTGTCGTGGTGCACCGTCGGTTCGAGCCGGCCTGAACGGTCCGAACCGCCAGTGCGGCCAGTGCAGTTCGAACAGCCGGTGCAGTCCGAACGGCCCGAGCAGCCCGAACCGGTCCGACGATCCGACGGACTGACGGCTTCCCCGAGCCCGCCGGTCGCTGCCCGAGCCCCGACGGTCGCGCCTGAGCCCAACGGTCGCGGAAAGGAACGAGTGCTCATGCAACGTACGAGCTCCCGGCTGACTTGGTTGGGCCGGAACTCCCAGGGCCGGCCCTCCTCCGGGGCGCGCCGGCCGCACGCCCGGTGGCCGCGCCGGAACTGGCTGCGCTGGCCCGGCAGTCGGCGCCGGATGCGGGCCGCGCTGCTGCGCACCGCGCTGGCGGCGGCCGGGCGCGGCTGGCCGGTGCTCCCCGGCGCGTACGCCGTGCCCGGACTGCTCGGGCCGTGCTCCTGCGACGACCCGAGGTGCCCGGTGCCGGGCGCGCACCCGCACGACCCGCCGCTGCTGGCCGCCAGCACCGACGCGCGGATGGTGAGTTGGTGGTGGGGTGAGCGCAGTCCGGACTCGCCCGTGCTGCTCGCCACCGGCCGGGCGGTCTGCGCGGTGAGCCTCCCGGCGGAGGCGGGGCAGCGGGCGCTGGCGTACTTCGACCTGCTCGGGCTGCCGCTCGGCCCGGTGCTGGCGAGCAGGCACCGGTACGTCCTGCTGGTGGCGCCCTACACGCTGGAGGGGCTCGGCGGGCTGCTCGCGGACCTGCCCTGGGTGCCGGGTTCGCTGCGCTTCCACGGGCCGGACGGTTATCTGCTGCTGCCGCCCTCGCGGACCGGAGCGGGCTCGGTCCGCTGGGTGCGGACGCCGTCCGAGGGGATGCCCGTGCTGCCCCAAGTGGAGCCGTTGCTGGGTGGGTTGATCGCGGCGAGCCGGGCCGCCCCGGGGGGCAGTCGACTGGCCTTCTGACGTCGGCGGGCGGTGCGGTTCCACGCTGCGGGCGCCCCGGGAGAACACCCCGGCCGGGCGCCCCGGAAAATGAAAGATCCGGCCGCTGGCGACGGGGGATGCACCAGCGACCGGACTGTTTAAATGCTAACAAAGATCCGCGTCCGCGCCAATTTGTCCACGGGTCATCCACGAGCCGTGTCACCTGGTGATTTCCCCGAATCGAGGGGGAAACCGAGGGGTAATGTGACGCGAGTCACTTTTCTTTCTGATGGCTTGTCAGTTGAGCGTCACCTGACGGTTCACCAGGTTGGCCCGGGCCCGGCGCTCGTCGCCGGTCAGCGGGGTGGCGTCGGCCGAGGCCAGGGCGGTGAGGGTGTCCGCGAGGCGCTCGGCGAACTCGGCAGCGGGCTTCTCGCACTCGTCGGCGGTCATCGTCGAGGGCAGGTCCCAGACCGGCACGGTCAGGCCGTGCGCGCGGAACGAGCCGACCAGGCGGGTGTCCTGGCCGAGCGAGGACTGGTCGGCGGCGGTCAGCCGGGCGAGGGCGTCCAGCAGGTGCTCCTCGGGGACGGTCATCACCCAGCGCAGGTGGTTCTTGTCGGTGGCGGCGCACCAGTACGCGGCGTCCACGGACGCCAGCTTCTCGGTCGGGATGGCGGAGGCGTTGGCGCGCTCCAGCGAGGCGGCGACCTCACCGGTGGCGCCCTCGGCGTCCTCCAGCCAGAACTCGAAGCCGCTGAACACGGTCGGAGCGAACTCGGCGTTCACGTCGAGCAGTTCCTGCAGACGGCGGCCGCCGGCGACGGTGCGGCGGGCCGGGACCGGGGTGCCGGGCTCGGTGGCCAGGGCCAGTTCGAGGGCGTCGGCCAGGTCGCGGCTCAGGTCGCCGGAGGAGGACTGGGTCTGCAGGCCGAGCAGGATCGAGCCGTCCTGGCGGCGCAGCGCGGGCCAGGCCAGCGGCAGCACGGTCGCCAGGGTCACCGAGGGCACCTCGCCGACCGCGCTCGCGGCGGCCTCGGCGTTCAGCGTCAGCGGCGCGGTCGCGGCCGGGACCAGCTCGCGCAGTGCGACCCAGTCGGCCTCGCCCGGCAGGCCCTCGAACGGACGGTGCACCAGTTCCTGCACCGCGTGTGCGGCCTCCCGGCCGTGGCAGGCCTTGTAGCGGCGGCCCGAGCCGCACGGGCAGTCCTCACGGGCACCGACGACGGGGACCTCTCCCGTGCTCACGGTGGTGGACGGACGGCGCTGCGGCGACTTCTTCGCGGCCTTCTTGGCCATGGTGCGGCTCTCCCGGGAACGGCGACGACTTGCTCCCGGGCAGCCTACTGAGGTTTCCCGCCGATGTCGGGCACCTCGTCGACGCCCGGGGCACGGGGCCTGGTCCGGTCAGCCGTGTGCGAACCGGAGGAGGGCTGCGAGCGGCCGGGCCCGGCGGGCCGGTTGGGCCTCGCCTGCCCCCGGCCGGACGCCCGAGCGCGCCCCGCAGGCCGGCTGATCGTGAGTCCGCCTGATCGTCAGTCCGAACCGGGCGGCGACCGGATCCGGGTGTTCCCGCATCAGGCCACCGGATCCGGAGGCGTCCGGATCAGGACGCCGAAGCCGGCGGTGCCCGAAGCGGGGCGCTCCCGGGGTCAGGCGCTCCTGGCGGTCGGTGTGCAGTGCGCCCGGACGGGCAGCAGGGCCCACACGGTCACCTGGCCGGGCGCGTCCCGCACGCCCCAGTCGCTCGCCAACTGCCCGACGATGCCCAGGCCGCGGCCGCCGCGCGAGGTCATCGACGGCCGGGCCGGCAGCGGCCGGGTGGCTGCGCCGCCGTCCGTCACCTCCAGCGCGAGCAGGTCCTCGCCGTGCAACTGCCAGCGGACCAGGATCCCGCCGGTCTCGCCGAGATCGGGGTCGAGCAGATCGGCCGCCGCGGCGCTCTCCACCTCGTCGCCGAGCGCCGCCGGGATCGGCAGTGGACGGGCGTATCGACAGGAATTGCTGAGCAGTTCGGAAAGGATCAGTACTGCATCGTCAATCACCGCATCCGGTATCTCGCGGTCCCCCAGATCACGCCGCAGCCTTCGCCGCGCGACTGCGACACTGGCAGGGCCGTGCGGTACGGCCATGGTCGATGAAGTGGGACCGGACTTGACAAGCACAGCGTGCGCGACCATCAAAGCCACCCCCGGACCTCCTTCAGCATTCGCCGAGGGATGGATGCCCCCTGGGAATCCGTCGGAAACGACCGGTCGGTGAACCCGGCCGGACATTTCCCGGTGCCGCAACTCACGGTACGCAAATGGTGATTACCTGCTCACGCACTGTTGTGAAAGCGTATGGAATTCGCCAACACGAGTGGCTTGAGCCGTGTTTGCGCCGCTGTTTGCGCCCGCTTCACGCCCGCGTGCACCAATTCACCTGCCACTGGCGGCGCCTGTCGCCGGTCCTGTCGCCGGTCCTGTCGCCGCTCCTGCCACGGGGGAGCGGCAGGGGTACCGCCGAAGGCGCGGCAGGAGTACCGCCGGGGTGCCTGGTGGCCTGCTCAGCGGCCCAGTTGGGCCAGCACCTCGCGCGGGCGGTTGGTGATCAGCGCCTCCACGCCGAGCTCCAGGCAGTACTCGACGTCCGCCGGGTCGTCCACCGTCCACACGTGCACCCGGTGCCCGGCCCGCCGGAGCGCCGGTACCAGGCCGGGGTCGGCCCGGATCAGCTCGATGCCGGGGCCGGCGATCCGGGCGCCGCCGGGCAGCGCCCTGGTCCGGCCGAGCAGCGGCAGTCGGCGTTCCAGCAGGTAGACGGTGGGGATCGCCGGTGCGGCACGGCGGATCCGGCGCAGCGAGAGCTCGGAGAAGCTCATGACCCGGACCGCGGACTCGCCGGACATCGCGGGCAGCAGGCCGTAGTGCCCCAGCATGCGCAGCAGTTCCGTCTCGGTCCGGCCGCCGTGCCGGGTCGGGTGCTTGGTCTCGATCGCCAGCTCGATCCGCCGCCCGGCGTCGGCGACCAGTTCCAGCAGCTCGGCCAGGGTGAGGACGGGGCTGGGCTCGGGCGCCTCGGGCGACTTCCAGGAGCCGAAGTCCAGCCGGGAGAGTTCGGCCAGCGTCATCGCGGACACCGTGCCCTGCCCGTTCGAGGTGCGCCGGACCGTACGGTCGTGGACGCAGACCAACTGGCCGTCGGCGGTCAGCCGTACGTCGCACTCCAGGCCGTCGGCCCCCTCCTCGATCGCCCGGCGGTAGGCGGCGAGGGTGTGCTCGGGGAGGGCGGCGGAGGAGCCCCGGTGCGCGATGACCCGGACGGCCTCGCGGTCGAGGGTTCCTGGCGCCGACGCTGAGAGGTTCCGGGTTTCCACGGCGCCAAGCCTACGAGGCCCCGGATGGACCGGAGCCGTCGGCACGGGGAACTCGTGGTGAAGAAAACCTGTGCCGGGAGAAATGTGGCGGAAAACGAATCCGTCCCCGGGTTCGCTCCGGGGACGGATCACTTCGGGAAGGGCGGATCGGGTCAGCCGACGGTCTCGTCGCGGCGGACCAGGGTCAGCAGCCAGGTGGCCAACGCCGGTACCAGGAAACCGAACAGCGAGGCGGAGCTCCACTCCTGCGGCGTGAAGTGCACGGCGGACTGGAGGTCCGTCCACAGACCGGTCCACCAGTCGGCGATCGGCGTCGGTGCCAGGAACTGGTAGGTGGCGAAGCCGAGCAGCCACGGCGCCAGCATCAGCCAGCGGGTCGGGGCGTCCTGGTCGAGGTTCCAGCCGTGGCGTCCCGCGCCGAGGAAGTAGTCCACCGCGAGCACCGCCAGCAGCGGCACGAACACCGAGCCGATCAGGCCGAGGAAGTTGTAGTACGAGGCGGTGAACTCCTGGATCTGCAGCGCCAGCACGGTGACCAGCACCCCGATCCCGCCGGTCAGCACGCGGCGGTCCACCCGGGGGAACAGGTTGTGGACCGACATCGCGGTCGAGTACACGTTGGCGAACGACTGGTCGGTCTCCCGCAGCACCAGCACCAGCAGGAAGACCCAGCCGGCCGCGACCCCGGTGAACGAGGAGAAGATCTTCGAGACGTCGCCGCCGGACTGCAGCAGCGCGATCAGGCCCAGCACGTAGCACCAGACCTGGGCCACCGTGTAGCCGGAGAAGGTGCCCCAGAACGCGCCGCCCTGGGTGCGCGAGTGCCGGGTGTAGTCCGCGGCCAGCGGGACGAAGGAGATCGAGACGGCCACGATCGCGTCGGTCGCGTGCAGGAAGCCGTTCCAGTTGCCCGCGCCCGGGTCGGGGAAGCCCAGACGGCCCAGCTGGACGGTGAAGTACACCATCGCCAGGCCCACCGCCGCGGCGACGTACCTGCGCAGCACCGCGATCGAACCCAGCGGCCAGATGGTCAGCACCGTGGTCACCGCACCCGCCAGCACCACGAACAGCCAGCGCCAGCCGTCCGTGCCGACCACCGCCTGCGCGCCCATGGCGATCACCATGAGCTCGTAGACGCCCCAGCCGATGCACTGGGCGATGTTCAGCACCGTCGGCAGGTAGGAGAGCTTCGTGCCGAACAGGCCGCGCAGCGAGGCCATCGCGGGGGCACCCGTCCGGGCGCCGATCAGCGCGGCCACGCCGAGCATCGCGGTACCGATCACCGTGCCCGCCACGATCGCCGTCACGGCCGCCGTGAAGGACAGCTCGGACCCGGCCGCGCCGAGCACGGTGGCCGCACCGCTGAAGCCCATCAGGCTGACCCCGAGGTTGGCCCAGAGCGCGAACTGGTCGCGGAAGCCGAGCGTGCGCGGCGGTGCGGTGTCGAGCGTCAGCGGTGCTTCGGAGCGCTCGGAGGCTCTCGCGGACGCGTCGGAGGATGGTGCAGAGACAGCCGACATGGCCGATGCTCCCTACGCCGGCATTACCCGGACAGGTTCGAGCGGTCTGCGCCCCCTCGTGCCCGCCGCCATGATGAATGGCGTACGGTCCGATCGGCGCACTCTCAGCCTGGACGGTCCAAGCTCCCGCGTGTCAGTTTGGAGCGGCCAGGGTAACCGCCGGGCGCCGGAACCCCCAAGGCCCGGGGGCGGCTGTCCGGATCACGGACGGACGGTGCACCCTGTCGGTGGCGTATCTGTCGGGGGCATGTCGGGATTGGTTAAGGATTCTCACGAGTTCTTCAGAACGCTCCTTACGGCATCTGAATCCCGGATGCGAAAAACTATGGGCCAAGGTCCTGTCAGCTATGGAGGTCGTCCGTGAGCACCGAGCACGCGAGTGGGTCCACCGGGCCGGAGGAGGCGCGCACCTCCGACGGTCAGGGGGTGGTGGGTCCGGCTCATGACACCGGGACGGCCGACGCGCCGCCGGTCGTCGAGTCCGCGCCGACGCTCTCCTTCACCAAGCTGAGCGCCTCGGAGGACGCCGAGTCTTCCGAGTCCGCCCCTTCTGCGTCCTCCTCCGCGCCGGCCGGGTCCGCTCCCGCCGCGCCGGCCCCCGGCTACCTGGACGCCCCGCCGCCCGCGGCCCCGGCCGCGCCGGGCTACCTGGACGCGCCGCCGCCGGTGGTCCAGGCCGCGCCGCCCGCCGAGAACCCGTACGCGGCGCCGGGCGCCCCGGCCGAGCAGACCACCGCGTTCGCCGCCGAGGGGCAGCCGCACCACCCGTTCGGCGCAGGCCAGCCGCTCGGCGGCTGGGGTGCGCCCCCGGCCGGTCCGGGCGAGCCCGGTGTCCCCGGCTACCCGGACGACTTCGGCGCTCCGAAGCCGCCGACCCGCAAGCGCGGCGGCCTGGTCGCCCTGATCGCGGCGGTCGCCCTGGTGGCGGGTCTCGCGGGCGGTGCGGTCGGCGCCGCGGTCAACGGCAACGTCGGCAGCACGGCCAACTCCGGCGCCAGCCACACCAGCACCACCATCCAGGCCGGGGACAGGACCGTCGACCGGTCGCCCGAGTCGGTCGCCGGGATCGCCGCCAAGGCGCTGCCCAGCGTGGTCACCATCAAGGCCCAGGGCTCGCAGGAGTCCGGCACCGGTACGGGCTTCGTCTTCGACACCGAGGGCCACATCCTCACCAACAACCACGTGGTCGCCCCGGCGGCCAACGGCGGCAAGCTGACCGTCAAGTTCTCGGACGGCTCCGCCTACACCGCCTCGGTGGTCGGCCGGGCCCAGGGCTACGACGTGGCGGTGATCCGGCTCGACGACCCGCCGAAGGACAAGCTGGTCCCGCTCCCGCTCGGCGACTCCGACAAGGTCGCGGTCGGCGACGCCACCATCGCCATCGGCGCGCCGTACGGCCTCGAAGGCACCGTCACCACCGGCATCGTCAGCGCCAAGGACCGTCCGGTGGCCTCCGGCGACGAGACCGGCGCGCAGTCGTCCTACATGAACGCGCTGCAGACCGACGCCTCGATCAACCCGGGCAACTCCGGCGGGCCGCTGCTCAACAGCGCCGGCGCGGTGATCGGCATCAACTCGGCGATCCAGTCCAACACCGGCGGCTCCAACGGCCGGGCGGGCAGCATCGGCCTGGGCTTCGCCATCCCGGTCAACCAGGCCGCCCGGGTGGCCCAGGACCTGATCAAGACCGGTACGCCGGTCTACGCGATCCTCGGGATCCTGCGCAACGACGACTACAAGGGCGACGGCGCCCAGATCCAGACCGGCCCGGTCCAGGGCACCCCGGCCGTCACCCCGGGCGGCCCCGCCGACCAGGCCGGCCTCAAGGCGGGCGACGTCATCACCAAGCTGGGCGACCACCCGATCGACAGCGCCCCGACCCTGGTCAGCGAGATCTGGACGTACAAGCCCGGCGACAAGGTCTCCGTCGAGTACACCCGTGACGGCAAGACCGCCAAGACCACCGTGACCCTCGGCGAGCGCAAGGGCGACACCCCCTGACGCCCTGCCGGTGAACCACCCCACTCCGGAAACGACCCGCTGAGGAAACGGCCCGTCCCGGAAAAGGGTGTGCACCGAATCCCTCCGGACCCGTTAGGCTGACCTCCGCCAGGAGGGTTGCCCGAGCGGCCTAAGGGAACAGTCTTGAAAACTGTCGTGGCGTGACCCGTCACCGTGGGTTCAAATCCCACACCCTCCGCACGTGGGCGTAGTCCCAGATCAGGGCGGGTACCGGCTGATTGCCGGTACCCGCCCTGTCGCTTGTCGTCCCTCGGTGCCCCACCCGTGTGCCGGTCCCGACCGGCGTGTGGGCCGGTTGCGGGCCAGCGTGGGCCACTACTTCGACGGGCTGTCGTCCTGCTCCCGGGACTCCCTCGGTGCCCTCTCGATCTGCTCGCCGGCCTGGTCCCGCTTGCCGTCGAGCACCTTCCGGGCCCGCCCTGTCCGCCCAGGTCGTAGCCATCGCCGCGGCCATGCTCACCGCAGTGCCGTCGGGGCTGCTGGTGGCCGGGGTTCAGCGCGTAGGTGACCAGTGGTCGCTGATGGAGCAGCGGGGGTACGGCGACCGGGTCGTCCAGCGGCGGCCGCAGGGGGCTATCGCCGCAGTACCGATTGCGGCGCCCACGCGAGTCTTCCAGGAGTGGGCACCTTGCGAAGGGTGGATGTTTCACCGGCATGCGATGCGTGTCGCATTTCCACCTGGCTGGACTCCAGGTGTCACACCTCGGACATGTCCGAAATGACAGCTATAGGGGCTGTCGTTACGTTCGTCGCAGGTCGGTCGCCCGGCCGACGTCCGTGTGACAGAAAGAACTGACATGCGCATGCGCACATTAGTCGTGGTCGCTGCCGGAAACGCGGCGGTCCTTGCAGCCACCAGCATCACCTACGCCTCGACCGCCGGATCCACCCCGGCGTCCCCGCCTGTTCAGCGGGCGGCCCAGCCTGTCCAGCCGGCCACCCTTGCCGTGGCTACCTCGGGCGGCGGCAGCGCAAGCGGAGAGAAGGCGCAGGGCCGCGACCGCGAGGGCGGCGGCAGCGCAAGCGGGGAGAGGGACGAGGGCCGCGACCGCGAGGGCGGCGGACGCGCAAGCGGGGAGAGGGACGAGGGCCGCGACCGCGAGGGCGGCGGACGCGGCTACGGCCACAAGGAAGAGGGAAGGATCTACTTCAACGAACGCGAGTACCCCGCCGCCGTCGAGGGCTGCATCTCTGCGGCCAGCGGACTGGGTGCCAGTAGCTTCAGCATTTTCAATGACAGCCGGAAGACCGTCGAGGTCTTCCGCGGCTTTGCCTGCGACAACGGTGCTCCGGTCGCCGTCGTGGGTCCCTACGGCGAAACCGATGGCGTTGTGACCCGTACCGTCCATGGGGGCCTGTTCGGTGGCGATGGCGTCGCGGGCAGCTTCCGGGTGATCGGCGACTGGGACGAGTGGTGACAGCGCCGACCGGAGTACAGGAAAGCTCCCGGCCCTCCGGAATCGGGCCGACGCCCCCGGCTTCGTGGATACACACGGGGCCGCAGCGGGCACCTGCCGATCGGCGGGCTGCGACAGGGTCCCGCTGACGGGTGCTCAGGAGGTTTCTCGTCCCGCCGACCAGGCGGCCGCGCCGACGGCCTGCCGAGCCCTCACAGCACGGCTGCGACCTGCTGCCCGGGGAAGTGATGCAGGCTTTCGTCCACCTCGGACTGTGCCCGGCGAACCATCGTTGACCTGCTGCGGAGCTGCCGCAACACGTCGTGTGTCAGGTCCTGCCCCAGGTGTGTCCCGTGAGCCACGACGATGCGGCTCGGACCAACCGTCGGGCCGGTTCGCGGCAGGCGAGATGACTCCGGACGTCGAACCCTTGAGAACTGTCGTGGCGTGACCCGTCACCGTGGGTCCAAATCCGACACCCTCCGCACGTGGGCGTAGTCCCAACTCAGGGCGGGTACCGGCAAGCAGTCGGTACCCGCCCTTCGCGTTCCCGCGCCACGGTGACCCGCCGCCGTCCCGCCTCCGTCCAGCGCCGGTGGAACATCCGCGGAACGGGGTCGCGGGACGCTCCCGGTCGCACGCCACGTCCGCCGACAGCGTCTCCACCTGTTCGAGTCCGGAGACGAGCTCCCTCGGCGGGCGGTTCCGCTCGGCCACCGCGTCACGCGGGCGCCCCGGTGTGGCCGGTTTCAGGTGACGAAGTCGGCCGGGGGCGGTTGGCGGTCCCGACGGGGCTCAAGCAGAGTTCCGGGCGTGGGCAGGGCCGTGGGCTCCGGTCTGCGGCTTGCCCGCTGTGCCTCGGACGGCGCCGGCGGAAGCTGCGACAGCAGCGTCGATGACGGCCTCTCAGTGCCCTGCGCCCGTTCTGCAGACTCCCCGTGCAACCGAGCCGCAGCACCCCTGGAGAGGAGCCCTGAGCAGCCGATGACTACTCAGATCCCGAGCAGTGCAACCGATTTCGAGTGGACCGAGCTGGACCGCCGGACCGTCGACGTGGCCAGGGCCCTGGCGGCGGACGCGGTCGAAGCCGCCGGACACGGACACCCGGGCACCGCGATGAGCCTGGCCCCGGCGGCGTACCTGCTGTTCCAGCGGCTGCTCAGGCACGACCCGAGCGACCCCGCGTGGGCGGGCCGGGACCGCTTCGTGCTCTCCTGCGGCCACTCCAGCCTCACGCTCTACATCCAGCTGTTCCTGTCCGGCTACGGCCTGACCCTGGACGACCTCAAGGCGCTGCGCACCGCGGGCAGCCTGACCCCCGCCCACCCGGAGTACGGCCACACGCCCGGCGTCGAGACCACCACGGGACCGCTCGGCCAGGGTTTCGCCAACGCGGTCGGCATGGCGATGGCCGCCCGCCGCGAGCGCGGCCTCTTCGACCCCGGGGCGGCGCCGGAGCAGAGCCCGTTCGACCACACCATCTGGGTCTTCGCCTCCGACGGCGACCTGGAGGAGGGCATCAGCCACGAGGCCAGCGCGATCGCCGGCCACCAGAAGCTGGGCAACCTGGTCGTGCTCTACGACGACAACCACATCTCGATCGAGGACGACACGCAGATCGCCGTCTCCGAGGACGTGCTGGCCCGGTACGCCGCGTACGGCTGGCACGTGCAGCGGGTGGACTGGACCGAGACCGGCGAGTACGTCGAGGACGTCGCACAGCTGCACGGCGCGCTCAGCGCGGCGCGGGCCGAGACCGGCCGCCCCTCGATCGTCGCGCTGCGGACGATCATCGGCTGGCCCGCGCCGACCAAGCAGAACACCGGCAAGATCCACGGCTCCGCGCTCGGTGCCGCCGAGGTCGCCGCCACCAAGCAGGCGCTCGGCCTGGACCCGGCGAAGTCCTTCGACGTCCCGGCCGAACTCCTGGACCACGCACGGCAGGTGGTCGAGCGCGGTCGGCGGGCCCGGCAGGAGTGGGAGAAGTCCTTCGGGGACTGGCGGACCGCGGAGCCCGCCCGCGCGGCCGAGTTCGACCGGATCTCGACCAGGACCCTGCCGGCGGACTGGAGTTCGGCGCTGCCGGAGTTCCCGGCCGGTACCGAGGTGGCCACCCGGAAGGCCTCCGGCGAGGTGCTCTCGGCGCTGGCACCCGTACTGCCCGAACTCTGGGGCGGCTCCGCCGACCTGGCGGAGAGCAACCTGACCACGATGAAGGGCGAGCCGTCCTTCGTCCCCGAGGAGCTCCAGACCGCCGCCTTCAAGGGCCACCGCTACGGCCGCACCCTGCACTTCGGCATCCGCGAGCACGGGATGGGCGGCATCCTCAACGGCATCGCGCTGCACGGCGGTACGCGCCCCTACGGCGGCACCTTCCTGGTCTTCAGCGACTACATGCGCCCCTCGGTGCGGCTCGCCGCGATGATGAACCTCCCGGTCACCTACGTCTGGACGCACGACTCGATCGGCCTCGGCGAGGACGGTCCGACCCACCAGCCGGTCGAGCACCTGGCGAGCCTGCGCGCCATCCCCGGGCTGGACGTGGTCCGTCCCGCCGACGCCAACGAGACCGTCGTCGCCTGGAGGACCATCATCGAGAACACCGACCGGCCCGCCGGCCTCTGCCTCTCCCGGCAGAACCTGCCCGTGCTGGAGCGCACCCCCGCCACCGGTCTGGCCGCCGCCGAAGGCGCGGCCAGAGGCGGCTACGTCCTCGCCGAGGCGGCCGGCGGCGCCCCGGAGGTGATCCTGATCGCCACCGGCAGCGAGGTGCCGATCGCGCTGCGGGCCAGGGAGATCCTCCAGGCCGAGGGCACCGCGACCCGGGTGGTCTCGATGCCGTGCGTCGAGTGGTTCGACGAACAGGACGCCGAGTACCGGGAGTCGGTGCTGCCGCGCGGCGTCCGGGCCCGGGTCTCGGTCGAGGCGGGTTCCTCGCTCGGCTGGTACGCACTGGTCGGCGAGGCCGGCGAGTCGGTCGGCCTGGACCGCTTCGGCCTGTCAGCGCCGTACCAGACCCTGTACGAGCAGTTCGGGTTCACCCCCGAGCGGGTCGCCGCCCACGCGCGCAGCAGCCTGGCGAAGGCGCGCAGCCGGGACTGACCGCCCGGCGGAGACCCGCAGCGACGGCCGAGGGCCCGATCACCCCATCAGGGGTGGTCGGGCCCTCGGCCGTTTCGGCGTTCCCCGGCTCCGGCGTTCCCCGGCTTCGGCCCTGACCCGGCGCAGTGCCCCGTCCCGGCGCAGCGCCGGGACCTGACGCAGTGCCGGGGCCACTCCCTCCCCTGAGGCCGTTCTGGCGAAGTCCTCCGACTGCTTCCCGGATGCCGGGACAGCTGACCGAAATTCCGGACGACTATTCCGATAAATGGCCAGATGATGATTTCCCGTGGCTTTTTTCGGAAGGCTGGGAAGACTATTCACAATGCGTTCATGAGCGAAATTGACAGAGTGCTCGATACTTGACGAAGATGCCGGACGGCCGTTGACCCCGGTGTTTCGCCTGCACAGACTCGTGGAAAAGGTCGGCCCTTCTCTCGGAATCCAGTACGAATGCGGGCGGCCTGGCCGGCGCGGTGCACTCGGCGCTGTGGGCGAATTTGGCGGTCTCCGATTTCCGGGCAAGTGAACAATTCATGACCACGGAGGTAATGAGTGAGTAGCGACGCAATTGCGACGCGACCGGCTGCCGCCGGTCCGACGCTGTCGGAAAGCGGGATCGACTACTGGAAGTCGTTCCCCGCCAAGCAGCAGCCGGAGTGGGAGGACCCGGACCTCCTGGCCGAGGTCACCTCAGTGCTCGCGGACCGCCCGGGACTGGTGAACTCCGCCGAGGTCGCCGAGCTCCGCGCCCTGCTGGCCGAGGTCGCGGCCGGCCGGGTCCAGGTGATCCAGACCGGTGACTGCGCCGAGGACCCCGCCGAGTGCGAACCCGGCTACGTCACCCGCAAGGTTGGCCTGCTGGACGCACTGGCCGGCGCCATGTCCATGAACTCGCTGCGCCCGGTGATCCGGGTCGGCCGGATGGCGGGACAGTTCGGCAAGCCCCGCTCCAACCCGACCGAGGTGGTGGACGGCGTCGAACTGCCGGTCTACCGCGGCCACATGGTCAACAGCCCGGAGCCCGACCCCGAGCTGCGCCGTCCGGACCCGAACCGCCTGCTGGCCGGCTACGAGGCCGCCGGCACGGTCATGGAGACCCTGCGCGCCCGGTCCGCCGCCCGGCTCCCCGCAGTCGGCGCGCCGGTCTGGACCAGCCACGAGGCGCTGCTCCTCGACTACGAGGTGCCGCTGATCCGGTACGACGACTTCGGCCGCACGTACCTCTCCTCGACCCACTGGCCGTGGATCGGGGACCGGACCCGCCAGCTGGACGGGGCGCACGTCGCCCTGCTGGCCTCGGTGGCCAACCCGGTCGCCTGCAAGGTGGGCCCGAGCATGTCCGTCGAGGACGTGCTCACCCTATGCGAGAAGCTCGACCCGGGCCGCGAGCCCGGCCGGCTCACCCTGATCGCCCGGATGGGCGCCGACAAGGTGGCCGACCGGCTGCCGGAGATGGTGGTGGCGGTCCGGGCGGCCGGTCACCCGGTCATCTGGCTCACGGACCCGATGCACGGCAACACCGTGAGCGGTCCCGACGGTCTGAAGACCCGGCTGGTGGAGACCGTGATCAAGGAGGTCACGGAGTTCCAGAAGGCCGTCACCGAAGCCGGTGGCGTGGCCGGCGGAATTCACCTGGAGACCACGCCGGACGATGTCACGGAATGCGCGCACAACGCGGACTGCGTGGCGGGTGTCGGCGAGAAGTACACCAGTTTCTGCGACCCCCGGCTGAACCCGGAGCAGGCCCTAGAGGTCGTCGGTGCTTGGCGGGTCTAGTAATTGCACGAACAGGCTGAGCGGTGACCGCAGCCGCCTCAGGAATATCCGACCGGCAATGGTCGATCATCTTCGATCGGTGGGGTCGTTATGAGTGTCCATGGGATGGAAAACAAGGTCGCGCTGGTCACCGGTGCGGCCGGAGGTATCGGTGAGGCCGTGGTTCGGGCCCTGGTCGGGCGCGGAGTCACGGTGGCCCTGGTCGACCGGAACGGCGACCGGCTGGAGGAGCTCGCCAAGGAGCTGCGGAACGACGGCGGACGGGCCGAGGCGTTCCCCGTCGACGTGACCAGCAGCGCCGCCGTCGAGAGCGTGGTGGCCGAGGTCGAGCAGCATCTCGGCGGCATCGACTACCTGGTCAACGGCGCGGGCGTGCTTCGGCTCGGGCAGGCCAGAGACCTCACCGACGACGACTGGACCACCACCTTCGCGGTCAACACCACCGGGGTCTTCTTCACCTCCCGTGCGGTGGTCAACCGGATGCTGGCCCAGGGACGGCGCGGCGCCATCGTCACGGTGGCGTCGAACGCGGCCGGTACGGCGCGCATGGACATGTCGGCGTACTCGGCCTCCAAGGCCGCGGCGACCATGTTCACCAAGACCCTCGGGCTGGAGGTTTCCAAGTTCGGCATCCGTGCCAACGTGGTGGCCCCCGGCTCGACCGACACCCCGATGCTGAGCTCCCTCTGGGAGGACAGCAGTGCGGCCAGGGCCTCCATCGACGGTGTGGCCTCGGCCTACCGGGTGGGCATCCCGCTCGGGCGGATCGCTCAGCCGGAGCACATCGCGGACGCGGTGCTGTTCCTGCTCTCCGACATGGCCGCGCACATCACCATGCACGAACTCACCGTCGACGGCGGCGCGGCCCTCGGTCACTGAGACCCCGGTCACTGAGGCCTCACCGAGTACCGAGGCCGCTGAGGCCGCCGAGCACCAAGGCCGCTGCGCTGCAGGGCCGTTGAGCACCACGGCCGCGGAGCGGCTCGACCACCGAGCGCACCCCGGCCGCCGAGCGCGGCGGCCGGTGGCCTCCCCGCCACCGGCCGCCGTCGCCCGGCGACACCTTCCAGCTGAGAGGACATCTCCATGGGAATCCCCGCCATCACGGCTTACCCGATGCCAGGGCAGGGCGACCTGCCGGAGAACATCGCCCGGTGGACGGTGGACCCGAAGCGCGCGGTCCTGCTGATCCACGACATGCAGAAGTACTTCCTCAAGCCCTTCCCGGCCGGCGAGTCCCCGGTGACCGACCTGGTCCGCAACGCCACCCTGCTGCGCGAGCGGTGCGCCGAACTCGGCATCCCGGTGGCGTACACCGCCCAGCCGGGCGGGATGACGCCGGAGCAGCGCGGCCTGCTGAACGACTTCTGGGGACCGGGCATGACCATCGACCCGGAGCACAAGCAGGTGGTCGAGCCGATCCGGCCCGCCGAGGGCGATCTGGTGCTGACCAAGTGGCGGTACAGCGCGTTCCACAAGACCGAACTCCAGCAGTTCATGCGGGAGCAGGGGCGCGACCAGCTGATCGTCTGCGGCGTGTACGCGCATGTCGGCGTGCTGATGAGCACCTGTGACGCCTTCACGCTCGACATCCAGCCCTTCCTGGTCGGCGACGCCATCGCCGACTTCTCGCTGGAGTACCACCACCGGGCCCTGACCTATGCGGCGGAGCGCTGCGCGATGGTGGTCACCGCGAAGACCGTGCTCGACCAACTCGCCTGATCCAGCGCAGGTCTGACGCTTCATCAGTCACTGCCGCCGCCGACTCGCACCTACCGTACGCCGGCGTGCGCCGACCGCACGCCGACCGCACGCCGACCTGGAGGGGAACACCATGACGTACACGGGGGCCGGGAGCCCGGAGAGCCTTGCGCTGCTGGAACGGGTGCTCGCCGAGCAGCCGCCGGCCTTCGCGCTGCTGCACCGTCCGGAGACGGGTGCCGCGGACGAGATCGAGGTGCTGATCGGTGCGGTGTCCGAGGTCGCGACGCTGGCGGAGATCCCGCTGCCCACCGCCCCGGCCGGGGCGCCGGCCACCGGGCGGGTGGAGCACGAGGTGCTGGCGCTGGTCCCGTACCGGCAGATCGCCGAGCGCGGCTTCGCGGCCGCCGACGACGGCTCTCCGCTGATCACCCTGACCGTTGCCGAGCAGGGCGCCCTTCCGGTCGCCCAGGCCGTCGACCGGCTGCCGGACCTGCCGATCGAGCTGGTGGACGGCCGTTTCGACGTGGACGACGAGGCGTACGCCGAGATCGTCAAGGAGATCCTGGCGAAGGAGATCGGGCAGGGCGAGGGCGCCAACTTCGTCATCCGGCGGGCCTTCGTGGCCGACATCTCCGGGTACTCGACCGCCGCCGCACTCACCTTCTTCCGCCGCCTGCTGGAGCGCGAGCGCGGCGCGTACTGGACCTTCGTCATCCACACCGGTGACCGGACCTTCGTCGGAGCCACCCCCGAGCGGCACGTCAGCCTCTCCGGCGGGGTCGCGGTGATGAACCCGATCAGCGGCACCTACCGCTACCCCGAGACCGGGCCGACGCTCGCAGGCGTGCTCTCCTTCCTGGCCGACCCCAAGGAGGCCAACGAGCTCTACATGGTGGTCGACGAAGAGCTCAAGATGATGGCCCGGATCAGCGAGTCCGGTGGCCGGGTGACCGGCCCGCACCTGATGGAGATGGCCCGCCTCGCGCACACCGAGTACTTCATCGAGGGGCACACCACCCGCGACGTGCGCGACATCCTGCGCGAGACGATGTTCGCGCCCACCGTCACCGGCAGCCCGCTGGAGAGCGCGGCCAAGGTGATCAGCCGGTACGAGCCGGCCGGCCGCGGCTACTACAGCGGCGTGGTGGCCCTGATCGGACGGGACGCCGAGGGCGGCCGCACCCTGGACTCCTCGATCCTGATCCGGACGGCCGACATCGACGCCTCCGGGCGGCTGCAGATCGGCGTCGGCGCCACCCTGGTCCGCGACTCCAAGCCGGAGTCCGAGGTGGCCGAGACGACGGCGAAGGCCGCCGGGCTGCTCGCCGCCTTCGGCGCGAAGGGTGCCCCCGGGACCGGCGCCGGCGGTACGGTGACGGGCGCCGGGCTGGCCCGGCACCCCGACGTCCTGGAGGCGTTGGCACAGCGCAACGTCGCGCTGGCGCCGTTCTGGCTGGAGTCGGCTGACACCCGCACCCGCCCGGTCCCGGCGCTGGCCGGCCGCCGGGTGCTGGTGGTGGACGCCGAGGACACCTTCACCGCGATGTGGGACCACCAGCTGCGCTCGCTCGGACTCGCCGTCACGGTACGGCGGTTCGACGAGGAGTACAGCTTCGACGGGTACGACCTGGTGATCCTGGGCCCGGGACCGGGGGACCCGCAGGAGACGGACCACCCGAAGATCGCCCACCTGCGTGGGGCGACCGGCCGGCTGCTGGGCGGCGAGCTGCCGTTCCTGTCGGTCTGCCTGAGCCACCAGGTGCTGTGCCGGGCCCTGGGCTTCGACCTGGTGCGCCGGGAACTGCCCAACCAGGGCGTGGCGAAGAAGATCGACCTCTTCGGCCGGACCGAACTGGTCGGCTTCTACAACACCTTCGCCGGGCGCAGCGACGCCGACCGGGTCGCCGTCTCCGTCCCCGGCCTCGAAGCGGAGGTGGAGGTGAGCCGTGACCCGGAGACCGGCCAGATCCACGCCCTGCGCGGTCCGGGTTTCCGCTCGGTGCAGTTCCACCCGGAGTCGGTGCTCAGCCAGGACGGCCTGGCCATCATCACCGACGCGCTGACCTCCCTGCTGGCGTGAGCCCGTAGGGCGCGGGGAACCGCGCCGCCGGTCCGGTGACTTCGCCGGTGCGCCGGCCGTGCGGTTCCCCGCGCCTCGGGCAGCTTCCCGGCCGGCCGGGCCCCGTGCACCCCCGGTGGTGCGACATCCCTCGTGAGGAGAACACATGCGTGCCGTAGTCGTCTGGTGGGACCTGGCCGAGTCCGACCGGAGCATCGACGATCTCCGGGACTTCCTGCGGAACGAGGCGGTGGACCGGTTCACCGGCTTCCCGGGGCTGGTGCTGAAGACCTGGATCTCGGACCGGGAGAGCGGGCGCTGGGGTGCGATCTTCCTCTGGGAGTCGGCCGAGGCCGCCGCACAGCAGATCCCGCCCCGGGCCGCCGAGTTGATCGGCTACCCGCCCAGCCACCGGTTCGCCTTCGACGTCGAGGCGACCGCCGAGGGCACCCACCAGCTGGCGGCGCTCGCCGGTCTGTCCGGCCTCGGCCTGGCGCTCGAAGGCGCCTGAGCGCTCCCGGCACCGCTCCTGACCCCCGGGTCCGCAGCCGAGTCCGCAGCCGGGGTCCGCACCGGGTTCCGCGGCCGGTCCCGCCTCCGGCGCCGGTGCTGTCCCTGGTTCCGGCCCTGGGTCCGGTCCTGTTTCCGCTCCTGATCCGCTCCAACAGCACGGAAGTGACGGTGAGTTCAGATGGACCGACCGGTGGCCGTTCTGATCGGCGCACCCGGCTCCGGCAAGTCCACCGTGGGACGGCTGCTCGCCGGGCACCTCGGTGTGCGGTTCAGGGACACCGACGCGGACATCGAGCTGGCCGCGGGGCGTCCGATCCCCGAGCTCCTGGAGCAGGAGGGCGAGGCCCACTTCCGGGTGCGCGAGCGCGAGGCGGTCCGCCGGGCGCTGGCCGAACACCGGGGCGTGCTGGCGGTGGGCGGGGGAGCGGTGCTGGAAGAGTCCACCCAGCGGCTGCTGCGGGAGCACACGGTGATCCACCTCGCGGTCCGGGCCGAGCAGTTGGCGGCCCGGATCGGTACGGCGGAGACCCGTCCGCTGCTGGCGGACGATCCGCGGGGACGGCTCCGCACGGTGATCGCGGTCCGCACGCCGATCTACCGCAGGCTGGCCACCTTCAGCGTGGCGGCCAACGGACCGTCACGCGCGGTGGCCGGGCGGATCGCGGTGCTGCTCGCGGCCCGGGACGCCGCGGCCGACGCCGCCCGTGCGGCCCAGTACGCGGCCGGGCTGACGCTGGCCGACCTGCGGCTCCAGGTCGGCCGGTGAAGGAGTCCCACCTGACCACTCCTGTCACATATGCCGCTTCTGTCATAGGAGTTCATATGTGAAATACCGATTACCTCGTACACCAATAGTTGATCTTCACCAGTCCTCCCCCCCTAACATGGGCGCAGACCTGAGGGGGCGCCACCATGACGGGACCGCTGAGACGGCTCAAGGCCGTCGCCGTGAACATCGACGGCGTGATGCTGAACGACACCTTCAGCCCGGTGATCCACCACTTCATCACCAGCCGGGGAGGCCGGTACTCGGCGGAGACCGAGCGCCGGATCTTCTCCCAGCGGCAGGCCGACGCCGCCGTGGTGATAGCCGAGGCCGCCGGAGTCGACTGGTCGGTGGAACGGACCCTGGAGGTGTACTTCCAGGAGCGGGCCGAGTACCTGGTGCGGGACCCGAACCGGTTGCTGGCCGGCGCCGTCCCGCTGGTCGGGCGACTGCGCGCGCTCGGTCTGCGCACGGTCTGCTACGGCGGCCTGGAACGCTCCCACTTCGACCGCCACCTCGGCGACCACACCGGCCTCTTCGACCGGCCCGGGTACGTCTGCACCAACGACTTCCGCCCGGGAGTCACGGAGATCGTCACCGAGGTCTTCGGCCTCGACCACGACGAGGTGCTCTTCATCGACGACGTGGCCCGGGTCGGCGAACACGCGAGGGCGCTCGGCGTCCCCTTCATCGGTCATCCCTCGGACTTCCGGCACGGCTTCCAGCGCCGGCTGATGCGCGAAGCCGGGGTGCGCCACATCGTCGACTCCCTCGACGAGATCGACGAGGCCCTGATCCGCACCCTGGACGCACAGGCCGAGGCGGGCGAGGTCTGGCCGCGGCAGGCAGTGGCCGCGCTGGGCTGACCGCCGCAAACCCGGCCAGCCACGAATCTGGCAGGTCGCAGACCTCGAGCCACGACTCTGTGGTGTGAAAGCCGGGGTGATCACCGACACCGAAGGGGGGCGCCCCGTGGGGGCACTCGACGGGAAGACCGCTCTCGTCACCGGGGCGAGCCGCGGAATCGGCCGAGGCATCGCACGGCGTCTGGCCCAGGACGGCGCTCTCGTCGCTGTGCACTACGGTGGCAATGGGGCGGCGGCCGACGAGACTGTCGCTCTGATCGAGCAGGCCGGCGGCCGGGCCTTCCCGGTCTGCGCCGAACTCGGTGTTCCCGACGACGTCGATACGCTCTACGCCCGATTCGACGCGGCGCTCGATGGCCTCGGTGTGCGCCCCGGTTTGGACATCCTGGTCAACAATGCCGGCATCAGTGTCCCCGCCGGCATCGGCGAGGTGACCCAGGAGAACTTCGACCGGCTGGTCGCGGTCAATGCCAAGGCCCCGCTCTTCCTCGTTCAGCAGGGCCTGCCCCGGTTGCGGGACGGGGGGAGGATCGTCAACGTCTCCTCGGCTGCCACCAGGATCGCCTTCCCCGAAGGGGTGGCGTACGCGATGACCAAGGGAGCGCTGGAGACTCTCACCCTGGCGCTGGCCAAGGAGTTGGGCGGCCGAGGGATCACGGTCAACGTGGTCGCCCCGGGTTTCGTGGCCACGGACATGAACGCCCGTCGGCGGACGACTCCCGAGGCGGTCGCGGCACTGGAGGATTACTCGGCCTTCAAACGAGTCGGCCAGGTCGAGGATGTGGCAGACATTGTCACCTTCCTCGCCTCGGACGACTCCCGCTGGATCACCGGGCAGCGGATCGACGCAAGTGGTGGATCCCGGCTCTGACCCGGTGCGGGTGCTCTGCCCGGCCCCACGAAGAGGGTGTCGGCTCGACAACCGAGCCGGCACCCTCTCGTCCTTCCGTTCCCACGACGTCCCACCGGGGTGTCACGCGGTGACGGGAACCCGTGCGGGTGCCGAGACCGTGGCTGTGAAGACCGTCTGGTCGAACTGCTCACCGCGGACGGTCAACTGACGGACGGCCGGGTTCGCCGTGGCCACCTCCTGGGCCTCGATCCAGCAGGGCGCGTCGTACTCCACGAACCGGGTGAAGCAGCTGTCGAGTGAGGTGATCGTCTCGGCCTCCGGTGCCAGGATCCTGGCCGCCTGACGGGCCGCCTCGATGAGCACCATCCCGGGGAGGTGGTCGTTGGGGTGGTCGAAGAGGATCGGGTGCCGGATGTCCGCTCGCAACAGCCAGCGCTGCGGGACCCCGGTGGGGGCGAGCACGACATCGGAGTCGACCCGGCGGCCGACGAGTGCGGGTTCCACCGGCGCGGGCAGCAGCGGTGAGCTCGGCTGTGCCAGCAGACGGCCGCCGCGTATTCGGTGGTAGACGGCCGGCCTGAGGAAGCTGGCGCGGGTCTGGGCGGTTGCCACCCGGACGCCATCGCGCAGGAACTCGGCCTCGTAGCAGACAGAGCTCAGCTGGCCGCCGCTGTGCCGGAGGTTGGTGGCGGTGACCGCCAGCTCCAGGTCGGCCGGTGTCCTCCTGACCTCCAGTCCCCGCAGGTCGGTGTCGAAGTGCAACGTCTCTAGCAGGAAATAGCTGTCCATCGGTACGCCGAACTCGGCATGAGCAAGTAAGGTACCGACCTGTCGGATGGTTTCCGCAATGAGTACGGGGTCATGGTGAAGGCCGTCGGGAGATGTGAAG
This sequence comes from Kitasatospora sp. NPDC056138, assembly GCF_042264695.1. NCBI lineage: Bacteria > Bacillati > Actinomycetota > Actinomycetes > Kitasatosporales > Streptomycetaceae > Kitasatospora > Kitasatospora sp. NPDC056138. The sequence goes on along the minus strand of NZ_JBHJVK010000064.1, from coordinate 12,756 downwards.
AAACTGTGCCCTCTGGGCCACTGTGCGGAGGCGCTGAAGCGAGTGTCGTCGAGCCGGAACCAGCGTGTCAGCAGGACCTCGGCCACGGCGGCGCGGTGGACGAGTTCCTTGGGGACAGTGGCAGTGAAGTGCGTCATTGCCGCGGGCAGCCGGGCCGGACTGTAGCCATAGGGTGGACTGAACAGCGCGCAGTCTGGAGCTGCAGCGACGGATGGCGACTCGATCATGTCCCCTCCCCCGAGGATCACGAAGAGCGTGGGTCAGGGCCCTCATGGCCCTGGAATCACAATACAGGTCAGCCGGTTTATTTGTGAGTCGTTCCGCCGCTCAATCTTGTGGCATGGGGGGCGGGACGCGGTGCAGTGAGTACGACAGGAGAACCCTGATGGCACAGCAGGAGCGCGCGATCCGCACGCGCCAGGTGATCTTGCAGGGGGCTGCGGAAGTCTTCGACGAGTTCGGTTACGACGCGGCGTCCATCAAGCAGATCCTCGCGAGGGTGCAGGTGACGAAGGGTGCGCTGTACTTCCACTTCCCCTCCAAGGAGGCACTGGCCAGAGGGGTGATGCAGGAGCAGACCCTGCACCTCCGATTGGCTCAGAATGCCTCCAAACTACAGCAGTTGGTGGATGTCACGATGGCGGTGGCGCATGCCCTGCCGGGGGACGCGATGCTTCGGGCCGGGGTCAGGCTCGCCCTGGAGCGGGGGTCGGTGGACTTCGCCGACAGCAATCCGCTGATCGCCTGGGCCGACGTCTGCCAGGGGCTGGTCGAGGAGGCCAAGGCGCAGGGCGAGACGCTGCCCCAGGTTGACGCCAAGGAGACGGCTGAGCTGGTGGTCGGCTGTTTCAACGGCATCCAGTCCTTCTCTCAGATCGTCTCGGGAATGGCGGATCTGGAGCGGCGCATCTCGATCCTGTGGCAGCACCTCCTGCCATGCGTGGCGACACCATCCACGCTGGCGCGGTTGGACACGGCGCCGGGCCGGGGGGCTCGCGCCTTGCTCCCGCCGGAAGAGGGCGGCAGCGAGCTGTTCCAGTAATAAGCGTTCCGGTTGAGGGCGCGACGTGTGGAGCGTCGCGCCCTCTCACTTGTCATGTCCGGTGCGCGAAGGTGGAGTTGGGGCCTGCGCGGGTGCGGCCTCCGACTGGGAACGACCCGCCGGGTCCGGGCCGGAGAGCATGGCACCCGGAGCCGGAAGCAGCGGGTCCGGTTCGGGTTCCGACCCCGAGGCGTCCAGCCGGCCCAGCTCCTCGGGCGGCACCAGGGTCGGAAGCACCGCCCGCCAGAGCCGGGTGATCACCTCGCGGTCCAGCCACTGCGCGTCCTGCCGCGCCAGCACCTCGACGCCCGTCACGGCGGCGGCGAGCAGGGTGGCCGTCACCTCCACCGGGGCGTCCGTGCGGACCTCTCGCCGGTCGGCCGCGCGCTTCAGCAGCAGCCGCACCATCCTCACCCAACTGCCGTGCGGCGACGGACAGATGGACGAGTCCAGGCCGGGGTCGGCGGTCAGCCGCAGGCCGGCCCTGAACACCACGTCGTCATCGACCCGGCGGGCCAGGCCGTGGCACAGGTCGATCAGGTACTGGATGGTCGAACCGCCCGGTCCGCGAGCCTCGCGGATGCTCTCCCGCAGCCCGTCCCGGGAGCCGGCCAGGACCGCCTCCGCCAGCTGCTCCTTGGAGCCGAAGTGGAAGTACAGGGCGCCCTTCGACATGCCCGAGAGCCTGGTGACGTCCCCCAGGCCGGTCATCGCGTAGCCGTCGGCGTCGAAGGAGGCGGCGGCGGCCTCGACCAGTAACTGCCTGGTGCGTTCGGCCCGTTCCTGGCGGGGCATGGCCTCTCCCTCGTGCTGGGCGGCCGGGCGGCGGAGGTGGGTGGCCGGCCGGGGTGCAGCAAGCCCGTCACTCCGCCGTCCGGCCGACTGCCGCCCGGTTGACGGGTGGCGCAGATGTGCGTGTACGGCAGCTTAACAAACCAACTGTGCGGTATCACTCTCTTCCGGGCAGGTTCTTTGAATCTCCATAAAGGTTCTGACGAAGTATTCAAAACCAACCAGTCGGTTCGGTATCGTGACTCCCTGCCAGCACCACACGTCTGGCCTCCCGGCGTCACGCCCGGAGGTGCGAGTGCAACCGCAGAAGAGGGGGACGGGGGCTGTGGAGCGGATCGAGAAGGATGTTCCGGACAGAATCTGGGGGGACGTGGCGGACGACTTCGTCACGGATTTCTCCCGCCGGATGCTCGCCTCGCTGAAGCGCCGTGACCAGCGGGCCCGTGGAGAGTGGTACATCTCCGGGCTGCTGTCGGTGCCGGGGCGGAAGTCGATGCGAGCGCTCGCCTCGGTGGCTGGTTACGGCGCCGCCGAGCAGAGCCTGCACCACTTCATCAGCGACTCCTCGTGGTGCTGGGAGAAGGTCAGGCACACGCTGGCCCGCCACCTGGACCGCGTGGTGCTGCCGCAGGCCTGGGTACTGAGCTCGATGGCCGTCCCGAAGGCCGGTGCACACTCCGTCGGAGTCGAGGAGTCCTTCCGCACCGAGCTCGGACGGGTCGTCAACAGCCAGCAGGCGTACGGGGTGTGGCTCGCCAACGAGGACATGAGCGCCCCGGTGAACTGGGGGCTCTTCCTGCCCCCGGGGTGGCTGGACAACGAGGAGCGCCGTCGGCGCGCCAAGATACCGGACGAGGTCGCCGCGGCCAGCCCCGAACTGTGCGCCGTCAACACCGTGGTGGAACTCGCCGGCCCGGACTGGGGCCTGCGCCGCCGCCCGGCCGTACTGGACGCCCGTGAACTGGACGCCACCGCGCTGGTCGAGGAGTTCACCCGCCGGGGCGTGCCCTTCGTGATGCGGGTCGGCGGTGCCACCCGGCTGGTCGGCTTCGACCTCAGCCTGCCGGGACGGGGCGAACGGCTCTTCCAGGCACAGCAGTTGATCGAGTGGGCGAAGCGGTTCTCCCGGCCGGTGGGCTGGGTCGACCCCGACTACTCGATCACCCGCTCGATCCTGGTCAGCGGCACCCGGGTGACCATGCCCTCGATCCGCCGCCCCGGTTCGCCCGGTCTGCCCGAGCGGGCACTGACCCTGGTCGGCGGCTGGTCGGGGTCCAAGGGGCAGCCGCCGGAGCTGTGGCTCTCCAACATGGTGGAGGTGCCGCCGGTGGCACTGCTGCGCCTGGGCCGGCTCACCCGCCGGGTGGCCAAGGACTTCTCCGAGGTCAGCGCCAAGGTCGGGATGCGCGACTTCGAGGGCCGCAGCTACGCGGGCTGGCACCGCCACGCGACCCTGTGCTCGGTCGCACACGCGATCTCGGTCCTCTCCTCGGCCCGCCGCCAGGGCTTCGACAAGTCCCAGGAACTCTCCGCCTAGCGGCTCCGGGGATCCACCGGACCGGGGGCGCGGGGAGTTGCGCGCACCGGAGGGGCCCGGTCGGCCAGGCCCACTCGCGGTCACCCGCAGGGGCAACGGCCGGCCGGACCGTGGGCGCGGGGAGCCGTGTGCAGCGGAGAGCGCCGGATCGCGTCGTCCCCCAGGGGAGCAGGACGCACCGCTCCACCGGGATCGACGAGGTGCAACCGGCCCACCGGGCCCGGCCGAAGGCGGTCGCCTTCGGCTCCGCGCACTTCCCCGCGCCCCGCAGGGGTCCGCCCCGGCCTCGAACGCCCCGGCCTCGAACGCCCGGTTCCCTCAACGCCCGGTTCCCGAAAGGCCCGTTCCGCAGGATCGACCCCCGAACGCCCGGTTCCCGAAGGGCCCGTCCCCGAAAGCCCGACCGCTGAAAACCAGGCCGCTGAAGGCGGCCCCCGGCGGACGGCTCAGCCCGCGCGGCGGGCCAGTTCGGTCTGCCCGGCCTCGCGCATGGCGTCCACCGGCACATCGCTCCGCCCGGTGATCAACTCGACCTGCCGGGCGGCCTGGTGGACCAGCATCGACAGCCCGTCCACCACCGTGCTGCCGGCGAACCCGGCGGCCTTGGCGAGTCGGGTCGGCCAGGCCGAGGGGACCACGTCCAGGACCGCCGCCCGCGAGTGCACGATCGCCGCCGCGTACGGATCGGCGGCCCCGGCCGGCAGCGTCGAGATGACCAGTCCGGCGCTGTGCAGCAGTTCGTCGAGCCGGTCGAAGGTGTGGACGTCCACGGCCATGCCCAGCCGTCCGGCTGCGGCGGCGGCCTCGGCCGCGCGCCGGTGTTCGCGGACCACCAGGCTGGGTTCCCTGATCCCGAGGTCGCGCAGTGCGGCGAGGGCCGAGGAGGCGGTGGCGCCGCCGCCCAGCACCAGGGCCGAGGCGGGGGCGTCCACCCCGGCCTCGCGCAGTGCGAGGGTGATCCCGTGGGCGTCGGTGTTGTCGCCGAAGCTGCGGCCCTTGCGGAAGACGACCGTGTTCACGCCGCCGACGTCCAGCGCGAGATCGGTGACGTCGTCGAGCCAGGGCAGGGCGGCCCGCTTGAGCGGCATGGCGAGGGTGAGACCGGCCCAGGTGCTGTTCCGGGAGTCGAGCATCCCGTACAGCGTGGTTTCGTCGCACTCGATCGCTTCGAAGCCCCAGTCGAGGCCCATGGCCGCGTAGGCGGCCCGGTGCAGGGTGGGTGAGAGGGACTGGTCGACCGGGGAGCCGAGTACCGCCGCGCGGGTGGCTGCCTGGCGGGACAACCTCGTGTGGTCCACCACTGACTTGTGATCTGCACGCATGGTCGGTGGAACTCCTTCTGCAGAGGTGGGGACGGGGTCGGACTGGGTTCGACCCGCCATCTCCCCCTGGTATTTCTCAGCTTAGGCAGCCGGTCGCTCTCCTAAAGGAACGCGTTGACACAGAGTCATCTCCGTCTGTGATTCGACACATATCCTGCCTTACTCCGTCAGATCGCGAGGGCCCCGCAGCCCCTTTCGCCGTGCCCCGGACAACTCTGTTTAACAAGGAATTGTCATGGCGTTTCACACATCTGACACGATCAGCGATGGACGGTTGATCGAATCTTCACAATCTCTGCATGGTTTCGGCCTGACCGACTGGTACCGGCCGGTCGTGGCTGACGCAGGAGGAACGGGGAGCGATGCTGTCACGGAGAAATGCCCTGAAAGCCGGCGTGACCACCGGGCTGGTCGGTGGCGCGGGTCTGCTGGTGCCGTACCTGCCGCACGCCGCGGCCGACACCAGCGGTGGCGCGGACGCCGGTGCGCCCGGCCCCACCGCGACCGGCACGGCGCCGCCCGCGGTGATCCCGCAGTTCGCTGTCCCGCTGACCGTTCCGCCGGTGCTCGCCCCGACCTCCACGTCGGCCACCACGGACTACTACACGGTGACGATGCAGAAGGCGTACGCCTCGATCGTCCCCGAGACGAAGACCGAGGTGTACACCTACAACGGCAGCTTTCCCGGGCCGACCATCAAGGCGAGGTTCCAGCGGCGGGTGGTGGTCAAGCAGATCAACAACCTCGGCACCCCGGTCTCGGTCCACCTGCACGGCGGCAACGTCCCGCAGGACAGCGACGGTTCGCCGATGAACCTGATCGCTCCCGGCGGCGCGAAGAACTACACCTACCCGAACGACCAGGACAACGCGACGCTCTGGATCCACGACCACGCCCACCACATGGAGTCCGAGAACGTCTACCGGGGTCTGACCTCGCTCTACCTGCTCAGCGACGACCTGGAGCGCTCGCTCCCGCTGCCCGGCGGGGAGTACGACGTCCCGCTGATCCTGCGCGACGGCCGGTTCGACGCCAACGGGCAGCTGGTCTACGAGCTGGACGACCACCTCCTGCGCAACACCATCCTGGTGAACGGCCGGCCGTGGCCCTACTTCCAGGTGGCGGCGCGCAAGTACCGCTTCCGGATCCTGAACGGCAGCAACTCGCGGATCTTCTCGCTGGCGCTCTCCGACAACACCTCGTTCGTGCAGATCGGTTCGGACGGCGGCCTGCTGGAGAAGCCGCACACCACCGCGGGCCTGATGCTCTCGCCGGGCGAGCGCGCCGATGTGGTGATCGACTTCTCCGGATACCCGATCGGCACCCGGCTGGTGCTGACCAACCCCGGGATGCCGGGGCCGCCGGAGACCGGCCAGGTGCTGCGCTTCGACGTCACCCGCACCGCGCCGGACCCCAGCGAAGTCCCGGACCAGCTCGGCGAGTTGGCGGCTCCGCAGGTCGCAACCGTGAACCGGACCTTCGTCCTGCGGATGGACGAGGACGGCCGGCCGGACGCCGCCGCCTACATCAACGACAGGACCTACGACGCCAACCGGATCGACACCAAGATCGCCTGGGGTACCACCGAGGTCTGGACGGTCAGCAACGCCAACCAGTACGCGCCGCACAACTTCCACCTGCACCAGGTGCAGTTCCGGGTGCTGGAGCGCAACGGGAAGGCCCCCGACCCGTCCGAGGGCGGCCTCAAGGACACCGTCCGGCTCTTCCCCGGAGAGATCGTCAAACTGCTGATCACGTTCGACAGTTACGAAGGCGTCTACCCCTACCACTGCCACCTCTTCGACCACGGGGCGATGGGGATGATGGGCAACATGCAGATCAGCTGAACGGGCGCCCGCGGCACCGACTCCCCGCTTCCGCAGGGCGGAAGCAAGGTGATGAAGTCATCGCGGCAGGTTTGCCGGTCCCCGTCCGGGCGGGCGACAGTCGAGCGAGGACTTCTCTGCATCCGGCCATCAGTTACACCCCGAAATGGAGTGCGGACGTGACCAACGTCGCCGTCATCTACTACTCGTCCACCGGGCACACCCACACCCTGGCCGCGGCGGCCGCGGAAGCCGCCGGGAAGGCCGGCGCCGAGGTCCGTCTGCGCAAGGTCCGCGAGCTCGCCCCCGAGGGCGCGATCGCGAGCAACCAGGCCTGGGCCGAGCACGTCGCCGCCACCGCCGACGTCGAGGAGGCCACCCTGGCCGACCTGGAGTGGGCGGACGTCATCCTGTTCGGCACCCCGACCCGCTTCGGCCTGCCGGCCGCTCAGCTCAAGCAGTTCATCGACACCGCCGGCGGCCTGTGGTTCCAGGGCAAGCTGGTGAACAAGGTGGCCTCCTCCTTCGTCTCCACCAGCCAGGTCCACGGCGGCCAGGAGAGCACCCTGCTGGCCCTCAACAACACCTTCTACCACTGGGGCGCGATCATCGTGGCCCCGGGCTGGGCGGACCCGATCCAGTTCGCCGAGAGCAACGGCAACCCCTACGGCGCCAGCCACGTCTCGAACAACACCAACCCGCCCGGCGAGGAGAACCTCGGCGCGGTCGAGTTCCAGGCCCGCCGCGCGGTCGAGATCGCCACGGCGCTGAAGATCGGCCTGCAGGCGTCCTGATCCGCCGCACCCGCTCCGCGCAAGGGGATTCCGGTTCGCCGGAGTCCCCTTGCGCCGTTTTCGGGCCGCACCGGTTTTCCGGTGAATCGCGCGAGCAGCTGACGAAGTCGACCAAGGCATGTTGCCGCATTCGCCCCGGCTGCCGCAGAGTTTTACCGGAAAAGGATTCCGGCGGGTTCGGCAGGGGGAGTTCGATGTCGGCGATGGTGATCTCCTGGGACGTTCCGGTGAATACCGGAAGCACCCGGGACGCGGCGCGGATAACCGCGGTCCAGCTCTGGGAACAGCTCCTCCGCAAAGCCGAGAATCCGGTCCCGTACGTCCCCGCGATCACCGAGTGCACGATTCTGGACCGCTTTCCCGGTGGTTTCACCCGGGAGATCGTCCGGGACGGCAGCTGGGTGTTCCAGCGGGTCGAGATCGAACCGGGCCGGTCGATCGTCTACCACCAGCCGGGCGACCCGGACGTCGAATCCATCGTCAACCAGGTGGGCCGGGACGACAACGGCGGCCCGACGCTGACCATTTCCGTGCACCTCGCCCCGGAGGGCATCGAGAAGGTGATCCGGGAGAGCCGGTTCCTCGAGGCCACCGATGCCTATTTCACCGACGCACTGCGGGCAGTGGTCGATGAGATCCGGGCCACCGCGGGTGAACTCACCCCTCTGCCCGCAGCGGCGTGACACCGCCCGCGCTCGTCTTCGGGCGCTCCTGACCCGCGCCCCGCGGAGCGCGCACAGCACCAGCCCCCATCACAGGAGGAACCTGATGACCGCACGATTCGCCGGCAAGGTCGCCCTGGTCACCGGAGGCGGCACCGGCATCGGCCGGGCCACCGCGCTGGCCTTCGCCCGTGAGGGTGCCACGGTGATGGTGGCCGGGCGAGAACCATACGAGCTGATGGAGACCGTCGAGCTGATCGAGAAGGAGGGCGGCGTCGTCGACGCCATCCCCGCCGACGTCACCCACAGCATGGACGTCATGAAGGTGATCCGCACCACCGTCGAACGCCACGGCGGCCTGGACATCGCCTTCAACAACACCGGTGCCAAGGGCAACCCGAGCCCGCTCGCCGAGGTCTGCGAGGCCGCCTGGGGCGACCTGCTCTCCGCCAACCTGACGGCCGTCTGGCAGCTGATGAAGCACGAGATCGCCTACATGAAGGACAACGGCGGCGGCGTCATCATCAACACCGCGGCCAACGTCGGCCTGCACGCCCGCAACACCGGCTTCGGCGCCTTCGCCGCCTCCACCGCGGCGCTCTCCACCCTGACCAGCGCCGCCGCCCAGGAGTACATCGCCGACGGCATCCGGATCAACGCGATCAGCCCCGGCTCGGTCGACCCCGAGCTGGAGCGCAGCCTCGCCGAGCAGGCCGTCGCGGCCGGGCCCACCACCTGGGCCGGCGCCGACCTGCCGACCGACCGGATCGCCAAGACGGACGAGGTCGCCTCCACCATCCTCTGGCTGGCCAGCGACGACGCCGCCTTCGTGGTCGGGCACGACATGGTGCTCGACGTCGCGGTCACCTTCTGATGAGTGACATCCTGCGCAGACTGTCCCGCGAAGGCGTGTCGGTCTGGCTCGACGACATCAGCCGGGAACGGCTGGCCGGCGGAGGGCTCGCGCGGCTGATCCGCGAGCGCCACGTGGTCGGGGTCACCTCCAACCCGACCGTCTTCGCCCAGGCCCTGGCGTCCGACGCCGAGGCCTACGCCGAGCAGCTGCAGGACCTGGCCGTCCGCGGGGCCACCGCCGAGGAGGCCGTCCGCGAACTGACCACCTACGACATCCGCTGGGCCTGCGACCTGCTGCGCCCGGTCCACCGGGAGACCGGCGGCCGGGACGGGCAGGTGTCCGTCGAGGTCGACCCCAGGTTCGCCCGCAACCCCGACGCCACCGTGGCCGAGGCCAGGGCGCTGTGGTGGGCGATCGACCGGCCCAACCTGCTGATCAAGATCCCGGCCACGGTCGAGGGACTGCCCGCGATCACCCGCTGCCTGGCCGAGGGCATCGGCGTCAATGCGACGCTGATCTTCTCGCCGGAGCGGTACGAGCAGGTGGCCGAGGCCTTCCTGGCCGGTGTCGAGCAGGCCCACCGGGCCGGCCGGGACCTGAGCCGGATCGCCTCGGTGGCCTCCTTCTTCATCAGCCGCGTCGACACCGCCGTCGACCAGCGCCTGGACGCCTTCGGCACCCCGGAGACCAGGGCACTGCGCGGCCAGGCCGCGATCGCCGGAGCCCGCCTCGCCCACCGGCACCACGGGCAGGTCTTCGGCACCGGTCGCTGGGACCGCCTGGCGGCCCACGGCGCCCGCCCGCAGCGCCTGCTCTGGGCCTCCACCGGCGTCAAGGACCCCGGCTACTCCGACACCAGGTACGTGGACGAGCTGATCGCCCCGGACACCGTGAACACCATGCCCGAGGCCACCCTGGACGCGGTCGCCGACCACGGCAGGGTGCCGTGCCGCCACCGGATGGAGCGGTACTACGCCGACGCCCAGCGGGTGAGGGACTACCTGAACTGGTTCGAGATCTCCTACCCGGAGCTGCTCGAAACCCTGGAGCAGGACGGCCTGGAGAGGTTCGACGCCTCCTGGGCCGAGCTGCTGGACGAGATCGCCGTCCAGCTCGACAAGCGCCGCTGAGAGCCGCCGGCCGGCCGCCGTGGCCGGACCCGCGCAGACCGCAGCCAGACCGAGGACCGCAGAGCGATGACCGGAGCCAAACCGTGACAGGTAAGACCGCCAGGATCCCCGGGTCGAAGAGCATCACCAACCGGGTACTGCTGCTCGCCGCAGCGGCCACCGGCCGCACCCGGCTGCTCGACCCGCTGGAGAGCGACGACACCGTCGCCTTCCGCACCGCGCTCACCGACATCGGTCTGGACGTCACCGTGGACGCCGCCCACTGGGAGGTCCAGGGCTGCGGCCACGGACCGGCGGGCCCGGCCCGGATCTGGTGCAACGACGCGGGCACCGCTGCCCGCTTCCTGCCGGTCCTCGCGGCCACCGGCGACGGCGAGTTCCTCTTCGAGGGCTCCGCCCAGCTGACCGCCCGCCCGCTCGGCCCGCTCACCCGGGCCCTGGCCGAACTCGGCGCCGAGGTCGAGGCGGGAGCCGGCGGCGGCCTGCCCCTGCGGATCACCGCCCGAGGACTGCGCGGCGGCGAACTCCACCTGGACTCCTCCACCAGCAGCCAGTACCTGACCGGCCTGCTGCTCTCCGCCCCGCTGATGCGCGAGCCGCTGACCGTCACCGTCTCCGGCCTCGTCTCCCGCCCGTACATCGAGATGACCATCGCCCTGATGCGCCGCTTCGGCGGGCGGGTGACGGCCACCCAGAACCCGGACGGCGAGCTGGTCCTGCGGGTCGAGACCGGCGGCTACACCGCGACCAGCTTGCGGATCGAGCCGGACGCCTCCACCGCCTCGTACGTCTTCGCCGCCGCGGCGGTCACCGGGGAACGGGTGACCGTACCCCACCTGGGCCGCGACAGCCTCCAGGGCGACCTGCACTTCGTCGACGTCCTGGCCAAGGCGGGCGCCCGGGTGGAGATCGGCGAGGACGCCACCACCGTCACCGGCGGCGGGCAGCTGCGCGGCGGCTTCGAGGTCGACATGGGGGACATCTCCGACACCTTCATGACCATGGCCGCCATCGCCCCGCTCGCCGATGCGCCGATCACCATCCACGGCATCGCCCACGCCCGCCTCAAGGAGTCCGACCGGATCGCCGCGGTCGCCCGGAACCTGCGCGCCCTCGGCATCCGGGTCGAGGAGGGCCCGGACCGGATCACCGTCCACCCGGGCACCCCGGGACCGGCCACCATCGCCTGCCACCGCGACCACCGCATCGCGATGGCCTTCTCGGTCCTCGGCCTCCGCTCCCCGGGCATCGTCCTCGACGACCCCCACTGCGTGGCCAAGACCTTCCCCGACTTCCACCGCGAACTCCGGCGCCTGTTCGGGGAGCAGGCCCGCTAGCGCGATCCGCCGGTGCCGGCCGGCGCAGCTCCCGCGCTCCCGGCGGGCCCGCCCCGTCCCCGGCGGCGCGTTGCCGGAGCCCGCACGGCCGACCCCCAAGCCCACGATTCGCCGGCCACCGGCCGGACGACACACGAGAGGAACACGAGCCAGGATGGCGAAGATAGTCATTGCCGGCGGCGGCATCGGCGGGCTGGCGACCGCGCTCAGCATCTCCCGCCAGGGCCACCGGGTGGTGGTGCTGGAGTCCCGCGACACCTTCACCGAGATCGGCGCGGGCATCCAGCTGGGCCCGAACGCCTTCTACGCCCTCGACCGGCTCGGGGTCGGCGACCAGGTCCGCGAACGCGCCGTCTTCATCGACGAGTTGCGCTTCATGGACGGCACGACCAGCGAGCAGGTCGCCTCCATGCCGCTCACCGGCGACTACCGCACCCGCTTCGGCAACCCGTACGCGGTGGTCCACCGGATCGACATCTACGAGCCGCTGCTGGACGCCTGCCGCGCCCTGGACACCATCGAGCTGCGCACCGACGCCAGGCTGACCCACTACACGCAGGACGCCGCCGGGGTCACCGCCCACCTCGCCTCGGGCGAGGAGGTCCACGGCGACGCCCTGGTCGGCGCGGACGGCATCAACTCCTACGTCCGCAAGCAGATGATCGGCGACGGCTACCCGAAGGTCTCGGGCCACACCATCTACCGTTCGGTGATCCCGATGGAGAAGGTGCCCGAGGAACTGCGCTGGAACACCGTCACCCTGTGGGCCGGGCCGAAGTGGCACTTCGTCCACTACCCGATCGGCAGCGGCAAGTACTTCAACCTGGCCGCCACCCGGGACGACGCCGCGACCGAGGCCGTGATCGGCAAGTCCGTGGAGAAGGACTTCGTGCTGAACGAGTTCCCCGACCTCGGTGAGATCCCGCGCCAGCTCCTGGAGTTGGGCGAGGACTGGAAGTCCTGGGTGCTCTGCGACCGCGACCCGGTCGAGAAGTGGACCGACGGCCGGGTGGTCCTGATCGGCGACGCCGCGCACCCGATGCTCCAGTACGCCGCCCAGGGCGCCTGCCAGGCCCTGGAGGACGCGGTCTGGCTCGGCGACCTGATCGGCACCGAGCCCGCCGACTTCGGGCAGCGCTTCGAGAAGTTCAACGGCGAGCGCAGCGAGCGCACCGGCGCCACCCAGCTGACCGCCCGCGAGATGGGCAGGCAGCTCTACCACCCGATCGGCGAGGCGGCGAAGGAGCGCAACGCCATGCTCTCCGCCTTCACCCCCGAGGAGCTGTACCAGAAGGTCGAGTGGCTGCACGGCGGCAAGGCCGGCCTGCCCCTCGACGGCGAGGGCCGATGACCGTGGGCAGTCTGCGCTGGCTGACGGCGGGGGAGTCGCACGGTCCCGCACTGGTCGCGACGCTGGAGGGCCTGCCGGCCGGGGTGCCGGTGACCACCGCCGTGGTG
>NZ_JBHJVK010000063.1:0-48415 GCF_042264695.1 Kitasatospora sp. NPDC056138 | reverse complement strand
TGGTGACACCGTGTCCGCCCCTGGGCGATGCGGCAGGGCCTGCGGTCCTCCACCGCCCGCCGCCACGCTCCACCGCGTCGCATCGCGTCGCGTCGGCGGTGGCGGTGGCGCTACCGGGCGCGGTAGGCCTCGGCCATGGCACCGAACACCGCCTTGGGCTGCCAGCCCAGCCCCGGGCGGCCCCCCTCGTCGAGCATCGTGACCACTCCGTACGAACCGAGGTCGAGGTCGTACTGCGGGTCCGCGCTGTGCGGGGCGTGGTAGTTGGCGAAGGTGAACCAGAACGCGCCGTCCAGCCCCTCCTCCTCGAAGACCGCCAGCGACTCCCGGAAGCAGCGCACCTGTTCCTGCTCGTCGCGGACGACCTCGCCGACCACCCGGCGCGGCTGTGCGTCGTTGTCGACGACGGTCCAGCCCATTCCGCCGCGCTCCGCGGCACCCTGGTACGGACAGCAGCCGAACTCGGTGGCCACCACCGGCTTGCCGTGGGCGAAGTGCGCGCGCAGCTCCTCCCGGTAGTGGGCGGCGTGGCGCGCGTTGCGGTAGGCGTCGACGCCGACGACGTCGAACGGGGTCCAGTCGATGTTCTCCCACGACCCTGCCGCGTAGCTCAGCCGGCCGCCGAAGTGGGGGCGGACGGCGGCGGCCGCCGCGGCGAGGAAGGCGCTGAGCCGTCCGGAGATGTCGCCGTACTCCGCGAAGAGCTCGGGGTCACGGACGGCGATGTTGGCCACCCGGTCCGGGAAGGTGTCGCCGGGGATGAATCCCGTGGCGAACAGGGAGAGTTCGCACCCGAGGACCAGGACCACCTCGGCACCCCCGCGCCGGACCGCCTCCGCGCGCCGGGCGCAGTCCTCGAACCACGACAGCAGCTGATCCATCGTCATATTGCAGGGGAAGGGCGCGAACCAGACCTCCAGACCCTGCTCGGCCGCGCACTCGGCGGCCGCGCTCAACCGCTCCGGGTCGCCGCCGGAGATCCGGACGGCCGTGCAGTGCAGCTCCTCCGCGATGACCCGCATCTCCGCCCGGACCACCTCGGCGGAGAACTCCGGCCGCGAGGTGCCGTCGACCGGGCTGAAGCCGGTGTCGTAGTTGATGCCCTTGCCGCGCATGGTGATCGGTCCCCTGTTCCTGTCGCACATCGTTCGTCGTCACTCGCGGGCCGGCCGGCCCGGCCCTGCCCGTCCTGGGCAGGCGGCCGGAAGGGCCGCCGCCGACGGGTCGGGCGGATGGCGTGCTGCCCTGATCCCGGCCTGCCGACCCATGGCCCGGCCGGTCCTGCCTCGGCCCGCACCGCTCGTCACCGCCTGTCCAGCTTCCCCTGCCGACCCGACTCACCGTCAGTGACCCGTGTGCCCTGATCCGCATGACACCTGTCACCACGAGCGGTTGGCAGACCGGTGATTGCCCACGTCAGCGGCCTCTGCCGGAGCGGCCCTACACCTGAGCCGGGGCTCCGAACCAGGTGCGGAGCGCGGCGTCCGGCCGTTCGTCCCCGCTCTCGGCGACCCAGCAGACGTAGCCGTCCGGGCGGACCAGGATGCTCAGGTCGCCCCCGGCGGGGGCCTTCGCCCGGACCGCCCGGACCGCGCAGTCCACGCGGTCCGCCCAGGGCGCAGCCGCGGCGGCGACGGAGGTACGGCCGGCGGGGTTCAGCAACAGGCCGCGTCCGGAGTGGAGTTCGACACCGGGCAGCCGCGCGCCCAGCAGCGGGTGCGCGGGCGACCCCGGCATCGGGTACCGGATGTCCAGGCCGGAGATCATCCCGGCGATCCGCCGGTTGCCCTCCGGCGCCGCGAGCAGTTCGGCCACGATCGCGCGCAGGGCCAGGACGTCCGGATCGGGCACGCCGAGCACGCCCTGGGCCCTGGTGTTCTCCAGCACCCTGGCGCCCACCGGGTGGCGTTCGTCGTGGTAGCTGTCCAACAGCCCCTCCGGCGCCCGGCCGTGCAGCTCGGCGGCGAGCTTCCAGCCGAGGTTGAAGGCGTCCTGCATGCCGAGGTTCAGCCCCTGGCCGCCCGCCGGGAGGTGGATGTGGGCGGCGTCCCCGGCCAGCAGCACCCGGCCGGCCCGGTACTGCTCGACCTGCCGGGAGGCGTCGGTGAACCGGGACGCCCACCGCACCTCGCGCAGCCGTACGGTGTCACCGTGGTGCAGCCGCAGGGCGGCACGCACCTCGTCCTCGCCGACCGGGGCGGACCGTTCGACCCCCTGCTGCGCCGGGCCGGCGAAGAGCAGGCGGTACACGCCGTCACCGAGCGGGAGCAGGAACGAGACACCGTTCTCGTCGGGCTCGAAGTCCGGCAGCCGCCATTCGGGGGACGCCGCGTCCCCGCCGTCGAGCAGCACGTCCGCGACCACCGCGGAGATCCGGCCGTCCCGGCCGGGGAAGGCGGCCCCCAGCAGGTGGCGGACCGTGCTGTGTCCACCGTCCGCCCCGACCAGGTACCGCGCCCGCAGCTGCCGCCGGCCGTCCGGGCCGGCCACCTCCGCCGTCACGCCGTCGCCGGCTTGCCGGATGTCCAGCAGCTCGTGACCGTACCGGACCGGCGTGCCGCACTCCGCCAGCCGCCGCTCCAGCGACTCCTCCACCCTGGCCTGCGGGATGCCGACCTGGTACGGGAAGGGGGTGTCGAACACCCCGTAGTCCAGCGGCAGTCCGGCGAAGTGCCCGCCGGGGATGGTCGCCACCGCCCGGTCCATCACCGGTTCCAGCCAGCCGCGCAGCTGGAGGATCTCGGCGGTGCGGGGCTGGAGGTTCAACGCCTTGGACTGGCCGGTCCGTTGCGGCAGCCGCTCCAGCACCAGGGCGTCGACGCCCGCCAGTTGCAGTTCGTTGGCCAGCAGCAGCCCGGTGGGGCCGGCTCCGATCACGAGAACGTCCGTGTCCATGTCCATCTCCTCGCCCGTGTCCCTGATGGTCCCTCAGACGTGCGGACGTCCGTCAGACCTTCAGGCCGTGCCGGGTGACGTACTGGTAGTGGAAGGCGAGGAGCACGCCGAGCACGACGAGCCACTGCAGCGAGCTGACCAGCGGAACCGCGTCGACCGGAAGCGTGCAGGCGAGCGCCACCCGGACTCCGGCGTCCAGCGTGAAGCCCGCTCCCCAGACGACGGTGAGCAGCCGGATGTGCCGCCGGAACTCGGGCTCGTGGCTCCACCGGCCCGTCCACTCGCGGGCGCCGTCCTCGCCGATCTTCGCGGCAACGATCGAGCGGGCGGCGGTGAGCATGAACGGCTTCTCGGTCGCCAGCGTGCCCAGCACCCACAGGCCCAGCACACCGATCAGCCAGCTGTCCCTGATCAGCAGGGTCCTGGGGTCTCCGGTGACCATCGACATCAGGGCGCCGACGAACAGCAGGATCAGCGTGAAGACCGGCATCGCCTCGACCCGGCGGAGCCTGACCATTCCGACGACGAGCCAGGGCACCACCAGCAGGCTGCTGATCGTCAGGGCCGCCCACTGGCTCATGCCCAGGCCGTGCAGCAGGTAGTAACCGCCCAGCGGGAGCGCCAGTTCGAGGACCAGCGACCGGATCAGCCGCCGGCGGCCGGCGGCCGCCTTCCGCTTCTGCTCGGGCGTCGGTGCGGCAGCCTGTGCTGCGGTCTTCTCCATGGTCTCCCCCTGTGCGTCCGTGGCGGCCGCTGCTGTGATGTCGGTGGTCTGGGCCTTCTTGGCGAACCGGTTCACGGTGTACTCCCCCTGTGGTGTGCGTACTGGCTGCCGCACGTGCTGCTTCCGGTGTTCCTACAGGTCCTGCCGGCCTTGCCGGTTCTGCCGTTCCTACCGGCTCTGCCGTTCCTGCCGGTGCGTGCCGAGGACGGCCGGCCGGCCGTTGCTGCTACGGCGCGCTGCGGGTGGCGAGGTCGAAGATGTCCGCCAACTCGCTTCCGCAGGAGGCGATGTCGAGCTCCGGGTCGACCACCGAACGCACGACCACACCGTCGATGGCGCCGCGGAGCGCCGTGACCATCACCCGGACGTCGAAGTCCCTGAACTCCCCCGCCTGCTGAGCCGCACGCATCTGGTGTTCCTGAACGTCCATGATCGACTTCAGGGTGCCGGCGAACCCTATCCGGTGCGGATCGTCCCCCTTGAGGTGGGTCACCACCTCGGTGAGGGCGGGCAGGTACTTGGGGAAGGCCGCCAGCAGCGCGACGTTCGACTCGATGTAGGCGCGCAGCCGCCCTCGGTACCCGTCGGCCTCCGCCATCCGGTCGACGATGTACGCCTCGGCCACCCGCATCACCTCGACGACGACCTCGTGCATCAGGTCGTCCTTGCCCTTGAAGTGGTACGAGATCATCCCCGTGCTGCTCAGACCGGCCTGCTTGGCGATCTTCGCGAACGAGGTCTTCGCGTAACCGACGTCCGCGATCACCTCGATGGCGGCCTGCACGATCTGCGTCCGCCGCGCCGACTCGGTGAAGGTCCTGCCCGCCCGGGCACCTTTTTGCTCGTCCGAACTGATCCTTGCTTGCATGAGCAATACTGTAGGACTTCTTGCTCAGCTGAGCAAGAGCGGTGAGAAGCGACTCCTCATACGCATCTATCAGTCCCTGTCTGGTGTAACGTTAGGGACAAATAAGGTAGCTACGCGGCTCGATCGAGGGCCGGGACGGGATGGACGGCATGGTGCAGCAGCCCTACTACTCGGTGGATCAGGTGGCGAGCCTGCTAGGGCTGCACGTCAGAACCATTCGGACTTACGTGCGGGACGGACGGCTGAAGGCGACCCGGGTCGGCAAGCAGTACCGGATCGCGCGCGAGGACCTGGAGGCGTTCACCGGCACTCCCGCCCCCTCCCCCGCCCGGAGGACGCGCCACGCCGAGGTGTCCGGCATCGTGCAGATCGACGCGATCGGTCCCGAGGCGACGACCCGCCTGACCAACACGGTGATGGCCGTCGCCATGGGGCGGCACGGCGGCGGGACCGGCGACCGCTTGCGCGTCGAGACCGTCTACGACGAGGAACGGGCCTCCCTCAAGATCATCGTCCTGGGCGGCCTGGACACCGCGGCCGACCTGTTGAAGGTCATCAACACCGTGCTCGAGCAACCGGAATGACCGGCATCCGCACTGCCGCCGTCCTGCTCCGCCACGCTCCCGCTCTCCCCGTCCTGCTCTCCCGCCGTCCCGCTCCCTCCGGAAGGAACGCAACCCGGATGCCCGACACACTCCAGAACCTCGGCACCACGCCCGTCCTCGTCTGCTCGTCCGACGGCACACCACTGCGCGACGAGCGCACCGCGACCGATGTGATCGGAGAAGGACTCGGCCTCGGCGCCGACTGGGTCGCGGTCCCGGTCGACCGGCTCACGGACGGCTTCTTCCGGCTCCGCACCCGCATCGCGGGTGACATCGTCCAGAAGTTCGCCACCTACCGGCTCAAACTCGCCATCGTCGGGGACATCTCGCACCACGTGGACGCCAGCACCGCGCTGCGGGACTTCGTCCGCGAGAGCAACCGGGGCACCCAACTCTGGTTCGTGCCCGACGTCGAAGCCCTGCGCACCCGGCTCACCCAGGACTGAGCCCGTACGTCGACCTGGGCGGCGGCGGCCCGCCCTGCAGCTGTCGACGGCCACGGTCACCGCGCCTGCTGCGACACGGACGGGGTCAGCGGCCGAGGATGCGGATCTCCTCGTGGATCAACTCGGTGAGCGGGGCCGCCAGATGCCGGTGGCGGTGACCGGCGACGGTGGTCACCACCGCGGTGGCGTCGTGGTGGAACATGGTCACCGCCAGCGGATGGCCGGGACCCAGCGGCGGCAGTCCGGCGAGGGCGATGAAGGACGCGGGGCCGAGGGTGAGACGGCTCGCGTACGTCGCCCCGCTGCTGCACAGGACGGAGAAGTACCGGGGCGAGTCGACGTACCGGCCCAGGGCAGCACCCAACGGGGTGTACCGAAGCGGCTGCCGGGCAACCAACTCGGCCTGGGCGACGGCTCGTTGCTTGAGCACCTCGCGCCGGGTGAGGCCGTGCACGGCGGCGAGCCGCAGCTGCGGCTGTCGCAGCGCGGGCAGCGGTACCCGTACGGTGGCGTAGCGATTTCCCAGCAGGGACGTTTCGGCGGCGGTGCGTACGTCGACGGGCACCATCGCGCAGACGCCGGGGAGCTGCGGCACCCGCCCGGTGAGCCCGAGGGTCCGCAGGGCTCCTGCGGTCGCGGCCAGGAACACCGCGTTGCTGGAGGCCCGCTCCGGCGACAACGCAAGCCGGGCGGCGTCGAGTTCGTCCCTCGCGATCCGGCCGAAGGCGACCGCTCGCCCAGGTCCGACGGGGCCGTGGAACGGCAGCGGGCGGGCCCGGGGCAGCAGATCCGCCACGGACCAGGCGAGTTCGCGGCCACGTGTGGCCAAGGACCGCCGCCGGGAGCGGAATTCGGGGCACAACGGAGGCTGCCCGGTCGGCCCGTCGAGCAGGGCACGGACCACCGCGATCAGGGAGCTCCCGTCCAGCAGGGCGTGGTGGGCACGGAGCAGCAGCGCGAAGCCGTCGCCGGTGGAGGCACCGACGGGGCCGGCTCGGTCGGCAGGGTCCGCGGGCAGCAGGTGCAGCTGCCACGGTGGCCGGTCCGGGTCGAGCGGCCGGGCGATCAGCTCCCCGGCGGAGGCAGCCGGGGTGGTCGCGTGGAGTTCCGAGCCGACGTGGTGCTCGGGATCGAACTCGGCCTCGGGGATCCAGCACGGCCAGCTCGGCGGAGTGGTCGGAGCGGCTCTGAGGCGCAGGCGTTCGTACGGCTGGAGGCGTTCACGCACCAGGTCGCGCAGGGCGGCCGGTGTCGGCGCCGGGCCGTCGAACCAGGCGAGGACCGCGACCGTCATGCAGGCCGCGCCGCTGCTCTGCTGCCGGTGGAACCAGGCGTCCTGCGGCGGCATGGCGGTGCCGCTCACCGTCCGGGCGCCCGGCAGGGGTGTACGCAGGGGCGCGTGTGGTGTCACAGCGGTGTCCTCTGTCGGTGGGGGGCTCGGGAGTTCTGTCCGCACGCCGGTAGCAGCCGGAGCTGGTGCCGCCGCCCTGGCAGGTCGTGACGGCTCCGGCAGCCGCAACGGCCGTGACGACCCCGGCAGCCGCAACGGTCCTGGTAGCCACGGCGGCCGCAGGGTCGATGAGTTCAGCGGGCGAGTTCGGCGACCGCGCGGGCGACCGCACCGGAGCCGTCCTCGTCCGCCAGCCGGGCGGCGAGAGCGTCCGAGCGCCTGGCGAAGCCGGCGTCCCCGGTCGCCCGGCCCAGGGCCGCGGCCAGCCGCCCGGCGGTGAGTTCGGTACAGGGCAGGACCTGCGGGCTGACGCCCAGTTGGACCAGTCGGGCCGCCCACCAGGGCTGGTCGGTCATCACCGGTACGGGCACGGCGGGCACGCCCGCGCGCAGGGCGGCGGCCGTGGTGCCGGCCCCGGCGTGGTGGACCACGGCGGCCGTGCGCGGCATCAGCCAGCCGTGCGGCAGGGCTCCGACGGTGATCACGTCGTCGTCGACCACGGAGAGCCCGACCGAGCCGGACTGGACGATGCCGCGCAGCCCGGCCTGCCGCAGCGCGCGGGCCGCGATCTCGCCGAGCCGTCGCGGGTCGCCGGGCATCGTGCTGCCGAAGCCGATCAGCACCGGGGGTGGTCCGGCCGCGAGGAAGTCGGCCACCAGCGCGGGTGGTTGCCAGTTCGGGCACTCGTGCGGCCACCAGTAGCCGGCC
This sequence comes from Kitasatospora sp. NPDC056138, assembly GCF_042264695.1. NCBI lineage: Bacteria > Bacillati > Actinomycetota > Actinomycetes > Kitasatosporales > Streptomycetaceae > Kitasatospora > Kitasatospora sp. NPDC056138. The sequence goes on along the minus strand of NZ_JBHJVK010000063.1, from coordinate 40,719 downwards.
ACGTGCAGCCCCGGCCGCCAGTCCGCCGGGCGGGGGACGACGCAGGGGCTGTACCCGTGCCAGATCGGCCACCGGTTCCGCTCGCGCGCGCTGCGCAGGCGGCGGCCGCTGCGGTGGGTGAGTCCGAGCCGGGTGTGCAGGCGGCGGCGGGCGGCGGCGTAGAGGCTGTCGACCAGGGCGTTGGCCGCCCGGCCGCGCAGCAGATTGGCCCGCCCGGGTGGCCGCCAGGCCGTCGCGCACGGCGCGAACTCCCTGGTGGGAACCTCGGGTTGGAGGAAGACCCCGATGCTCGGGATCCGGTGGTACTCCGCGATCGGGGCGCCGATCGGGGCGGCGAGCGTGGACAGCAGGATCAGGTCCGCCCTGGGGTCCACGGCGTCGAGGATCCCGTCGACGAGCCCGAGGGTGGCCAGCCCGGTGGCGCTCCGGAGCGACCACAGCGCGCGGAGCGCGCCGAGCGAACCGGGGGCGCCCCCCGAGCCCTGTGCGCCCTGGAGACGGCTGTGCGCCCCGATCAGCGCCTCGAACGGGTCCGCTGCCAGCGGGCGCATCCGCAGACCGCAACAGCCCACCACCCCGGCGAACTTCGCATGGGTGACGATCTCCACCTCGTGGCCCTCGTCCGCGAGCCGGTGCCCGAGGCCGGTGTACGGCGCGACCGAGCCCATCGTGCCCACCGTGATGAGCTGGATACGCATTCCCGTGGGCCTCCTGCTGCCGATCGACGGAACCGACGGACTCCGGACGGGCCCGGCTGAACCGTCGTCTGCCAACGATCCGGGGACCGTGCCGGTTACGGGCTGCCGGGTCCGCTCAGCGGAGTCCACCGGGCCGGGAGATCCGCTCGACGCTCCGGCAGTACGCGAGCCCGGTCAGGGACTCCCCCGCCAGGAACCGGGTGGCCAGGTCGGCGACCTCGGCGGTCCGCTCCAGGTGCAGCATGTGGTCGGCGTCGGCCACCTCCGCGAACCAGCTGTCCGTGCAGGTGGCGGCCAGCGCCCGGCACAGGTCCGGCGTGGTGAAGGTGTCGTGCTCACCGGTGGTGACCAGGACCGGCACGGCCGGGGCCCGGGTCGGGTCGACCATCTCGTGCTTGAGCAGGCGGTGGGTGTTGGCGAAGGTCTGCTCGACCTCGTCCGCCGCCAGGTTGAGCAGTCGGCGCAGCAGGAACCGGCGGACCCGGGCCCCGGCGGTGACGGACGCGACGCCGTCGGTGTTCATCAGCACCTCGACGGACGCCTCGGCGAACTCCTGCATCTGCCGTGCGGCCAGGAAGTCCATGGTCCGGCGCATCGAGATCCGGGCGTGCTCGGGGATGGACGTCATGGTGCCGATCAGCACTATCCGCCGGACCCGCTCCGGGTGGCGCTGCGCCAGCCGGTAGGCGATGGCCGTGCCGTACGAGCCGCTGACGATGTTGGCGGGCGGCAGCCCGGTCTCGTCCAGCATGTGGCCCAGGGCGTCGGCGAGGAAGTCGGCGCCGTACCGGTCGGGCAGGACTCCACCCGCTCCCCAGCCGGGTGGATCCACCGTGAGCACGTCCGCGTGTTCGAGGAACTCGCGCTCGAACCGGCCCCAGGTCTCCTTGGTCTGGAACGCGCCGCCGATCAGCAGCACCGGTGCGATGCGCGGCGCGCTCGTCCGCACCAGCCGCGACTCGCAGTGGTACCCCTGCCATCGGTGGCTCGACACCTCGGCCGGGAAGGCGGTGGAGCGCACGACGGCACAGGACGGGGCTGCCAGTGACACGAAGACCTCGTTTCTGTCAGGACATCCACCCGCGCCGATGCGCGAAGAGGCGTGGGCCGCACCGGAGATAACCGTGGGCGCGGCGACTGACTGACTATCAGAGCCTACGGTCGGCCATGCCCGCGGCGCGCAGAACGCCGGGTGCTTACCACCAAATGGTGAATCCGGGCGGTGCCGGCCGGGAGCCGCACGAGCGGCCCCGCCGCAGCGCGGCGGGACTGCTCGCACGGTTCCCGCACCACCGGGATCGGCCCGGGCCGCACCCTAGTTGAGGCTGTACCAGCCCGACGGCCGCCAGGGTCCGGCGCCCGGCAGGCTCTCCCGGCCGACCAGGGTGAGCCGGATGCCGACGGTGCCGTCCAGGCCGCTCCGCAGGCGGCTGCGGGCCAGCCGGAGCAGGGCGGTGAGGCCGTACTTGTTGATCAGCGAGGTCCGGTAGCGTGCCGTGGTGTCCGGGTCGCAGAGGACGGCGCGGGCAGGCGTCCGGGCGCCGGTCGGGCTGCCGTGGCCGTCGCACGGGAGGACGAACACCCGCAGGCGGCGCGACACCTGCCGGACGGCCGGGCTGTCGGCCGGCAGCCAGAGCCCGAGCGCCGTGCCGTCCGCAACCACCCAGGTCGGGGCGGTCAGCGGCGTGCCGTCCGCGCCGGTGAGCAACAGGTGCCGCTGGGCCGCCAGTTGCGCGGTCCGGCGCCGAACGGCCGGTTCCCCGTGGAGCACTGTCGTCGTCATGTCACAGCTCCGAGATCATCCGAGGTGGTCCGGGGGGCGTCCGGGATCAGTGGGTGTTCGAGTGCTGTCCGCCGGCGAGCTCGCGGTACTCGGCCGGGGTCGGTTTGGCCGTCTGGCCGCCGGGCCCGAAGTACGCCGCGGAGAGCCGGGCCCGGGTCCGGGTGAGCGGTCCGGCCTTCCGCGCGACGCCGTTCCCGTCGGTCCGGGACGGCAGTTCGAGCGGCCGGTGCTGCCGGTGCGCGGTCAGCCGGTGCAACTGCTCCGGCGTCAGCGGCTGGTGGACCTCGACGAACTCACCGTGCGGCAGGCGCTTGATGATTCCGCTCTCGCGGCCGTGCAGCACCTTGTCCCGGTCGCGGCGCTGGAGGCCGAGGCACCACCGCTTGGTGATCACGAAGACGGCGACCGGCACCGCGAAGGCGCCGATCCGCACCGCGTAGGTGATCGCGTTGAGCGAGAGGTGCAGGTGGGTGGCGAACAGGTCGTTGCCGCCGCCCGCCAGCAGGACCAGGTAGAGGCTGATCCAGGCGGCGCCGAGCGCGGTCCGGACGGGTGCGTTGCGCGGCCGGTCCAGCAGGTGCCGCTCGCCGGTGTCGCGGGTGATCCACGCCTCGATGAAGGGGTGGACCGCGATCGCGCCGAGTACCAGCGGGAAGAGCAGGAAGGGGACGAGGATGCCCAGGTTGAGGGTGTGGCCCAGGGCCCGGACCTCCCAGCCCGGCATGACGCGGATCAGTCCTTCGGCGAAGCCCATGTACCAGTCCGGCTGGGCGTCGGTGGACACCTGGTCGGGACGGTAGGGGCCGTACGCCCAGATCGGGTTGATCGTGGCGATCGCGGAGATGACCGCGATGATGCCGAAGACCAGGAAGAAGAACCCGCCGGCCTTGGCCGTGTAGACCGGCATCAGCGGCATGCCGACGACGTTCTTCTCGGTCCTGCCCGGGCCCGCCCACTGGGTGTGCTTGTGGTGGAAGACCAGGATCAGGTGCGCCACCAGCAGGCCCAGCATGACGCCCGGGATGAGCAGCACGTGCAGGGTGAAGAAGCGCGGCACGATGTCGGTGCCCGGGAACTCGCCACCGAACAGGAACATCTGCACGTAGGTGCCCACCAGCGGCAGCGCCAGGATGGTTCCCTCGATGAAGCGGATCCCCGTACCGGACAGCAGGTCGTCGGGGAGCGAGTAGCCGAAGAAGCCGTCCAGCATGCCGAGGAAGAGCAGCAGGAAGCCGAAGACCCAGTTGATCTCGCGCGGCTTGCGGAACGCCCCGGTGAAGAAGACCCGCATCATGTGCACGAACATCGCGGCCACGAACACCAGCGCGGCCCAGTGGTGGATCTGACGGATCAGCAGCCCGCCGCGCACCTCGAAGCTGATGTTCATGGTCGAGGCGTACGCCTCCGACATCCGGATGCCGTCGAGCGGCGCGTACGGGCCGTGGTAGACCACCTCGGCCATGCTCGGCTTGAAGAACAGCGTCAGGTACACACCCGTGAGGATGATGATGACGAAGCTGTAGAGGCAGATCTCACCCAGCATGAAGGACCAGTGGTCCGGGAAGATCTTGCGCAGGTTGGCGCGGGCGAGGGAGTAGACCCCCAGTCGGCCGTCCGCCCAGTCGGCGGCCCTGACGCCGCGCGAGGCCGTCCGGGTTGAAGGCATCACACACCCCTGTCGATCTAGGGAACACAGCAGGATCAAAACGGGGACTTCTCCCCGGTTCCGAAGCGGACTCTACCGTAACCGGGGAGCAGTCCCCGCATGCTGTTAGGGTCGTGCCATGGCAGAGCGCACCGACGGACAGGCACCTCACCCCGGCACCACGGGGGGAGGGCGGAAGGGGACCGCAGGACGGCCGGGCACCGCGTCGACCGCCACGGGAACCGGGCCCGGCGCCGCGTCCACGGGCCTGCGGCGGGATGCGCAACGCAACCGGGAGCTGCTGCTGGCCGCCGCCCGCGAGGTGTTCGCCGAACAGGGCCTCGGCGCACCGCTGGACCTGATCGCGCGCCGGGCCGGCGTCGGCAACGCGACCCTCTACCGGCGCTTCCCGACCAGGGACTCACTGATCGAGGAGGTGTTCGCCGAGGCGCTGGCCGGGCTCGCGGACGCCGCCGAGGAGGTGCTGCGGATCGAGGACGCCTGGACCGCGCTGACCCGCTACTTCGAGCGGGTCTTCGCCCTGGTCGCCGCCGACCGGGGCATCAACGACCTGGTCACCATGAGCAACCCGGACGTCAAGGCGCTCGCCGACACCATCGAGCGCAACACCCGGACCGTCTCCGCCCTGGTCACCCGGGCCCAGCAGCAGGGCACCCTGCGCACCGACGTCACCCCGATCGACCTGCTGGTCGTGATGGGACCGATCTGCCGCGCCGTCCCCGCCTTCGCCTCGGTCCACCCCGAAGCCTGGCGCCGCTACCTCGCCCTCGTCCTCGACTCCTTCCGCGCCGGGCCGCCGCAGCCGCTCCCCGGACTGCCCGCCCGACAGGAGGAACTGGACGAGGTCTTCACCGGCGTCTGGGAGATCGACGGCTGATCGGACACCGGCCGCCGCTGCTCCGGCTCCCCCGCCCCGGCAGCCGGCCGACCGCGCGCGGCGACGCCCGGGGGCTGCCCGCTCCTCGGCGCTCCGGGTGCTCCCGCTACCGCGCCCGCTCCGGTGCCTGGCCGCCGAGCCACCGGTCGGACCACGCACGGGTCCGCCGGAGCAGATCGACCCGGCGGTCGGACCACGCACGGGTCCGCCGGAGCGGATCGACCCGGCGGTCACCCTCCCCCGATCCCCCGGCCCTCACGCGGGTGGACGACGGGCCGGTGCCGCGCGGCGCCCTCACTCCCCTTCGGTCACGTCGTCACCCAGGACATAGCCCTGCGCGCGGCACCATCGCCGGATCGCCTGCACCCGCTGGAGCGCGGCCTCGCTCACGGCGCTGCCGACCGGCGTGGCCAGCGCCTCGCGGTGCTCGCGGGCCGCGTTCTGCTTGGCGGCCTCGAGAACGTCGTTGGCCACCCAACTGTCCAGCACCCCCTGCTCGCGCCAGCGGGTCAGCCGGTTCTCGGCGGCGTGATAGGTCGCCTGCCGGTCGGGGTCGCGGGTGGCGATGGCGAGCTGCCGCCAGTGCTCCGAGCGCGCGGTGAGGTACTCGTGGACGGCGGTGCGGGCGATGGTCGCGTCCGGATCGGCATCCGGCTGATGGTTCGTCACGAAGGAAAGGTAACGGCCGCCGGCCCGGCACCTCCGGGGACTCGCCCGCACCGCTTCCGCCGCCGTGGCCGTCGGGGCCCTCCCGCATGTCCGTGCGAACCGGGGCGCAGGGCCCACCGGAGCGCAGGGCCCGCCGGGGCATAGGGTCGGAGGTATGACATCGGACGAGGGAACCGTACGCGTCGACAGCTGGATCTGGTCGGTCCGGCTGACCAAGACCCGCTCACTGGCAGCGACCGCCTGCCGGGCGGGGCACGTCCGCGTCAACGGCACGCGCGTCAAACCGGCACAGTTGGTCCGGCCCGGGGACGAGGTGCGGCTCCAGCACGAGGGCCGGGAGCGGATCGTGGTCGTCTCACGGGTGATCGCCAAGCGGGTCGGCGCGGGAGTCGCCGCCGAGTGCTTCGTGGACAACAGCCCGCCCCCGCCCGCCCGCGAGGAGGCCGCCTCGGTCGGCCTGCGCGACCGGGGCACCGGGCGGCCCACCAAGCGCGACCGGCGCGACCTGGAGCGACTGCGCAGTCAGTGACGGCCGCCGCCCCACCGCCCGTCCGCCCCACCGCCCTGTCGGCCACAGCGGGTTCAGCGGGGGTCCCGCCCCTCGGCCCAGCGGCAGGCCAGCTCGGTGAAGGCGCGGACGGCAGCACTCCGGTAGGCCGTCTCCCGGTGGAGCAGGGTGACCGTGCGCGCCGGCAGGGCGGGCTCCAGCGGGACGGGGCGCAGCTGCGGGTGGTGGTGCGCGATGGCGTCGGGCAGCACGGTGGCGAGGGGGGTGTGCTGGACGATCTCGGTGAGGGCGCTGATCGAGTTGGCCTCCACCATCGTCCGTGGCGTCGCGCCGTGCCGGGCGAGGTAGGCGTCGATGTGGACCCGGGTGGCGAAGTCGCCGCTGAGCAGGGCCAGGGGGTGCCGGTCGAGTTCTCGTACCGGTAGCGGCTCGGTGCGGTCGGCACAGGGGTGGCAGGTGCCGACGACGAGACTGAGGGTCTCGGCGTACAGGTCGGTGCCGGTGATTCCCGGCGGATGGGGCCGGTGGAAGGCGATGCCGAGGTCGAGTTCGTCGGCCAGCAGCCCAGCCTCCAGCTGATCCTGCGTCATCTCCCTTACGTCCAGGGAGATTCCGGGATGGCGGGCGTGGAGGAGTTCGGCGAGGGGGCCGATCAGATAGGCGGTGAACGTGGGTGTCATCGCCAGCCGCACACTGCCCCGGGAGAGGTCCTGCACGTCGTGGACGGCGCGTTCGGCGGCGGCGAGGTCCTGGAGGGCGCGCCGGGCGTAGTGCAGGTAGGCGAGGCCGGCGTCGGTCGGGCGCACGGCCCGTCCGGAGCGGTCCAGCAGTTGCACGCCGACGGTGCGTTCCAGCTGCTTGATCTGCTGGGACAGGGTCGGCTGGGAGATCCGCAGGTCCTCGGCGGCGCGGGTGAAGTTGCCGTGTTCGGCCACCGCGAGGAGATAGCGCAGGTGACGCAGTTCCAGAGCCATGAGCCCGATTATAGATGGGATCGATAGAAACCATGGACAATAGCTCTTGGACACTATAGATGCAGTTCATGCATGGTGGATCTCGTCAGCCCCACGGGGCGGACACCCACCGAAGGGAGTGACCATGCAAGACCTCACGGAAGGGCTCGCGCGCTTTCAGCGGGACGTGTTCCCCGCAAAGGCGCCGCTCTTCGAGCACCTCGCCACCACTCACCGCCCGGGCACGCTGTTCATCAGCTGCTCCGACGCCCGCGTCCTGCCGGAACTGATAACCCAGCGCGAGCCGGGCGAGCTGTTCGTCATCCGAACCGCAGGCAACCTCGTACCGGCCCACGCGCCGGGCGCCGACGGGGTCGCGGCGAGCATCGAGTACGCCGTGGCCGTCCTGGGCGTACGCGACGTCATCGTCTGCGGGCACTCCGCCTGCGGCGCCATGACCGCCCTCGCCGAAGGCCACGACCTGACCGGGGCACCCGCGGTCGCCGCCTGGCTGCGCCACGCCGAGGCGGCCCTGGCCCGCACCACCGCCACCGACGACGACGCTGTGGGTACCGACCGGGTGGCCGCCCTGGTCCGGGACAACGTGCTCGCGCAGCTGGCCAACCTGGCCACACACCCCTCGGTGGCCCGGGCCCTGGCGCAGCACACGGTCGACCTGCACGGCTGGGTCTACGACATCGGCACCGGACGGGTCGAGCAGCTCGACCCCGCGGCCGGCCGCGCAGCCGTCCTCGCGGCCTGACACCCGGCGGGCCCGGCTTCCCTGCGGGCCAGGAGCGCATGCCTGACCCGGCGGTAGGCCGGGACCGGCCCGCACCGGGCCCGACACCGCGCGGGGCCTCCCGCCGGGCAGTACCCGCCACCCGCAGTACCGGCCGTCCCACAGATCGGCCGTCCCGCAGTACCCGCCACCACGCCGGGCCCGATCCCCGGAACCGGCATCCACGAAAGGACACCTCTGCCATGGTGCACGCCCAGTTCGACCCCACCGCCCGCCAGAACCTGGCCGTCGCAGCCGTCGAGGCCAAGACCCGCCGGGATCTCTCCTGGCAGCAGATCGCCGACGTCACCGGCCTGTCGGTCGCCTTCGTCACCGCCGCGCTGCTGGGCCAGCACGCCCTGCCCGAGGCCGCGGCCAAGGCCGTCGCCGAGCTGCTGGGCCTGGACGACGACGCGGTGATGCTGCTGCAGACGATCCCGACCCGCGGCTCGATCCCGGGCGGCATCCCCACCGACCCGACCATCTACCGCTTCTACGAGATGCTCCAGGTCTACGGCACCACTCTCAAGGCCCTGGTGCACGAGCAGTTCGGCGACGGCATCATCAGCGCGATCAACTTCAAGCTCGATGTGAAGAAGGTCGCCGACCCCGAGGGCGGCGAGCGCGCCGTGATCACCCTGGACGGCAAGTACCTTCCCACCAAGCCGTTCTGACGTATCCGGTGAATGGGTGGGTGGGCCGCGCAGGTGGCCGACCCACCCACACATTCACCTCACCCAGCGGGCGGCTTCCGCCCCGGCGGTTCCCGTTCCGGCGGCTTCCGCCCCGGCCGTTCCCCTCCGATCGGTTTCCGGGTCGGCCGAGGAGCACCGGGGCCCCGTACCGTCCCGCTCCCGCCGCGTCACCGGTCCTCCGAACCCGAACCCAGCCCCCCGGCCCCGGCTACGGCCCCCGCTACGCACCGTGCTGGTACGCCGCACGGGTCTCTCCAGTCTTTCCGATCTCTCCGATCTCTCCGGATTTCTCCGGCGTCGAGGCCGTTTCCGGTGCCGCCGTCCGGGCAGCCGCGCGACATGGTGCAGATCGGCTACACGATGATGACCGAGCAGCGCGGACCACGCGGCCTGGTCGACGACCTGGTTCTCGCCGAGCAAGCGGGCTTCGACTTCTCGGTGATCTCCGACCACTTCTTCCCCTGGCTCGACACCCAGGGCCATTCGCCGAACGCCTGGGCGGTGCTCGGCGCTGCGGCACGCGCGACCACCCGCATTCCGCTGATGACGTACGTGACCTGTCCGACCATGCGGTACCACCCTGCGGTGGTGGCCCAGCAGGCGGCGACCGTCCAGTTGCTGTCGCAGGGGCGGTTCCGGCTCGGGCTCGGCAGCGGGGAGAACCTGAACGAGCACGTCGTCGGGGGCGGCTGGCCTGCTCCGGCGGTCCGACAGGAGATGCTCGCCGAAGCCGTGGAGATCATCCGCGAGCTCTTCGGCGGCGGCTCGGTCAGCCGTCGCGGTGAGCACTTCGAGGTCGAGTCGGCCAGGCTCTGGGACCATCCCGATCCGCCGCCGCCCATCGGTGTCGCCGTCTCCGGCCCGCGCTCCTGTGCCCTGGCCGGGCGGCTGGCCGACTTCGTCATCGCCGTGGAGCCGAAGCGCTCACTGATCGAGGAGTTCGCCCGACGCGGCGGCTCCGGCAAGCCCGCTGTGGGCCAGCTGCCGATCTGCTACGACCGCGACCGGGACACGGCGGTCGCCCGTGCCCACGAGCAGTTCCGCTGGTTCGGCGGCGGCTGGAAGGTCAACGCCGAGCTCGCCGGGCCGGACGGCTTCGCCGCCGCGAGCGCCTTCATCCGCCCGGAGGACGTGGCCAAGGCGATCCCGTGCGGCGACCGGGTGGAGGAGGTCGCCGAGGCGGTCCGGTCGTTCACTGCGGCCGGGTTCTCCGAGGTCGCCCTGATCCAGATCGGCGGCGAGAGCCAGCCCGCCTTCATCGAGTGGGCACGGGACCGTCTGCTGCCCGCGCTGCGTGGCGGGGGCGACGACCGCCGGCCCCCGGGAGCAGGCCCATGACCGAGTTCGGCTACTTCCTCTGCTGCGAGGAGTTCACGCCCGCCCAACTGCTCGAACAGGCCCGGCTGGCCGAAGAAGCGGGCTTCACCCGGCTCGCCGTGTCCGACCACTACCACCCCTGGAGCGACGCCCAGGGCAGCAGCCCGTTCGTCTGGTCACTGATCGGCGCGCTGTCACAGGTCACCAGGCTCCCGGTGACCACGCTGGTGAGCTGTCCGACCGTCCGCCTGCACCCGGCGGTGACCGCCCAGGCCGCGGCCACCTCCAGCGTGCTCACCGGCGGACGGTTCCGGCTGGGCGTCGGGACCGGCGAAGCGCTGAACGAGCACATCCTCGGCACGGTCTGGCCCTCCTTCGACGTCCGCGCCGAGATGCTGGCCGAGGCCGTCGCGGTGATCCGCGCCCTGTTCACCGGCGAGACGGTCAGCCACCGCGGCCACCACTTCACCGTGGACAACGCCCGCCTCTACACCGTCCCCGAGGGTGAACTTCCCATCTACGTATCGGGTTTCGGGCCGAAGGCGGCCCGGCTGGCGGCCCGGATCGGCGACGGGTTCGTCACCACCGCAGCCGATGCCGACCTGGTCCGCCGGTTCCGGGTCGCCGGCGGCGAGGGCAGGCCCGTGATCGGCAGCACCAAGGTCTGCTGGGGCCGCGACCGCGAGGAGGCCGTCCGTACCCGGCACCGCCTCTGGGCCTGCGAGCACCTGCCCGGCGAGCTCGCGCAGATCCTGCCCACGCCCCGCCACGTCGAGCAGGCCACCGGGCTGGTGACCGAGGCGATGGTCGCCGAGGCGGGCGGCTGCGGCGACGACCCGGCCGACCACCTCGCCCTGTTGCGCCCGTACCGGCAGGCCCGCTTCGACGAGGTCTACGTCGGTCAGATCGGCCCCGAGCTGCGCGGGTTCTTCGACTTCTACCGCGACCGGGTGCTGCCCGAGCTGGCCGGCTGATCCCGTGACGGTTCCGCCCGGGACGGCCGGGACGGCCGGGGCAACCGGTGTTTCGCCGCCTGCTCCCTGGGCACACGCCCGGCCGGTCCACCAGGAGGAGTCGTCATGAACCGCACACCCGAGAACCGTCCGCCGCTGCACCCCGGCGGGACCTTCGGACCTGCCCGGATACCCGATCACGCGCAGCCCGGCGGTCCTGGGGACGGACACCGCCCCCAGGACGAGCCGGACACCCCGCCGACCGAACCGGACGTCGGGGACGACCCGCACAGCGACCTGATCGCCCGGGCGCTCGACCAGGACCTCGGGCTGTCGACCGGGGAACGGACGGTGCGCGTGGTGCGCATCGAGAACGTCGAGCTGCCGCCCTACGAGTGAGAGCCGGCCGGTTCGCCCCGCATGACCCGCCCGGATGTGGGCAGACGCCTGCCCAGTGACCGTCCCGAAGACGAGAGACGCGAGACCGGAGACGCGAGACGAGGAGGCAACCATGAGTGGCGGGGACAAGGTCAAGAACATGGCCGAGAAGGCCAAGGGCCACGCCAAGGAAGCCGCCGGCAAGGCGCTCGGCAACGAGCGGCTCACCGCCGAGGGCAAGGCCGACAAGGTGAGCGGCGACGTCAAGCAGGCGGGAGAGAAGGTCAAGGACGTCTTCAAGGACTGACCCCGCACAACGGCCGTGAACCCGTTGGAGCGGATCCTCCGCGCAATCGACCGCGCGCAGCAGCGCCGGGTCGCACCGGCCTTCCTGTTCGGCGTGATCAAGAAGTACGGGGACGACCGCGGCGGACTGCTCGCCGCTCTCATCACCTACTTCGGCTTCGTCGCCCTGATCCCGCTGTTGCTGCTCCTCAGCACCGTGCTCGGCTTCGTCCTGTACGGTCACCCGGGAGCCCAGGAGGCCGTGCTCGACTCGGCGCTGGCCGATTTCCCGATCATCGGGGACCAGCTGCGCCAGAACGTCCACTCCGTCCGGGGCAGCGGGCTGGCGCTGGTCATCGCCCTGCTCGGGTTGCTCTACGGCACCCTCGGCATCGCCCAGGTCCTCCAGTTCACGATGGCGCAGGTCTGGAACGTCCCCGGGGTGCACCGCCCCGGCTACTTCCCGCGGCTCGGCCGTAGCCTGCTGCTCTTCGTGGCGCTCGGCACCGGGCTGCTGGTCAGCACCGCCGCAGCCACCCTGGTGGGCACGGCGGCGGGCGGGCTGCCCGCCCGGATCTGCGCGCTGCTGCTGTCCGCACTGCTCAACACCGCTCTGTGCCTGGCCTGCTTCCGTGTCCTGACGCCGAAGGACGTCGCTCCGCGTGCCCTGCTGCCCGGCTGTGTGCTGGCCGGACCGCTGTGGACCGTGCTCCAGGTCTTCGGCGGCCTGCTGGTGGCCCACAGCCTGCGTCACGCCACCCAGATCTACGGCTTCTTCGCCACCGTGATCGGCCTGCTGTCGTGGCTGTTCCTGTCGGCGCAGGTCACGGTGTACGCGGCCGAGGTCAACGTGGTCCTGGCCCGGCGGTTGTGGCCGCGCAGCATCCTGCAGCCCCCGCTGACCGGGCCGGACCGGCTGGTCCTCGCCGCGATCGCCCGGCAGGAGGAGCGGCGACCGGAGCAGCACGTCAAGGTGGTCTTCGACGATCTGCCACCGACCGGTCGGGACTCTGCGGGGTGCGACCCGCCCGACCGGGGGCAGCGCACCGTCGTGGTCCGCCGGACCGGGCCGGCCGCCTTCACCGCGCGCAGGCGGCCGGCCGTGGGGACGGTGCGGGAGGTGATCGACGTCGACGTCCCGCTGCACACGGCGTACCTGCGGTGGACGCGGTTCGAGGAGTTCCCCCGCTTCATGGCGGGCGTCGAGGAGGTCCGGCAGCTGGACGACCGCCACCACCACTGGCGCACCTCCGTCGCCGGGGTCCGCCGGGAGTTCGACACCGAGATCGTCGACCGGCTGCCCGACGAACGGGTGGCCTGGCGAACGGTCGGCAGCGAGCTGCGACGGACGGGCGTGGTGACGTTCCGGCCGCTGGACGAGCGGCGCACCCGGGTCCGGCTCGTCCTGCGCGTCGAGCCGGGCGGGGCGGCGGAGCTGGACGCCGACGTACCGGGCGTTCTCGCCCGCCGGATCAGGGGCGACCTGCGCCGGTTCAAGGGCTTCGCCGAGTCGGGCGGCGAGGGGACCAGGAGCGCGTGCGGCCGGATCTCCCCGAGCTGACCCACCCCCGTCCCGCAAGGCCTCTCTCTCCCGTTCTCTCCCGACCGACGGCCGGTGAACGGTGGCCGGTGGCCGGTGGCCGGTGGCCGGTGGACGGTTTCGGTCCGCGTGCACGGCACAGACGAGACGAAGGGAGAACACCCGAGCCGTCGAGGAGAGAGAGGGTGGTCCGCATGGTCGGCATGGCCGCGCTGCAGGGCAGGACGGTGGCTCTCCCGGTGCCACCCGAGGACGCGGAGCCGGAGGAGCCGGCCTCGCCGTGGGACGCGGTGAGGCCGGTCGGCGGCACCGCCCGGGTGCTCTCCACCGAACCCGGGGAGAGCCTCCCCGTGCACGACGAGGTGTTCGAGGTGTCCGAGGCGTCCGCCGACGGCCTCGCCGCGCCGGTACTCCCGGGCGGGGTCGCCGGTCCCGGTGTCCTCCGTACGGACCAATGGGCCGAGGAGTTCGTCCGGGGTTTCTTCGGCCGCGCCGGGAGCACCGGCGCGGCGAGCTGCCCCGGCCTGCGGCCTCCGGTCGAGGCGGACGTGGTCCGCGACCGCGCTCTCACCTCCTGGCCGAGCCCGCGCACCGGCCTCCGCACCGAGCAGCGAAATGCGGACGCCCAGCGGGTCGACCGCGCCGTCCAGGGCAGCGAGCGCGGCCCGAACGTCCTCGTCGCCGGCCGCGAGCCCGACGACCTGCCGCTCCTCGACGCCGCGCTCGTCGGACGGTTCGCCGAAGCCACGGTCGCCCGGACATGAAGGAACAGGTCCGCAGCAGCTTCCGGCACCCGGCCGAGTCGAGTGGCGACCGGCGCAGCCTGTTCGGCCACGTCGCCGAGGCCGGCTCCAACTTCACCAGCTCGCCGCTGTTCCACGCGATCTGTGTGCTGCTGGTGGTGGCCTTCGTGGTCGTCCACGCCGTCGGGGTGCCGCTGGAGTGGCAGCTGTTCGTCGGCGATGCGATGAGCGCCGTCACCCTGCTGCTGCCGGCGCTGCTCAAGAACGCCGAGCGGCGGTCCGAGCGCGCCGTCCAGCGCAAGCTCGATGCGATCGCCGCGGCGATGCTGGAACAGCAGGAGGGCAAGGCGGGCAAGGCGCTCCAGGACCTTCGGGAGGCGAGCCGCATGGAGGAGGAACTGTGACCGGCACCACCGCGTCGAGCGAGAAGGCCCCGATGGCAGCCGAGCAGTCGGCTGCGGCCGTTCCGACGGCCGGTGGTGATCCGCGTGCCGCCGGGCGGGGCGGTACCTGCGCCGCCGGTCCGGACGGACGGCGGTCGGCTGCGGCGACCGAGGAGCTGCGGTGATCCGCGCCGTCGCGGTCGTCGTGCCCGCCCACGACGAGGAGCGGCTGATCGGCGCGTGCCTGGAGGCAGTGGGCCGGGCGGCCGGGCATCGGGACCTGCGGGGCGTCCGGGTCGAGGTCTTCGTGGCCGCCGACAGCTGCCGGGACGCCACCGCGGCGGTCGCCCGGGGCCTGGGGGCCGACGTCCTGGAGATCTCGGCCCACAGCGCCGGCACGGCCAGAGCGGCGGGCAGCGCCCTCGCTCTCGCCGGGATGCTCGCGTCGGCTGGCCAGCTGCGGGCGGAGGACGTCTGGCTGGCCAATACCGACGCGGACTCCGTGGTCCCCGACGGCTGGCTGGCCGACCAGCTGGCCCAGGCCGCCGCCGGGTGGCACGCCGTCGCCGGAACCGTCGACGTGGATGACTGGTCCGGGCACCCGCCGGGGACCGCCCGGTACTTCTACCACCACTACCGTGCCCACCGGCACGCCCGGCACCTCACGGTGGCCGCCCACCCGCACGTCCACGGAGCGAACCTGGCCGTGCGTGCGGACGCCTACCGGGCGGTCGGCGGGTTCCGGCCCCTGGCAGTGGGGGAGGACCGGGCCCTGGTCTGCGCGCTGGAGGCGGCCGGGTACCGAGTCCGCCGCTCGGAGGAGCACCCCGTGGTGACCTCAGGACGGGTGCGCCCGCACTCCCACGGCGGTTTCGGGGAGCTCCTCCTCGCGATGGACCGGCTGGCACGCTCCCACGCCACCGGGCAGCCGGCCGACCTACGGCGACGCGACCTCCACGTCTGACCTCGGCACCACCACAGGCGCGGACCGCGAACGCACCGAGAGCGAACCGAGGGCGGCCGGGGGCGGCACCCCGTCCGAGTCCGTCGTGATCCGTCCGGAGCCTGCTGCGTGACTCCACCACGCGCCGGCGGTTGATCAGGGCAGCACTCACCCCATTCCTGGAGGCCCTGATGTCCACCGTCAGCCGAATCGCCGCAGCCCTGATCGGTCCAGCCCTGATCGGCGCAGCCGCACTGCTGGTCGGCACCGCCGCGACCGCGGCGGCCGTACCGTCCGGCCCTGACCCGATCGACAAGCAGCAGCACCTCAGCATCCCCGTCCTCGCCGTCACCGACATCGGCGACCTCGTCAAGGTCGCCAACCTCGGGCACGACCTCGCCGGGCTGCTCGGCCAGTAGCCACAGCCGGGGATCCCGCCCCGGCGGCTCCCCGGCTCCCCGGTTACGCGGCTCCCCCGGCTACCCGGAGAGCTCGCCGAGCAGCTGCCGTACGTGGTCGCGGAACGCCCCGGTGGCGGGGTGGGCGGGGGTCTGCGGCCAGACCAGGTGGACGGTGACGGGAGCCGCGTCGGCGATCGGCAGGTAGCGGATGCCGGGGTGCGGGTGGGAGTACCCGGTGCCCTCGGCCGTGACCCCGACCGCCTCTCCGGTGGCGATCGTGGTGAGCCACTCGTCGGTGTTCGCCACCTCGAAGGCCTGCGGGCGGTCCCCCTCGGGCCACAGGGCGGCGCTGGTGGTGGCGGCGGTGGCGCAGAGCACGACCGGGCGGTCGGTGAGGTCGGCCAGCCGGACGGCGGGGTGGCGGCCGAGCGGATCGCCCTCGGGTACGGCTGCCAGGCGGCCTTCGCGGTAGAGCGCGAGGGCCGCCAGCCCGGCACCGGCCTGCGGGCGGGTGCGCAGGAAGGCAGCGTCGAGTTCACCCCGGCGCAGCGCGCTCTCCGGGTCGTCGCGGCGGTGGACCTGGACGGGGATGTCCGGGTGCTGCCGGCGCCAGCCGCGAAGCAGCGGAACGGTGTGCCGGCCCAGCGCGGCCCAGGCGAAGCCGATCCGCAGCGGGCCCGGTCCGGCCACGGCCTGCGCCAGTGCCTCGTCGACCTGGTTGAGGATGCGGTGCGCGTGGTCGGACAGCCGCTGTCCGGCCTCGGTCAGGGTGAGGCTGCGGGTGGTGCGCTCGACCAGCCGGGTGCCGAGCCGTCGTTCCAGCTGGTCGAGGGTGCGGGAGAGCGCGGGCTGGCTGATGCGCAGCACCGACGCGGCGCCGGTGATGGTCCCTTCGTCGCCGATCGCGGCCAGTGCCCGCAGATGCCTCAGCTCCACATTCATAACTGCCGAGCATAAGTGCAGCGTGCAAGGCATTTCCGTGGCGGTGCGGCCGGGCACTAGCGTCACGGGCATGAAGATCCTCCTCATCGGGGCCGCCGGAAAGCTCGGCTCGGCCCTCCACGAAGTGCTGACCGGACGCGGCCACGAGGTCCTCACCGTCGGCCGGGCCAGCGGCAGCCTGCGGTACGACATCACCGATCCCGCCCAGGTCGCCGCGATGTACGAGCGGGCCGGAAGCGTGGACGCGGTGGTCAGCGCCGCCGGGGACGTGCCCTACAAGCCGGTCGTCGAGATGTCGTCGCAGGACTACCCGGCCGCCTTCCGGGGGAAGGTGCTGAGCCAGATCGAGCTGGTGCGCCAGGGGGTGCCCGTGGTCGCACCGAACGGCTCCTTCACCCTGGTCACCGGCGTACTGGCGCGCGAGCCCATCCCCACCGGCAGCGCGGCGTCCATGGCGAACGGCGCGCTGGAGGCGTTCGTGCGGGCGGCTGCCATCGAGATCGCGCCGCAGCGCATCAACGCGGTCAGCCCCTCGGTCTTCACCGAGAGCCTCGCGGAGTACGGGGACTTCTTCCCGGGCATGCGGCCGGTCGATCTCGCCGACGTCGCCCAGAGCTACGTCCGTTCCGTCGAAGGCGGCCTGACCGGCCAGGTCTTCGTCCCGTAGCGGATCGCGCGGGCGGTGGCGGCCGACGGGTCCACAGGTTCAGCGGGCCGACGGTCCGACGGGTCAATGGGCCGACGGGTCAACGGACCTGCGCGTCGGCGGCCCGCACGCAGACCGGGTCCGCCGATCCGCCCGCCACCGAGCTGTCGGCCACCGAGCCGCCCGCCGCCGGACCGTCGGCCGCGTCCGAGGTCCGCTCGGCCTCGGCGGCCCACCGGCGGGCGAGTACCGCACAGACCATGAGCTGGATCTGGTGGAAGAGCATCAGCGGCAGCGCCATCAGGGCCGCCGAGCCGGGGAAGAGCACCGAGGCCATCGGAAGACCCGCCGCCAGGCTCTTCTTGGAACCGCAGAACACCAGGACGATGCGGTCCCCGCGCTCGAACCCGAGCCGACGGCCGACCAGCAGGGTGCAGGTCAGCACCAACGCCAGCAGCACGGCCTCCACCAGGACCAGCGCAACCAGCCGGGGCACCGGGAGCTCGCTCCAGATGCCGCCGACCACGCCCGCGCTGAAAGCGCTGTAGACGACCAGCAGGATGGACCCGCGGTCCACCAGACCGAGCACCCCGCGGTGGCGGCCCATCCAGCCCGCGAGCCGGCGGCGCAGCAACTGCCCGGCCAGGAAGGGCAGGAGCAGTTGCTCGACGATGCCGAGCACCGACCCTGCGGAGACACCGCCCCGGGTGCTGAGCAGCGCGGCCGCGAGCAGGGGTGTGAGCGCGATGCCGAAGAGGCTGGAGAAGGTGGCGCTGCAGACGGCGGCCGCCGCGTTGCCGCGCGCGATGGAGGTGAAGGCGATCGACGACTGCACGGTGGACGGGAGCAGGGTCAGGAAGAGCAGTCCCTGGTAGAGCTCCGGACTGAGCAGCTCGGGCACGAGCGCCCGGCTCGCCAGCCCGAGCAGTGGGAAGAGCCCGAAGGTGACGACGAACACCGTGCCGTGCAGGCGCCACTGTTTCAGACCTTCGACGGCCTCCCTGGTGGACAGCCTGGCGCCGTAGAGGAGGAAGAGCAGGGCGACCGCGCCGTCGGCGGTGTGCGACACGACCGGCGCCGCGGCCCCTCGCGCGGGGAACAGGGCTGCGAGGCCGACGGTGCAGAGCAGCGCGGCCAGGTACGGGTCCACGGGCAGGCGGCGTGGCGGCTTCGGGAAGGGCATGGTCTCTCCGCAGACGGACGGTGACGGAAGGTGCCGGGCACGGACAAGCACGGACGGACAGGCGCGGACGGACAGGCGCGGACGGACTGGCAGGTGAGGGTGGGCACGGACCGGCGGGTGTGGACGGGACCGGACGGGCGTTGACGGGCACCGGTGGTTCGGGTACGGCGGACGCGGAAGCCGGTCGCTTCCGGGCGCGGTCCCAGCCTGGCCGGTGCTCCGGTGATTGTGAATCCCGCTCATGGCGCTCACTGTCATCACGGAACGCGATGGCCGGGTTAGTCTGGCCGGGTGTTCGATCCGGTACAGCTGAGATCCTTCCTGGCGGTCGCGCAGACCGGCGGGTTCACCCGGGCCGCGCAGCGGCTGGGACTTCGCCAGTCGACGGTCAGCCAGCACGTCCGGCGGCTGGAGGAGAGCACCGGTCGGCGGCTGTTCCTCCGGGACACCCACTCCGTGGAGCTCACCGCCGAGGGTGAGGCCATGCTGGGCTTCGCGCGGTCGATCCTGGAGGCGAACGAGCAGGCCCTCGCCTACTTCACCCGGACCCCGGTCAGGGGCCGGGTCAGGTTCGGTGCGTCCGAGGACTTCGTGTACACCGAACTGCCGCAGATCCTGCGGACCTTCCGGCGCGGCAATCCGCAGGTCGACCTCGAACTCACCGTCGGCCTCAGCGGCCTGCTCTACGAGCAGCTCTCGGACGGCAGGCTCGACCTGGTGCTCGCCAAGCGTCCCACCGAGGGTTCGGAAGGGCGGCTGGTCTGGCGGGACCGGCTGGTCTGGGTCGGGGCCGAGGACTTCGCCACCGAGCCCGGACAGCCGGTCCCGTTGATCGTCTATCCCCCGCCGAGCATCACCAGGGCCCGCGCCATCGACACCCTCGACCGGGCCGGGCAACCGTGGCGGATCGCCTGCACCAGCACCAGCCTGTCCGGCGTACGGGCCGCCGCGCTGGCCGGGTTGGGGGTGATGGCCCACGCCGGCAGCCTGATCCCGCCGGGCCTGCGCGCACTGCCGCAGCAGCCCGCGCTGCCGGACCTCGGCGAGACCGAGTTCGTCCTGACCTCGGGACGCAAGGTCGCCCGTGGGCCGGTGCGTTCGCTCGCCGACGCCCTGCTCGCCGGTGGCGACCGGCTGACACACGTACCGCGCACAGGCCCGGCGCGGAAACCCTGAACAGCGAAAACCCTGACCGGACCGGGGCCCCGAGCAGCCCGAAACCCTGAACGGGCTGGTACCCGGCCGGACCACCACCCGAGCCGCCCGAGCCACCTCGAACCACCTGAGCCCCCGAGCCATCAGCGTTTCGTCCCCGCCGACGCGCCGGGACGACTTCGACCACTCTCCGGAGGAACCCGCCGGGGACCGAACCCGCCGGGGACCGAACCCGCCGGGGACCGGAGCGGGCGGGGACCGGACCGGGCGGGGACCGGACCGGGCGGGCCGGCGCAAACGGGTGAAGGCGAAGGCGCCGAGCGCGTCCGGCCGAGAGCGCCGGGGAGTTCACGGTATGGCTGTGCGGGACGGTCGGCCGTGGACGGGAGTCGTGATGGTGCGGTTGCGGAACAGGCCCGGGCCTGCCGGGCGGACCCGGCCGACGGTCCGGGGGGCGGCCGTGGCACTGGACAGCCGGGCCCCGCTGTTCGACGGGCTCAGGGGGTTGCTCCGGAAGATCTTTCCGGACCACTGGTCCTTCCTGCTCGGCGAGTTGGCGCTCTACAGCTTCGTGATCCTGCTGCTCACCGGGGTGTTCCTGACCTTCTTCTTCCAACCGTCGATGGCCCAGACGGTCTACACCGGACCGTACGCCCCGCTGCACGGAGTCCTCGTCAGCGAGGCGTACTCCTCCACGCTCGCGATCAGCTTCGAGGTCCGCGGCGGCCTGCTGGTCCGGCAGATCCACCACTGGGCCGCGCTGGTCTTCACCGCGTCGATCGGCGCCCATCTGCTGCGGATCTTCTTCACGGGCGCGTTCCGCCGTCCCCGGGAGGTCAACTGGATGGTCGGGCTGACCCTCTTCCAGCTCGCGCTGCTGGAGGGTTTCGCCGGCTACTCGCTGCCCGACGACCTGCTGTCCGGGACCGGGCTGCGCACCGCGCAGGGGTTCGTCCTGTCGGTTCCGCTGGTCGGCACCTGGCTGAGCTCCCTGCTGTTCGGCGGCGACTTCCCCGGGCGGAGCATCGTCCCCCGGCTGTACACCACGCACATCCTGCTGCTGCCCGGGGCCCTGGCGGGCCTGATCACGCTGCACCTGCTGCTGGTGTTCGCCCTCGGGCACACCCAGTGGGCCGGGCCCGGCCGGCACAACCGCAACGTGGTCGGCAAACCGCTGTACCCGCTGTTCCTGGTGAAGACCAACGGTCTGCTCGCGATGGTCGCCGGTGTCCTGGCGCTGCTGTCGGCGGTCGGCCAGATCAACCCGGTCTGGCGGTACGGGCCCTACCGCCCCGACCAGGCGTCGACCGACGCCCAGCCCGACTGGTACATGGGGTTCATCGAGGGCGCGCTGCGGTTGATGCCCGGCGCGGAGACCCGGGTGTGGGGCCACTCCGTCCCCTGGAACCCGCTGCTGCCGGCCGTGCTCTTCCCGCTCGTCCTCTTCGTCGCGCTCTACGCCTATCCGTTCCTGGAGCGCTGGGTCACCGGCGACCAGGGCCCGCAGCACCTGTGCGACCGGCCGCGCGACCGTCCGACGCGGACCGGTCTCGGTGTCGCCGGCTTCTCCTGCTACGTGGTCCTGCTGCTGGCCGGCGGCCAGGACCTCATCGCCCGCACCTTCGCCCTGTCGGTGGAAGGACTCGACCGGGTCCTGCGGGTGCTGCTGTTCGCCGTGCCCGTCGTGGCGTTCTGGGTCACCAAACGGCTCTGTCTCGCGCTCCAGCAGGCGGACTGCGAGCGGCTGACGGAGGGTGCGGAGAGCGGGTTCGTCGACGAGTCGGTCGAGGGCGGTTTCACGGCCGCCTCGCACCCGCTCGGCGCTCGGGAACGGTTCACCCCGGCGGCCAGGACCGCACCGCGTCCGCTGCCCCGACCCGCAGCGGGCGCCTCGCGACGCGACCGGCTGCGCGCGGCGCTGAGCTCCTGGTACTACCGGGACCGGGTCGAGTTCCCCGAGGCCCGGGAGGGGACGGAGAGCGAGGAGAACGTGCCGACCGGTCGCCGGCCGTGAGTCCTCACCGCTCCCGCCGGACTCCCGCCGACCGTACCTGGGCCCTCACCGCTCCCGCTGACCGTACTGGAAGACGAATCCCACCGTCCCGGGGACCAGCACGCCGAGCCCGATCAGCAGCAGCCAGACGCCGAACACCACGCCCAGCCCGAACAGCGCCGCCCCCAGGGCACAGAGCACCGGGTAGAGGCTGTGCGGCGCGAAGAAGTCGAGCGGCCCGGCCCCTTCGACGACCTCGACGTCCTCGCGGTCCTGGAGCCGCTCGCCCCGCTTGACGTGCTGGGTCCAGCAGAACAGTGCCAGCAGGCCGGACATCAGGAAGGCGACGGTCAGCGCGACCGTCCCGGCCGGCTCGGCCGCGAGCCACCCGTACAGCGCACCCGTGACCGCGAAGAACGCCGCGACCGCGGCGAACAGCCGGCTCTCGGCTCTCATCGGCTGCCGGTCCCCTCGCGCGACTCCAGCGCCTCCATCGCGGCCCGCGAGTACTCGGGATGGTGGAGGTCGAAGGCCGGCGCCTCCGAACGGATGCGGGGCAGGGCGTGGAAGTTGTGCCGCGGCGGCGGGCAGGAGGTCACCCACTCCAGCGAGCGGCCGTACCCCCAGGGGTCGTCCACGGCGACCCGCCCGGCGTACCTGGCGGTGTGCCAGACGTTGTACAGGAACGGGAGCGTCGACAGCCCCAGGACGAACGAGCCGATCGACGAGACCGCGTTCAGGGTGGTGAACCCGTCGGACGGCAGGTAGTCCGCGTACCGCCTGGGCATGCCCTGCGCGCCGAGCCAGTGCTGGACCAGGAAGGTCGACTGGAAGCTCGGGAACAGCAGCCAGAAGTGCAGCTTGCCCCACCGCTCGTCGAGCATCCGGCCGGTCATCTTCGGCCACCAGAAGTAGAAGCCGGCGAAGGTCGCGAAGACCACCGTGCCGAACAGGACGTAGTGGAGGTGGGCCACGATGAAGTAGCTGTCGGTGACGTGGAAGTCGATCGGCGGCGCGGCGATCAGCACACCGGTGAGGCCGCCCAGCAGGAAGGTGACGAGGAATCCGATCGAGAAGAGCATCGGGGTCTCGAAGGAGAGCGAGCCGTAGCGCATCGTGCCGACCCAGTTGAAGAACTTCACCCCGGTCGGCACCGCGATCAGCAGCGAGGTCAGCGAGAAGAACGGCAGCAGCACCTGCCCGGTGGCGAACATGTGGTGCGCCCACACCACGGCCGAGAGCCCGGTGATCGCGATGGTCGCGCCGATGAGTCCGTAGTACCCGAAGACCGGCTTGCGGGAGAACACCGGGAGGATCTCCGAGACGATCCCGAAGAACGGCAGCGCCACGATGTACACCTCGGGGTGCCCGAAGAACCAGAACAGGTGCTGCCACAGGATCGCACCGCCGTTCGCCGGGTCGAAGACATGGGCGCCGAGCTTGCGGTCCGCCTCCAGCGCGAACAGGGCCGCGGTCAGCACCGGGAACGCCAACAGCGCCAGCACCGAGGTGAACAGGACGTTCCAGGTGAAGATCGGCATCCGGAACAGCGTCATCCCCGGTGCCCGCAGGCAGACGATCGTGGTGATGAAGTTGACCGATCCGAGGATCGTGCTCATCCCGGCCACCACCAGGCCCATGGCCCACAGGTCGCCGCCGGCTCCCGGGCTGCGCACCGCCCCGTTCAGCGGGGCATAGGCGAACCAGCCGAACGAGGCCGCCCCGTTGCTGGTGAGGAACCCGCTCACCACGATCAGCCCGCCGAACAGGAACACCCAGTAGGTGAAGGCGTTCAGGCGCGGGAAGGCGACGTCCGGTGCGCCGATCTGCAACGGCATCACCGCGTTGGCGAAACCGGCGAACGTCGGCGTCGCGAAGAGGAGCAGCATCAGGGTGCCGTGGATGGTGAACAGCTGGTTGTACCGGTCCCGGCTGACGAACTGCAGTCCGGGCTGCAGGAGTTCGGCCCGCATCAGTATCGCCAGGACCCCCGCGAAGAGGAAGAACCCGAACGCGGTCAGCAGGTACATGTTGCCGATGGTCTTGTGGTCGGTGGTGCGCAACCAGCCCAGGACCAACGACCCGGTCCGCACCGCCGGTCGCGGCCGTTCTCCGGTGGCGCCACCGTCCCGTCGGGCATCCAGCTGTTCTGCCATCCCATGCCTCTCTGCTGACGGGTGATCAGCGCTGCGTCGCCGATGAGCCGGGCGCACCTATGGAAGCACCAAAGCGGCGCGGGAGCGCGCAGCCGACTTCCTGCGCGTTGCGCCGACGGCAGCCGCCTCCCGGGCGGCGGGCGGCGAGGCGCCGGACGGCGGGCGGCGGACAGCGGGCGGCGGTGACCGCTCAGCCGGACGGGCGGCAGGGGATGTCCGAGGTCCGTGGGCGCGGCTTCGGCCGACGCCCCCGTGGCGCCGACCGTCCCGATGGTCACTGTCCGGCGACCGGCGGCGACCGACGGTTCCGTGTTTCGACCCGCCGATTCCGGGCAGCGGCTGGCCACCGACACATCAGGGAGGACCCCATGTCCACAGGGACCCTCATTGCGATCATCGTGCCTGTCGCGGTTGTTCTCATCCTGCTGGTCCTCGCGGTGTGGCAAGTCGTCCGCCGCCGCCGACTGCAGGAACGTTTCGGGCCCGAGTACGAGCGGACCGTGTACGGCTCGGAGAGCCGACTCGCGGCCGAGCGCGAGCTGCGCGCCCGCGAGCAGCGCCACGACCGGCTCGACATCCGACCACTGCCGCCCCCGGTCAGGGACCGCTACGCCGAGGACTGGACACGGGTGCAGCAACAGTTCGTGGACCGGCCGGGCGAGGCCGTCCAGCAGGCCGACCGGCTCGTGACCGTGGTCATGCGTGAACGCGGCTACCCGACGGAGGGCTACGAGCAGGAACTCCGGGACCTGTCCGTCGAGCACGGGCGCACCCTGGAACACTTCCGGGTCGCTCATGCGGTCAACGACCAGGCCGGACACGGCTCGGCGACCACCGAGGAGCTCCGGGGCGCGATGGTGCACTACCGCGCGCTCTTCGACGAACTGCTCGGGAACGGCCACGGCCGGACGGGCACCGGCGGTGCACGTCGCGTCCGGTAGCGCCGGGAACACCCCGGTGCCGAACCGGACGTGGGACGGTAAGACCGAGAAGAGGTAAGGCAGATGAAGTACCAGGACCGGATCGAGGACGAAGGACGCCTGACCACCGAGGACCTGGCCCGATCCCCCGAAGCCGACGAGGAGGAGTCGCGCAGCACGGCGCAGGGTGGCGCCGACCGGCAGGACGGCAGGCCGGTCTACCCCGGCGAAGCCACCGGCGGGGACCTGCGCAGCCCGGAGGGCGAGGAGCCGCCTGCCGAGGACGAGGCGGCCACAGCAGACACCGACGACAGGGCCGACAGGGGCGACAGGGGCGACAGGGCCGACGAGAGGGCCGGGGCCGACGGGGCGGGCAGGACGGACGCGGCAGACCGGACAGAGAGGACGGATCCGGCGGACCGGACGGACGAGGCTGCGGAGCGCGCTCCTGCGGCCGACGGCGAGCAGCCGCTGCTGTCGGAGAACGACGAGGACGAGCTCAGGACCCGCTGGCAGCAGATCCAGAACGACTTCGTCGACGACCCCCGGGAGGCGGTCCATGCGGCGGACCTCCTGGTCGCCGACCTGATGCAGCGGCTGGCCACCTCCTTCGCCGACCACAAACGGGGGCTGGAAGACCAGTGGAACCGCGGCGACGAGGTGCAGACCGAGGATCTGCGGCTGGCGCTCCAGCAGTACCGGTCGTTCTTCAACCGCCTGCTCAGCAGCTGAGTACGGCTCACGGGCGCACGGCGTGGTGGCACGGGCCGGCCCGCCACGCGCCCGCCAGCCCGCCAGCCCGCCAGCGGGCGAACCTCCTCCACGTCCTGCCGGGCTCACCCGCCAAGGAGTACGCCGAACGCCGGTTCCCGCACGAGCCGGTCAAGGCGCGCCCCCGCCAGGAGGTCACCGGCGCCTACCGGGCCCCGCCCTCCGACGGCGCCACGCGGTGCCGTGAGTGCGCCGGGCGGGCGCTCCCGGGCACGGCGGGCCGCCCGGCGCGGGCCTCGGTGGTTCACTGCCTGGTGACTGCCCGTTCGCACGACGGTCCGACCGCAGGAGTCCCATGACCTCCGACAGCACCGCCGCCCGCTCCCTGCCGTCCGGTCGTCGCTCCGCCGCGGCGACCGCGACCGTGGCCGCCGCCTTCTGGGCCGTCATGGTGGGCACCACCGTCCCCACTCCGCTCTACCCCCGGTACCAGGAGGCGTTCGGCTTCTCCGACCTGATGGTCACGGTTGCCTTCGCGGTCTACGCGCTCGGTGTGGTCCTCGGACTGCTCTGCTTCGGCTCCCTCTCCGACCGGCTCGGACGGCGCCCGGTCACCGCCGTTTCGCTGCTGCTGGCCGGAGCCGCCGCCGGGGCCTTCCTGGCCGCCGACGACCTGGTGGTCCTGCTGGTCGGGCGGGTGCTCTCCGGCGTGGCCGCCGCGCTGGTCACCGGCGCGGCGACCGCCCACCTCACCGAGCTGGCCGCGCCCGGCGAACAGGTCGGAGCGGGCCGGATCGCGCTGGCCGCCAACATGGGCGGCCTGGCCAGCGGCCCGCTGCTCGCCGGGAGCCTGGCCGAATGGGCACCCGCGCCGCTGCGGCTGGTCTGGATCGTCGTCGCCGCCCTCGTCCTGCTCACCCTGCTGCTCCTGACCACCGTCCCGGAGACCGTCAACCGGTGCTCGGGCCGGGGGCTGCCCGCCCCCGCGCTGCCCAGGGTGCCGGCCGAGATCCGGGTGCCCTTCGTGCGCTGTGCGCTGGCGGCCGGGGCCGGGTTCGCGGTCCTCGGCGTGCTCACCGCCACCACCGGGCTCTTCTTCGACCTGCTGCTGAAGCTCAGCGCCCCGACGCTGTCCGGGGCGACCGTCTCGCTGGCCTTCGTCTGCGTCGGCGCCGGCCAGCTCCTGGCCAGGGTGCTGACCCCCCGCCCGGTCCTGCCGATCGCCTGCCTGGGGCTGGTCGCGGCCGCCGTGCTGCTCGCCACCGCGATGCTCACCGCGTCCGCCGCGCCGTTGATCGCCGCCTCGGTGACCGTCGGGCTCTCCTCCGGCCTGGCCCTCGGCGACGGCATCGCACTGGTCACCAGGCGCACCGAACCGGCCGTACGGGGGCAGACGTTCTCGGCGCTGTTCGCGGTGATCTACGCGATGCTGGCGCTGCCCGCGATCGGCGTCGGCGTGCTGATCGGCCACATCGGGCTGCGCACCGCCGGAACGGTCTTCGCCGCCGCGGTGGCCGCACTCGCACTCGGTGTGCTGGCGAGTCTGCCGCGCGGCCGGTGATCCGCCCCGGGCCCGCACGCAACATGCAGCACGCAGCACGCCGGCGGGACTGCGGGCGTTGCCGCAGCGGGCCGCTCGGGCTCAACGTCCCTGCAGCGTCCTGACGTTGTCGCCGAACGTCCAGCCCTTCGACCCATCCCAGTTGATCGACCAGGTCATCAGTCCCTTGAGACCGTTGCCGTACTTGTTCCAGGCCTGCGAGACCAGGTTCGGCGCCAGGTATCCGCCACCGGCGCCCGGTTGGGCGGGCAGTCCCGGCGGCGCCCCCAGCAGGCGTGACGTCAGAGACCTGGTTGACACACTCACATCCCGGACCGTGACTGCCTGGAGACCCGTGCGGTTCGCCAAACCGTAGAATGGTCCAGACCTGCCGTCAATAGTCCTGACCCCGGCCGGGACACCGGAGCGAGCAGCGGTCCGCGATCCCGCGGGTTCACGCCGGAGCGCTCAGGACTGTGCCAACTCTACTGCGGTGGACTATCACTGACGGAGCGACAGGTCATTGCCTGGGAAACCGGGAAATGGCACGCCTTCGCGGCGGCGCCGTAGTATCCGCCGCAGCAGACCAGAAGGAGTTCTCGTGTCCATCCGCCAGAATCATCGAACGGCCCCGGCTGCCGCCTCCCTGACCGCCGTGCTGGCAGTCCTGGCGCTTCAGTGCGCCACCGGGACCTCGGCGCAGGCCCAGGCGGCCGGGCAACCGCACACCGTCACCGCCATGCCCGCGCCCGCGCCCGTCCCCACCGCCGCGCCCGCCGCCGACGGTCAGGGAGTCCAGGCACACCAGGTACGGATCACCGAGGGTCAGGTCCGTGAGGCCGGTCGGGGCAGCAGCATCCTCTACCCCAGCGTGACCAGTTGCCTGACCGTCACCGTCCGACTGCGGGGCGGCGGCCTGGTGGGTGCCCACGCCAGCCTGTTCCAGGTCCCCGGCGAGTACCGGTCGGACCGGATCCTCGCCGCCCTGCGGAAGCAGGTCGGGGACCGAGGCGTGAGCGCGGTGGAGGTCAGGGGCGCCGTCGGCGCCTGGGATCCCGGCTACCTGGTGAAGGCGATCGAGAGCTACGGTCCGAACGAGGAGGTGCCGTACCCCGTCGAACCCGACCCCGACGGGATCGCCCGGACCGTGGCACACGGTCTCGGCCAGCCCCGGGAGAAGGTCACGGTCGAGGACGTTCCCGACGGAGACATCACGGTCCGCTGATCGACCCACCGCGCCCGGCCGGAGCGGCCGACGCGGATCCGGGGCGGCCGGCGCGGACCCGGGGCGGCCTGGAGCGGCCTGGAGCGGCCGGGGCCGACACTCGAAGGCATCGACCCAGCCCTTCCCCAAATCTCTTGATGCTACTGGTACTTGACCGTCAGCCAGTGCTGCGCACCACTGTTGTTCGGGCTCCACAGCCATACCCGCTCACCGTTGTCCTGGCTGTGGACGTCGAGCACCTTGTTGATCCGCGAACCGGTCCAGTCCGCCACGATGTAGTTGCGCGCGCCTCCGCCCGAGGGCTGGAAGCGGAACGTCTGGTTGCTCCGGCCGTTGCACGACCAGACCTGGAGGTAGGTGCCGGTGTTGTAGTTGCCGCCGGGGACGTCGAGGCAGAGGCTCTGGTTGTACAGCGGGTGCAGCCGGTAGGAACCATCGGACCAGGGCTCGATCCACCACTTCTCGTTGTCGGTGGCGTTTCCGCCGGTGTCCCAGATGATCACCTGGGCCCCGCTGCCGCCGGCTCCCCTGACGTTCAGGAACTTGCCGCTCGCCGACTGGAACGAGAGCAGCTCCCACCCCCCGGAGAACGGACCGGCCGCCTGCGTCGCCGTACCGTCGGCGTGGGCCCGGGAGGGCTGCGCGAGGGGAACGGCGGCGAGGGCGAGGGCGGCAGCCGCGACGCCGAACCACCAGGTACGGCTCTGCTTCGACGAGGAACGTGACACGTCTCTTCTCCTTCGGTGCGCGGTGGGCGTCTTCTGTGCACGCGGGCGGGGCTCCGGTGCACGGGCAGGCGATCGGGACCGGACGGTGGGGTGGGGGCTCCGGGACGGCTGCAACCCGCCGGAACACGGCTGTAGGCATCACGGTGGCGGGCAGGCGTGTTCGGTGGAGGTGCCGCTGATTTCGCGTCAGTCGTACGGCGCTCCGGGGCGGCGCCCGTCCGGCGCCGGCCCCCGCAGCCGCCGCAGCCGGTGGACACGACAAGCATCCCCGCGCAGGACGGGAGCAAGGCCACTTCGTATCCGCACAACCCGCAAGTGCCCCCGCACGCCCCCTCCCCGCGCGACAGTCCCGGTTGGCACGTCAGCAGGAGGAAGCCGGCACGGGAGGGCACCCTGCCCACCCACGATCGGCTGCGCGCACCCACCGGACCGAGCCCGGATCCGGGCATCCCTGCCCCGGCGACACCGGGTCCGGCGACACCGGCCACCGGTCGGCGCCCGCAGGCGGGATTGCTGCCGATGGGTGACGATGGACTGCAATGTCCCGGAACTGAGATAGGCAGGTGCGGGCCATGAGTTCTTCATCCGGAATCCCGTCCGGCGCCGACCCCCACGACAACCGGCCGCAGGGCGCGGGCGGGCCGTACGGCACCGGACCGCTCCCGGGCGCGGGCGAGCCGGCCCGTAACGGCGCCGCGCACGGCACCGGTACGGCGGAGAGTGCCGGGCACTCGGACGGGCACGGCATCGACCCGTACGGCAGCGCGCTGGGCGCGCTCGCCAACGCCAGCTGGCAGGTGCTGCTGACCGCGGGCGTGGCAGCCGTCGCGCTCGGCGTCTTCGTCCTGGTGTGGCCGGGTGCGACGCTGTTCGTGGTCGGTGTCCTCTTCGGCATCTACCTGCTGATCAGCGGTGTGTTCCAGCTGACCGCGGCCTTCGGCCACCACGTGCCGGGCCACCTGCGTGCGCTGCACTTCATCAGCGGCGCGCTCTTCCTGCTCCTGGGCCTGATCTGCTTTCGAGGAGCCGCCGAGACGATCCTGCTGCTCGCGCTCTGGATCGGCTTCGGCTGGCTGCTGCGCGGCGTCATGCTGACCGCGGTCGCCATCTCCAGCCCGGCGATGCCGGCCCGCGGCTGGCAGGTGTTCCTCGGGGTGGTCACCGCGATCGCCGGTGTGGTGCTGATCGTCTCGCCGTTCCGCTCGATCGCGGCGCTCACCCTGGTGGCCGGTATCTGGCTGATCGTCCTGGGCCTGATCGAGATCGTCCATGCGATCCAGCTGCGCTCCCGGATCCGGAAGCTGGGCTCCGGCGCGGCGGCCGGCAACGGCACCCGGGTCCAGCCGCAGCCCCGTCCGCAGACGTAGCGAGGCGCTCCGGGCCGGACGAGGCCCACCGGGCCACCGGCTGACCATCCAGGTGCCGCATTCACCACAGGAGGTGAGTGCGGCACCTGAGTGGGAACAAGGAGAAAATGCCCGCTGCACGCGAAACGCCGACCCAAGCCGTCCGACGCCGCCTCAAGGAGCCCGTCGTCGTCCTGACGGTGCGCGCGACCGTGGCCGCCACGCTGTCCTACGCGGTCGCGGTGCACCTGAGCAGCGAACCGGCTCCGCTGACCGCGCCGCTGACCGCGCTGCTGGTCGTCCAGGTCACCCTCTACTCCACCCTGACCACGAGCATCCGCCGGGTGAACTCGGTCGTGGTCGGGGTGCTGATCGCCATCGGGTTCAGCTCGGTGATGGGGCTCTCCTGGTGGAGCCTGGGACTGATCATCCTCGCGTCGCTGACGATCGGGCACTTCGTGCGGGTCGACGAGTTCGTCAACGAGGTCGCGATCAGCGCGATGCTGGTGCTCGGGGTGACCCGGCTGGCCTCCCAGGCGTGGGACCGGGTGTTGGAGACCCTGATCGGGGCCGGAGTCGGCCTGCTCTTCAACTTCCTGTTCGCCCCGCCGGTGTGGGTGGACACGGCGGGCGAGTCGATCGAGGATCTCGCCCGCCGGACCCGCCACCTGCTGGTCCGCATCGCCGAGGAGCTGGGCGGCCCCACCCCGGTGGAACGCGCCGCCGCCCGGCTGCACGAGGCCCGCCGCCTCGACCAGGCCATCGCCGACGTCGACGGCGCGCTGCGCCAGGCCGAGGACAGCCTGCGCCTGAACCCGCGGATCCGGGAGGGCCAGCTCTCCAGTCTGGTGCTGCGGACCGGTCTGGACACCCTTGAGATCTGCGTGGTCGTCGTACGGGTGATGGCCCGTTCGCTCACCGACCTGGCCAAACGCCGCGACCGGGACGAGGACCTCTTCCCGCCGCAGGTGGCCCTGGCCCTGGAGGAGCTGCTGGTGCACGTCGGCGGGGCGCTGGTCAGTTTCGCCGTACTGGTGACCACCCAGGTGAGCCACAGCGCCGAGGAGGCGGAGGACCGGCTGGCCGCCGAACTGTCCGCCGCCAGGGACAGCCGTGACACGGTGGCCCAGATGCTGCTGCGGCAGGTCCAGGAACACCCCCACGCCTGGCAGCTGCACGGTTCGCTGCTCGCCGAGATCGACCGGATCCTGGACGAGTTGGACCTTGAGCACCGGTCCCGACGCCTCATGGAGGAGCTGGACCGGGCCTCCGTGGCGAACCGCCAGCGGTTCGAGTGGCTGGAGGGGTTCCGGAGCCTGGCGCGCGGCGAACGTTGGCGACGCCGGCGCCGCGCGAAGCGGGCACCGGCGGAGGCCGGCGCCGGCGGAAGCTAGTGCCGCATCAGACCACGTTCGCCCCGCTCGCTCCGCGCGTCCGACCGGCGCCACTCGTTGGGTTGATCGGGCAGGATGTTCGCATGGAGACATGGCGGATTGAGGCATTGATCAAGCTCGTGCTGGATTCTGCAGCGCGTGAGGATGAGCGGGTGGACGCCGCCATGTACCTGTGCGAGAGCGATGACCCTCGTGTCCGTGCGGCACTGGTTCAGGTCTGCTGCGACCAGGGGGTCGGGTACTCGCTGACTGCGGCCTGTGCGGGTGAGTCCCTGGGGGAGATCGCCGCACGGACCGCCCCGCTCACGGCGGAGGAACTGGCGCTCTTCCGTGGAGAAGCGCTGAGGGAGTACCGCACCTCGTACGAGCAGTTCATCGGCGTCGGCAATGGCGCGGTCGTGGGCTGAACCCTGCTCGGTGCCCATCCGGGTGAGCATCCGTCAAGCTGGTCACGTGGCCGAACGAGTACGCGTGCGCACGATCGATGACGACGAGGGACGACGGTTGCTGCGGATTGTCCGCAGGGGCACGGGGTCGGTGGTGACCTGGCACCAGGGGCCTCCTGTTGCGCGGTTGGATTCGACACCCACGAGCTGTGCGGGAGGCCCACTTTCATGCCCTGCCGACCAGAAGATCACCCAACCGAGCCAGCAGACTCGAACTCACGCCCACGAAGTTCGATAGAGCAAGGGCTGGTTACACAGAGTCAGTCCTGCAGGTCTTCCATCCGGTCCAGGAGGGTAGCCAGCATTACGGAGCGTCCCTCTTCCACACGAGTCACCAGCTCTCGTAGCCGCCGCATGTCCTCCTGGCCCAAGGCAGTGCCAAGGCCCTGGGTACGAAGCGCTTCACCCACAGCAAAGCCAGCCGCATCCAGCGAGATGACGATGCCTGGGTGGCCTTGAAATGGGCTCTGCCGGCGTCGGCGAGGCCACCTCCATCGGCGTGAGCGCTGCAACCCGCGCATGGCCTCCTCGCTGCTGGGGGACTGCGGGAGGCCGAATCCGTCGATCGTGGACGTGTCCGCCGCATCCGTGACGGCGTTTCGTGCCACTTGCCAGCCGGCCATGAACTCGTCTCTGGAGTCTGGCCGGCCAGACTCCAGACCTTCCACCGCGTCCGACAGGTACTTCAGCGCCTCCCGGGTGCTCTTGCGCAAGGCGATAAGCCGACGCATCTCCTCCTCGGCACGCGAGCGTCGTCGGATGCGTTCCGCCGTTCTGGTCTGAAGCGCTGACGAGAACATGGTGGCCCCCGCTCCCAATACGGCTCCCCCGAGCACGCCGATCAGACCGAAGAGCTCTGCACTGTCTGCCATACGGGCATCCTCACGGATGGGTGGCCACGTGTCAGGGCCTTCGCAAAGTTGAGGGCGGCAGGCCACGCCGGTACGGGCAGTCTCGGGGGGCTCAGACTCCCCTCCTCCTGCTCGCACGCCGCCGACGTCGTCGGCGACTTCGTGCCCGCGTTGGAATGGTTCTTGGGTAACTCGGCCGCACTGTCGCCAGCCGCCATCACCAGGCTGACCACCTCGATGGGGTCGTGGCTGCGGTCCCTGCGGACATCAGTGCGGACCGCGACGCGGCACTGCGGTCCTTCGGCAACGCAGTAGGGGAGGCACAGCACGCGGGCCCCCGGGACCGCTTTCCGCAGACGGTGCCATCCGGCTCGCGCCAACCCGGTTCGCGGCCCGGGTGAGCTCCAGCAGCGTGCCCGGGTGTCGGTGGGACGGCAGGTCATTGTGCGAAACGGTGTCGCCGGATGAGTTGTACGTGTCACTGTGTCTGTCTGTGACGACGGCAACACGTTCGGGGGAGGCTTGGTGGCTGCCTACAGGAAAACCGACGGCATAGGGACGCAGCAAGCTGTGTTCGTGGGCCCGCACCAGTTGCTGCGGCCGTTGGGCGAGGGTGGGATGGGGGCGGTGTACCTGGCCCGCTCACCCGGGCTGAGACTGCTCGCGGTGAAGGTGATCAGGGCTGAGTACGCCGAGGACCCGCAGTTCCAGCGACGCTTCCGGCAGGAGGTCGAGGCCGCGCGGCGGGTAACCGGCTTTCACACGCCACCCGTGGTGGACGCGGAACCGCGCGGTCGTCGGCCCTGGATGGCCACGTCCTACTTACCCGCGCCGGACCTCGGCGAGGTGGTCCTGCGGTTCGGCACCCTCGGCGAGACGGGAACACGGGCCCTGGGAGCGGCCCTCGCCGAGGCGTTGGCCGCGATCCACGCGGCCGGGTTGGTGCACCGTGACCTCAAACCGGGCAATGTGCTCATCGCGCGGGACGGTCCGCGCGTCATCGACTTCGGGATCAGCCGCGCCTTCGACGCCGCACACCTAACCCGGACCGGCATGGTGTGCGGCACACCCGGCTACGTCGCCCCCGAACGCATCGTCGCCGACTCCGCCACCACCGGCGCGGCCGACGTGTTCTCGCTCGGCTGCCTACTGGTGTACGCACTCACCGGCCGCACGCCGTTCGGCGACGGTGAACCCGCACACGTCAACCACCGGGTCGTGTACGAGGAGCCAGACCTCTCCGGAGTGCCCGCCTCGCTGCTCCCCCTGGTGGCCTCCTGCCTGGCCAAGGACCCCGCCCAGCGGCCCACCGTGACGGCCGTGCTGGGCGCACTGGCCCCAGCCGATCCTGCGGCACTGCTGAGCCCGTGGCTGCTCGCCGACCTCGACGCCCGGGAGCGGCAGGCTGAGGCCGACCGGGGCGCGCCGCAGGCCGATCCGCCCGCGCTGCCCGTGCGCAAGTGGCAGTCGCTCACCCGCCGCGGCCTGCTCGGTCTCGGGGCCGGGATCGGCGCGGTGGCGGCCTGCTCGGTCGGCGTACCGCTGCTGCTCCAGCGGCGCACGCAGGCGGCGAGCAACAGCGCGACGGTGGGGCAGGCCTCGAACCCCTGGGGTGCCACCGCCAAGCAACCGAGCCCGATGCCGGGCGGGCCCGCCCCGGTGTGGACCCAGTCGCTGTCGGGCCTGATGGAGGCGCAGATCTCACTGCTCGGCCCCACCGTGGCCTGGTGGGCGGAGGGACAGGGCGCCTTCGGCTACGACACGTCGACTGGACGTCAACTCTGGTCCTCGACACCGGATTTCCAGGCCGTCGAGGAATCAGGCGGCCTGCTGTACGCGCCGTCGGCGGACCTGCAGACCCTGACGTGGCTGGATTCGGCGGGCTCCAGCCACAGCAGCCCGCTCGGCTCGACCGTCCCCGCCGCGCAGCGGACGTACGCCCAGATGAGCTTGCGGGTGCTCGGCGCTCAGGGCCCGGTGGTGGTGTTGGCCTTCCAGACCGTGGAGGAGGGCGGCGGGGTGATCGCCGGGGTCGAGCTCGGCACCGGCCGTGACGTGTGGCGGCACACGATCACCCAGACGGATGCGGTCTCCACAGCACGCTCCGAGGAGCGGATTTTGAGCGGCTCCGGCAGCAACTTGGGCCTGGTTGCCGACGGTCGCTGCTACTACCAGGACAGCGGCGTCACCTACGCGGTCGACCTGGCCACCGGGAAGATCCTTTGGCAGGCCGCCGGCACCGCGTCGGGAAACGGCGCCCCGCCCTATCGGCTCGTGCGGACCGCCGACCTGCTGCTCGTCGTGCACGGTCAGACGGTCCTCGCCTTGGACGAGGCGAGCGGGAAACAGCGCTGGACCTCCCCGACCGTCCCCGAGGTCGCCATGGGCTGTGCGCTGGGCACGGGCAGGCTACTGCTGGCCGGGGCATTTGGCACCGCATACTGCCTGGACACCGCGACCGGCAAGGGACTGTGGCACACCACCGTCGCGGCGACCACCCCTACCAGCGCCGTCACCTCCTTCCGGGCCCCGTCTGCGGGCGACGGGTTCTTCGCCGTCCCCGTCGTTCAACAGGCCTCCGGTGTGGCCGTGCTGAGTGCTGCCGACGGTGCGATCCGCTGGATGGCGCGCGGCGCCGCCGCCGAGAACGTGTGGACCACCACCGCCTCGGGGCAGATGGTCTACTGCGCTTCCTCCACCACGCTGCGCGCCTACCGGGTGAGTGCGTGAGCGCCGAGACCATCGGCCCCTACCGGATCCTACGGCGCCTCGGCGCGGGAGGCATGGGCGACGTCCACCTGGGCATCACCGAGAGCGGTCGCCCAGTCGCAGTCAAAACCGTGCAGAAGCAGTACGCGGCCGACACTGAGTTCCGGCGGCGGTTCGCCCAGGAGGTGAACGTGGCCCGGCTGGTCGGCGGGGCCTGCACTGCGGCCGTGGTGGACGCCGACACCGAGGCCGAACTGCCCTGGCTGGCCACCGAGTTCGTGGCCGGTCCCTCACTGCAGCAGGCCGTGGCGCGACACGGGAAGATGGACGGCGCCGCGCTGCAGGTGCTGGGCGCGGGCCTGGTCGAAGCACTCGGTGCGATCCACCGGGCCGGGATCATCCATCGCGACCTCAACCCCTCCAACATCCTGCTCACCCGCGACGGACCCAGGGTCATCGACTTCGGGATCAGCAAGCCGGCCAACGACGCGACGCTGACCGCGACGGGCGGGATCATCGGCACCCCCGGCTTCATGTCGCCTGAGCACGCCGCGGGCAAGGAACTCACTCCGGCCAGCGACCTGTTCTCGCTCGGCGCGGTGCTGGCCTTCGCCGCGACTGGGGAGCCGCCCTTCGGCGACGGGCCCGCCGCGGTTCTGCTGTACCGCTCGGCCGAGGAGCCGCCACATCTGAACGGTGCACCGGAGGAGCTGATCGACCTTCTGGTGCGTTGTCTGAACAAGGAGCCGGGCCGGCGGCCCCAACCGGCCGAGCTCACCGAGGCGTTTCGGCAGGGACCAGCTGTCGGTACCGCCTGGCTAGGCGGGGCTGAGCGCAGCGTTCGGCAGCGCGAGCGCGAGCTGCGGCAGGCTCTAGACGACCCCAACGGCACCCGGCGGCAGCTGCTGCTGCTCGGCGGCACTCTGCTGGCCACAGCGGCCGCGGGCGGGACTAGCTGGGGCCTGTGGCAGGGCTCGGCCGAGCCGGGCGACCTGCCCCGTCGCACCTGGACGGCGACGCTACCCCGCTCCGGGATGACACCGCTGGCCCGCGGGGCCCAAATGGTGGTGTGCGCCGACCGCACCGGCGTGGTCAGCTACGACCGCTCCATGGGACGGAAGTTGTGGAGCACATCCGACGCACAGGGCGCGCTCTCGACCAGTGACGGCAGCCGGGTCTGGACGGTGGGATCGGAAGGCAGCGTCCAGGCGTACGACGCACGCAGCGGCACCCGGCTATGGCGCGCGGTCAGTGCCGTACCCGACGCACAGGCCGTCTCTCAGCCGTTGCCGGGACTGCTGCTGGTGACCGACGCCGCAGGTGCGCTCCACGCCTTCGATGCGGTCAAGGGCGTTGCACGCTGGACGACTTCGGCGTTCGGCTCCTCGTACCGCACCCAAGCCGTGGCCTCGGCGGGCCTGCTGGTCCTGGAGTTCCCGAGCGCCTCTGTAGGCGACGACATACACTTCACCGCGCTCGACAGCGCGACCGGCAGGCAGCGGTGGACGGCCGACGCCCAGGACCTGTACGCGCCGCCGGGCGGCAGCCTGCTGTACGCGCTCACCTCCGACCTACGGGTGGCGGCACTCAACGCGCGCGCCGGAACGACGTCCTGGAGCCGACCGAGCGGGCTGCCCTCACCCGAGGCCACGATGACCCTGCACGCGTACGCCGGCTCGCTCTCGCTCCAGCAGGGCGTGCTGGCCTGCCTGCCGCCCGTGTCGTCGTCCGGCTCCGTCGGACGGATCGCCCTCGCGGGCTTCGCCCCTGCGGACGGCACCCGGCTGTGGAACGGCACCCGCTCCGACACCATCACCGGTCAGGCCAGCGCCGCAGGCGTGCTTGCACTCGGCGGGGTGAACGAGGTGACCGGCCTCGCCTTGCGGGCCGGCCGGACCGTCTGGACCTGGCGCTCCGCGCACGGCACCGCCACCGTGCAGTCCGCCACCGCGAATCTCTTTCTGGTCACGGCACCCACTGCTACCGGGGGTATCACCCTGCTAGCGCTCGACGCGGGCAGCGGCTCTTCCCGGTGGCACCAGGATTTCGCCCGGCAGCAGGGAGATCCCCACCTGCTGATGCAGGACTCGACTCTGCTACTCGGCTACGGCAGCGATCTGACGGCATACCGACTCCCGAACACGTGAGGCCCGCCCATGGACATGGAAGACACGCCGGCCACGCTTCCCGACCAGGCCGACCTGCGGCCCGCCGGGCCCGCCCGACGCTGGACCTGGCTGCTCGGCGGCGTGGCGGGCGGCGCCGGCGGCGCCGCGCTCGTACTCGGCCTGACAGCGGCACTCACCAGCCCGCCAGCCACGGTCGCCGCTGGCTCCGCTGCTCCGACCCCGAGCGTCTCCTCCACCGCGAGCCCCGCTGCCAGCGCCACCGCCAGCCCCACGGCTCTCTACACCCACCTGGCCGACGGCTGCTCGCTGTTGCGCCCCGAAACCGTCACCACGTACGCGCCCGGCACGACGTGCCAGGCCCACGTAGCCGAACCGGGCGCCGTGACCTCGGGCGCGATTTGGCACTCCAGCATGCCCAGCACCAGCTTCACCTACCTCGTCGTTGGCGCCCAACTCCACTCGGACAACGACTCCGCCTACCAACAACTGCTCGCCACCGACCGGTCGATGTTGCCCGCCTCCGGCCAGAAGTTGATCGATGACCGTCCAGTGAACGGCCTCGGTGACAAGGCCACCATCCTCTACAGCACCAGCTCCGGCATTGGCCAGGTGAACCTCGTCGTACTGCAGCACAATGCCATGGTCACCATCGAGTACGAGGCGACCACCATGTCCAGCTACGGCATGCGCTCTGTCCCTCAATCCACTGCCGAGTCCGCCGCGATCACCTGCGCCCGCGACGCGCTGGCCACACTCAGCTAGCTAGCTAGATCGCGAAGCGGACGAGCAACTGGCGGCCGTCATCGACAGATTCGACGGGCCGCTTCCGTGCGGGGGAGCGGCTACGGCGCTAGCCTCTACCGTCGGCTGCTGGTAGCACCGCCGTGGATGCCCTCGACCACGAGTGGGCCACCCTGACACTCCGGAGTGGCCACCCTCCGGGCCACCGGATTGGCTGCCTCCGATGCCGTCGACCACGTCCTCGGCTACAGCTCTCCCCAACAAGCCGAAGATAAGCAATAAGTTGGTCGAGCGTCGGGCACTGTAGTCATCGAGGAGTTGGCCACGATCAAGCCCGGATCTGCCGAATCATCCAACCGAGGAGTCCTGGGCTGGCAGGATGGCCGGACCGGTAGTTGACGCCGGTGCTGGACGAGGAGCATGTGTGGGACCGCATGCGATCAACGATCGCTTCCTGCTGGTGGGAGACAGCGCGCGCAGCGGCGGTCTGTCGAAGGTGCGCAAGGCCGTTGACACGGCAAATAGCGACAGTGACAG
The DNA here is from genome assembly GCF_042264695.1 of Kitasatospora sp. NPDC056138. Taxonomy (NCBI): domain Bacteria; kingdom Bacillati; phylum Actinomycetota; class Actinomycetes; order Kitasatosporales; family Streptomycetaceae; genus Kitasatospora; species Kitasatospora sp. NPDC056138. The sequence continues at coordinate 1,794 of NZ_JBHJVK010000063.1, read as the reverse complement.
GCAGTTCGCGGCGATCAAGTTACTCAAGCGGCGCGACGACGAAATCATCAAGGTCTTCCTGGAACGGGAGACCGCCGCACTCAAAGCTGTCGAGCACCCTCATATCGTGCGGATGCTGGAGTCGGGCTGGGACCCGGTTCTGGAGCGGTACTACATCGCCCTGGAGTGGGTGGAGCGCAGCCTGAAGGACGATCTACAGGCTCGTCGGCTGGGACGCCTACTTCGAGAAGATCGTGTCACCACCTTGTAACAGTCAGCGATGATCAAGGAGCGGCACAGGATCGGGCCCACCGGCCGGGACCGCGCGGCGAAACCCCGGACGGGGCATCGCTCCGGGTGAGAGGTTCGCCTGTTCGGCTCAGCGAGGATGACGGCCAGGAGACGGCGCCCGGAGACCTTCCTACCGTTGGACCCCGGGAGGCTGCATCCCCGCGGAGCCCGGCCGAGGACCTCTCGCCCGTCGGCCATCGCTCACGCCGAACCCGACAGTCGACTTCCACCGTGACCACGCAGAGTCCGGGTCGAAGGAGATGAAGGACATGAACACCACGCGCACCGCCCGCACGCCCGCGACACCCGCACTGAACGGGTGCCGGACATCACGCCGCCGCCTTCGGGCACGGATCGGGCTCGCCGCGACCGCCACGGCCCTGTCGCTGCTGCCGATCGCCCCGTCCACCGCCAGCGCGGCACCCCACCTCCCGCTCACACAGATCGTGCGGGAGGCCAAGGTGAAGGCGCAGCAGGAGCACCCCGGCTCGCAGTTCTACGACGCGGACGCCGTCCTGCTGACACCCACGACCAACCCCAATGACGTCCAGGCCTGGTGGATCCGCTTCCGGGCCAAGGACTCGGAGCCGTCCTTCGAGTACAAGTACTCGACCACCGGTCAGTACCAGAGCACGCAGCCGTGGAGCGTCCCGATCGGGATCCAGGCCATCTCCCCGTTCACCATGACGGAGGTCCAGGCCCACGATCTGGCCGTCAAGGCCGGGCACACCGGCGCGTTCAAGCCCCTGTACCTCAATGAGCCCGTCGTGCAGAACCCGCATCCCACCTACTACTTCTGCATTCCCAGCGAGGGCAGGACGGTGGCGGTGGACACCGTGACGGGCCACGTCACCACGCCGTGGTCGTGCTAGTGACCACGGTGTGAGCCCTGTTCGGTGGCCGTCACCCAGCGGGGGTGACGGCCATCGGCGGCTGGCGACCCTTGCCCTCCGCCGACGGCGGCAACGGCGGTGCCGGCACGGGCGGCGCGGGCGGCGGGGGCCTGTTCGGCGGTGGCGGCGGTGCCAGCCTCAACGGCCTGACCACTCCGTTCGGGAGCGCGGGCGGTGGCGGCGGCGGTTCGTCCCTCGTCCCCGCCGGCGGCACCGGCCCCACGGTGACCAGCGCCGCCGCGGGCATCACCATCAGCTACCCCACGCCGGGCAAGCCGGTGACGACACGCCTGATCCCGCTGCCCAAGCAGTCCCGGCTCGGCCGGCCGGTGGTGATCGACGACCTGGTCTGCCCGGTCCCCGGTACGGGGGCCACGACCCCGCCCACCGGCACCGTGACGCTCACCGACACCACGACCGGCACGGTCCTGGGCACGGTGCGCCTGGTCCTCACCCTCGGAAACTGCGCCGCCGGGGGCGCGTCACCTTCTTCCGGACCACCAGCCCGCACGTCATCACGGCCGTCTACAGCGGCGACTCGGTCTACCAGGGCAACAGCGGGAACCCCGAGACCACCACGGTGACGGTAACCCCCTGAGAACCCCGCCGGCGCGGCGGCCCCGCTGCGAGG
>NZ_JBHJVK010000062.1:0-49051 GCF_042264695.1 Kitasatospora sp. NPDC056138 | reverse complement strand
CCAGGCCCGCTTCGAACACTCCTTATGCCGCATGCCGGTCGAACACGGCATCGCCCACCTGAATAGTTGACCAGCACTTTCGCAACAGGCCCTAGGTCCGGGCGGCTCAGGTCCGGGCCGGTCCGACCTGACCCCACCCGGTCACGGCAGGAGCAGCAGCTTGCCGGTGGTCCTGCGCGACTCGATGTCCGCGTGCGCCCGCGCCGCGTCCGCGAGCGGGTAGCGGCCCGTGACACGCGGGGTCAGCCGCCCGTCCAGGACCAGGTCGAACACCTCGCCGGTGCGCCGCAGCAGGGCCTCCCGGGTGGGGACGTGATGGTGCACCACCGGGTACGTCAGCAGGATGCTGTCGGGCAGGTCGGTGGGCCGCAGCGTCGGGACCCCCATGAAGGGGCCGTAGTACGCGTGCACCCCGTGCGGGCGCAGGGCCAGCTGCGAGGAGCGGAAGGTCCCGGCGCCGCCGCCGTCGTAGACGACGTCCGCCCCCCGGCCGCCGGTCAGCTCCCTGACCCGCTCCTCGAACCCGCCGCCGGAGTGGACCAGTACGTCGTCGGCGCCGGCCTCCCGCGCGGCGTCGGCCTTCTCCGGGCGGGAGACCAGGCCGATCACGCGGCCGCCGCGGGCCTTGACCATCTGCGTGAGCAGCAGGCCCACCCCGCCCGCCGCCGCGTGCACCACGGCCGTGTCACCCGGCCCGACCGGATAGGTCTCGGTGCTCAGGTGACTCGCGGTCAGACCCTGGAGCATCACGGCGGCCGCCGTCTCGTCCGGCACCCCGTCGGGCACCTTGACCAGCGAGTCCGCCGGGACGGCGAGCAACTCGGCGTAGCTGCCGGGGTGGTAGAACCAAGCCACCCGGTCGCCGACGGCCAGCCCCCGCACCCCCTCGCCGAGGGCGGCGACGTAGCCCATCCCCTCGGCACCCAGGACCACGGGAGCCTCCCACCCCGGCCCGCCCTGCGCGCGGGCACCGGTGTCCATGTAGTTCACCCCCGCCGCACCCAGCCGCACCAGCGCCTCGCCGGGGCCGGGAACCGGGTCCGGCAGCTCGGTCCACCGCATGACCTCGGGGCCGCCGTGCTCTTCGATACGGATCGCGTGCATGGGTTGACACCTCTCTGTACGAGCGTGCGCGTCACTGGGAATGGCAGCACAGTAGGCCGCAAAAAATGGACCAGCAAGTCCAAAACCCGTGCCGCGCGGACGAGTTGGCCACCCCGCCGCCTCCCCGGGGCCGGACGGGGCCGGACGGGGCCCGGGGCGCACCGACCACCGGGCTCCACCGGTGGTCGAGCTGACCCCTGGGCCGTTATCGCTCGTGATCACCGCAGGTCGGCGCGGGGAAACGGCTCACTTCCAGGTCACCCCGGGTCGAATCCGGTCCGGGCGCTCCCGTGCCATCCACGCACTTCGCGCGCCTCACGCCATCCACGCGCTCACGCGCCTCACGCCGTTCACGCGCTCACGCGCCTCACGCCGTTCACGCGCTCACGCCAACGTCTCGACCGGCAAGGGCCGTTGACCGTCCCGACCACTGCCCGCCGGGCCGAAGAAGGCTCATCGTCCGATGATCCGCCGGAGCCAGCGGGAACGGGCGTCGCGGGCATCCTGGCTGAGTACCGCCCGGGGTGCGAGTGTGTCGAAGCCGTGGAAGGCGCCGGGCCACACGTGCAGTTCGGCCTCACCGCCGGCCTGCCAGATCGCGTTGGCATAGGCCACCGCCTCGTCCCTGAAGGTCTCGGCCGACCCGACCTCGATGTAGGCCGGGGGCAGCTCGGACAGGTCCGTGGCGCGGGCAGCGGCCGCGTAGGGCGGCAGGTCGGCAGCGCCGTACCGGTCGCCCAGCAGCGCCTGCCACGCGGTCGCGTTGGAGGTTCGGTCCCAGGTGTCGCGGCCGGCCATCTGGTGACTGGAGAAGGTGTCGTTGCGGTCGTCGAGCATCGGGCTCAGGAGCAGTTGGCCGATCGGAGCCGGCCCGCCGCGGTCGCGGGTCAGCAGGGCGAGTGCTGCGGCGAGTCCACCGCCGGCGCTCTTCCCCCCGACCATGATGCGGTCCGCGTCGAGGCCGAGTCCGGCCGCGTGATCGGCCGCCCAGACCAGTCCGGCGTAACAGTCCTCCACGGGTCCGGGGTACTGCGCCTGCGGAGCCAGTCGGTACTCGACCGAGACGACGGCGAGCTGCAGCGGGAGAGCCCATTCGCGGAGCAGCCGCGGAAGTACGGACCATGCGTTACCCATGATCATTCCGCCGCCGTGCATGTAGTACAGGAGCGGCAGCGGCCCGGCGGACCCGGCGGGCCGTGCGCTGACGAGCCTCACCTCCCGCCCGTCCCGGTCTCCCGGCACCCGCAGCTCCTCGACCTCGAACCGGCCGCCGTCCCGGAGCTCCCGGACCGTCGGCCTGGGCCGGGCCGCAGCATCCCGCTCCTGCCTGGCCGCAAGGCCCTCCGGGGTGACCGGCTCCCTCGCCGCCTCTCCCAAGGCCGTCAGCACGGCGCGCAGCTCCGGGTCGAAGGGAGGCGCGTGCCGAGCCGCCGAGGCAGGGCCGTGCTCCAGTGGCACTCCACCGACACCCACGACATCAACACCCACGACAGGACCTCCCCCAGGCCGAGGGATGCCTGACGGCATCCCGACCGGGACAGCTTGCCAGCCCGACCACGCCCGTGGGGAAGGCTCCGGCCGGGCGCGCACCCCGGCCGGGCGACGCCGCCGCATCTGCCCGGAGTGACCGGAGCGACCGGGCCCGGAAGACCCGCCCGGGCTACCTCCGCGCGAAGGCGGGTGCGTGTTCGGGGCGCAGGCCGACGCCACCCAGGTAGGCGGTCACGGCGCGCAGGACGGGCAGGCGTCGCAGCACCCGGAAGGGCACCGGGAGGCGGTCGGCACCGAGCGTGCCTTCGAGGGCCGGCCTGAGCAGCATCTCGTGTTCGCCGAGCTGCGCCTTCTGCGCGACGGCCACCGGAAGCCGGCGCCGCTTCTGCACCCGCGCCAGATCGGCTGGTCCGACCGCGCCCCGCCGCAGCGGCCCGGCGAGGATCCTGGCGGCCGCGACGGCGTCCTGCACCGCCAGGTTGACCCCCACACCGCCGACCGGGGACATGATGTGCGCGGCGTCGCCGATGCACAGCAGGCCGTCCCGGTACCAGCGCGGGAGCCGTCCCATCGTCACCTCCAGCAGCCTGACGTCCTCCCAGGAAGTGATCGCGCCCGTCATCTCGGCGTCCCAGTCCAGGAGTTCGCCGAGCCGGTCGCGGAACGACCGCAGTCCGCGGGCCCGCAGCTCGGGGTCGCCGCCCTTGGGGATCAGATACGAGGTCTGGTAGTACTCGCCCCGGTCCATGGTGACGGCCACCTGCCGGTCGCCGACCCGGGCGAAGACCCGGCCCTCCCTGGCGCTGTCGGCGCGCCGGACCGGTATCCGGACGTTCCAGACGTCCATCGGCACCTCGAACCAGTCGGGCCGCAGCCCGGACTCCCGGCGGACCAGGGAGTCGCGACCGTCGCAGGCGACCACCAGGTCTGCGGCGATCTCGCCGGGCGAGCCGTCCTCGTCGACGTACCGGACGCCGGTGACCCGGCCCCGCTCGCCGCGCAGGCCGGTGACGGCGGTGCGCATCCGCAGGGTGAACGCGGGCTCGGCGCCGGCGGCTTCCGCGAGCAGGTTGAGGAAGTCCCACTGCGGGACCATGGCGATGTACTTGTGTCGCCCGGGGATGCGCCGGAAGTCGGCCATGGTGACGACGTGCCGGCCGATCTGGATCCGCATCTCCTCCAGCCTGCGGGCCGGGAGTTCGGCGAAGCGCCGGCCGAGGCCGAGTTCGTCCAGCAGCCGCAGGGTGGAGGGGTGGACGGTGTCCCCCCGGAAGTCCCGCAGGAAGTCACCGTGCTTCTCCAGCACGGTGACCTCGACCCCGGCCCGGGCCAGCAGCAGCCCGAGCATCATCCCGGCCGGACCGCCCCCCACCACACAGCACGTCGTCCGTTCCACGCCCACGCTCCCCTCGCAGCGAATACTGACCGAGCGGTCAGTCAACTGACCGCTCGGTCAGGCTAGCACTCACCGCCCCCGCCGCCGCCCCCACTCCCGTCACTCCCGTCACTCCCGTCAGGCTGGCAGCGATCGTCAAATCACCTCATCGGCAAGGAAGATGAATGATCATCAGGTGATGGCTCAATCACCTGCCCTCGTCTGCACCCGTGGCTATCCTGGACGGGGCGTGCCACAGCTGCGGCGGCCCGGCAGCCGTAGGCGCGCTCGGACGGGCGCGCTCGGACCTGGGGGAACCATGCGTCTTCGCACGCGAGTGGCCATCGTGGGCGCCGGCCCGGCCGGACTCACCCTGGCCAACGTCCTGCAGCAGGCCGGCATCGACTGCGTCGTGGTGGAGCGGCAGACCCGCGCCTACGTCGAGGCACGCGCCAGGGCGGGCCTGATCGACCACCGGACCGTCGAGTTCCTGGCCGGCCACGGGCTCGCCGACCGGCTGCTCGCCGAGGGATCCGAGCACGGCAGCTGCGAATTCCGCCATCAGGGCGAGCGGTTCTCGATCAGCTACCGGGACCTCGCCGCAGAGCGCTCCCACCACGTGTACCCGCAGCAGTTCCTGGTCCGCGACCTCGTGGCCGCCTATCTAGCGGGCGGCGGCACCCTGCTCTTCTCCCACCCGGCCGCGGCCCTGCACGGCCTGGACGGCGACCGGCCGGTCCTGCGCTGCGAGCCGGACGGGGCGGACCCGCTGGACATCGAGTGCGACTTCGTCGCGGGCTGCGACGGCTTCTACGGGGTGTCGCGGCAGGCGGTGCCCGCCGGCCGGCTGCACACCTTCACCAAGGACCACGAGTTCGGCTGGCTCGCCGTCCTGGCCGAGACCCCACCGGTCGGCGAGGAGGTCATCTACGCCCTGCACGAGGACGGCTTCGCGGGCCACATGCTGCGTACGCCGTCGGTGACCCGCTTCTACCTCCAGTGCCCGGTCGGCGACCGGCCGGAGAGCTGGCCCGACGAGCGGATCTGGCCCGCGCTGCACCGTCGCCTCGGCCTGACGGACACCGAACTGAAGCCGGGCCCGGTCACCGAGAAGAACGTCCTGGACATGCGCAGCTTCGTGGTCGAGCCGATGCAGTACGGCAGGCTCTTCCTGCTCGGCGACGCCGCGCACATCATCACCCCGGCCGGCGGCAAGGGCATGAACCTGGCTGTCGCCGACGCCGCGGAGCTGGCGGCCGGGCTGCTCGCCCACTACTCCGGCGCGGGCAGCGGCGCCCTCGACGGCTACTCCGCCGCCTGCCTGCCGCGGATCTGGCAGGCCCAGGAGTTCTCGCACTGGCTGCTGCACCTGCTGCACAGCCCGGCGGCCGGGCAGCCCGACTCGGCCTTCATGCACCGGCTCCAGCTGTCCCGGCTGGCTCAACTCCGGTACTCGCCCCCGTACACGGCGATGTTCTCGGACAGTTACGTGGGTCCGTTCGACCACCCGGCCGTCTCCCGGCCCCGAACTGCGGACCGGAGGTAGTTCCGGCCCACGGACCGGGGACGTCCAGGATGTGCCGCACCGGCGCAGCACCGGGCCGACTCGACTTCTCTGCAGGCTGGTTGCCCTCGGTCTGCGGCGTACCCGGGCGCTGCCCCACACCTGCGGCGGACCGCCCGAGCCCGTGGCCCGGACTTCCACGCGTCCGTTCCGCGTCACACCACGCGTCCGTTCCGCGTCACACCACGCGTCCGTTCCGCGTCACACCACGCATCCGGTCCGCATCCCTCCACGCGTCCGTTCCGCGTCACACCACGCATCCGGTCCGCATCCCTCCACGCGTCCGGTCCGCGTCACACCACGTCCGGCGTCCCGACCCGCCGAACGCGCCGAACGCGACTGGTGCGCCGGGTAGGAACGTCGGGTGCGCCACTGCTTGGCCGGTCACGTTCTTGCCGCTGCCGCACTGGGCATGCTGATCTCGGGGCAGGGCCGGTGCGCTTGAGGGGGCGGCATGGAGGAACTGACGGTCAAGCCGTGGCGGGTGCCGGGCAAGGACCGGTTGTACGTGAACCGGCCCGGGGTGCGCGGGGATTCGGTCGCGTGGCTCGACTGTCAGACCGGGACGGTCACGATCGACGATCCCGGCTACGAGGCTGCGGCACTCGCACTGATCGAGTCGTGGTGCCGCACGTGCGGAAGGACCATCCCGCCGCGCGTGGTGCGATGCGGGACGGCGCCACGGCCCACACCGGTCCCGGCTCTGCGTCCCCCGGCCGGCTCGCCCGTGCTGCCGCCCCTCACCAGCGCCGACGACCTTGCCGGCAACCGACCCGGCGCCGGCATGGAGGGCATGCTCAGGGAGAGCCAGAAGCAGTACAACCGGGTCGTACGGCTCGCGGCCAGACTCACGGGGCAACGGCTGGGAGACCCCAGCATCCTCAAGGGCCTGGACGGCGAGAAGGTCGTCGGTGCCTGCCTGGAGCGGCTGAAACCCGCCGGCTGGCGGGTGCTGCACGGGATTCCGCTACCGACCGGGTCGGACATCGACCACGTGGTCATCGGCCCGCCGGGCGTCTTCACCGTCAACTCCAAGCACCACCCCGACGCATCGGTGTGGGTGGGCGACGGCGCCATGAAGGTCAACCGGAGCGGCCTCCCGTACCTGCAGAACTCCGAGTTCGAAGCCGGCCGAACGGCGAAGCTGCTTTCCCACTGGTGCGGGTTCGACGTACCCGTTCGCCCGGTCATCGCGCTGGTCGGCACTCGAAAGATCACCCACGCCGCCAGCGCACCCACGGTGGACGTCATCGACGGCGAGCAGATCGCCGTGATCCTGCCCTCCCGGCCGCCGGTCCTCACACCGGGTCAGCTGGAGCAGATCTACGCGGTGGCCCGCCACCGGTACGTGTGGAGCCGACTGGGCAGGCGCCCGCACACCCGGTGACCCGACCACCTCGGCCACACCACGAAGCTACGACGGCAGCCCCCACTCCACCGCCCGAACAGCACAGAGGGCCGGCACCCGAAGATGCCGGCCCCAGCGTCAGTCGCAACACTTCCTGCGCGAGCCCCCTGTCGGGTTCGAACCGATGACCCCCGCTCTACAGGCTCGTTCGGGCGTTCGAGCCACCCGCGAAGATCTCAACCGCCGGTCGACGGGCAATCCCGCCAAGAGTCGCCAGAGAGCTTGCTGCCTGAATCAGGGTTCCCCGTGGAGGAGCCCCATCTGGTCGACGCACTGATCTACTGCGACATGACCACCCCGACCACAGCGCCAGCAAGGATCGTCGAGATCGTAGGCCGATACGGTCCGGACAGCATCGTCGGCCGGTTCATCCGTGGGGCCGAACCTGATATCCACGCCGCCACACAGCGTGTGGAGAACGGGCTGTCCGGAGCCGTGACGGCGTAGACACGAGTGGTTCCGAAGAGTTCATCGAACCTTCGACACCGCGCGGGATCAGGCGAACGGTCGAACCGAGCCTCCACACTGCTGAGAAGATCTGCTTCGGCATGGTCCCGTCCCGGGCTGCTCCGCCTCGCCACCGTGGGCGGGCAGCCTTGGAGGAACACGTGAACTCGCAGACAACCGCCGCCGTGGCGGCGGCTGCCACCACCACCGTTGTCAGCCTGCTCGGCTTCGTGATTCAGGACTGGCTCGCGCGACGCTCTCGGCTCGAACGTCGGGAGACGCTGTTCGAGGACGCATCACGGCGGGTGTCCTTCGCAACGGAGTGGTGGAAGGCGATGGAGCTGCTGAGTCCGCAACCCGATGAACTGGCCCAGGCCAAGGCCACGAGTCTTGCGTGGCTGAACGAGGCCTCAATGCTGGTCGCCGAGGCCAAGCAGTTGCCTGTCGCCGAGCGACCCCAGCTTTCCCCGAGCAGAGTGCTTCTGATCTATCGCTTCGAGCGTCGATCCGCGAAAGTCATCCGGCTCTGCTTCTACCTCGCGCTGGCCTTCGCCATCCTCTACGCGGCCATCATCCCCTCCGACCGTGGCACCAGTTACTTCGCCTCCGACGTCTTCATGTTGGCCCTGTTCCTTCCCCTGGCCCTGCTACTGCGCGCCTGGGCGGTCACCGCCGAGAAACGCCGTCCGAGCCCAGCCCGGGGGCCGACAGCTCCGGGCTCGGGTTCCTGACGTTCCCCCGCATCGGGGCGGACACTGCTTGACGCGGCACCTAACCGATGTAGTGACCGCCGCCCGGGAGTGCCCAGAGATCGTTGCCCGACATGGACCGGCTGCTGAAGCGGCGCCGAAAGACCGGCTGATGTCAGCTGATGATGCAAAAACGCCCCGGGCCGCTGCTGGCCCGGGGCGTTCCACAGCCTCAGATCGTTTGACCTGGGGTGGAAGCTGAGCCCCCTGTCGGGTTCGAACCGACGACCCCCGCTTTACAAGAGCGGTGCTCTGGCCAGCTGAGCTAAGGAGGCGCGGTGACCGTCCGCGGATGGACCACGGCGGCACCAGGGGCAGTCTACCGGGACGGGAGCGCGTGGTGGCGGCGGATATCAAGGTGACCGGTATGACCAGGCTGTCCCGGTTGTGATCGGATCGATGCCGAAATCGGGTGCTGTGGGGGGCTGACAGGGAGCGAACCGGCCGGTAGCGTCGCCGGGAGCCGACTCGTCGAATGGTTCAGACCACTCGGGGCGGGGCGGCGACACACAACCCAACCCTTTACTCGGATCGTCCGGCACGTTCCTGCCGGTGAAGGAGAGCACAGTCATGGCTTCTGTGACGTACGACAAGGCGACCCGCCTCTACCCGGGCGGCACCAAGCCGGCCGTCGACGCGCTGGACCTGCACATCGAGGACGGTGAGTTCCTCGTGCTGGTCGGCCCGTCCGGCTGCGGCAAGTCGACCAGCCTCCGGATGCTGGCGGGGCTGGAGGACGTCAACGGCGGCGCCATCCGGATCGGCGACCGGGACGTGACCCACCTGCCGCCGAAGGACCGGGACATCGCGATGGTGTTCCAGAACTACGCGCTGTACCCGCACATGACCGTCGCCGACAACATGGGCTTCGCGCTCAAGATCGCGGGCGTCAACAAGACCGAGATCCGCACCAAGGTCGAGGAGGCCGCGAAGATCCTCGACCTCACCGAGTACCTGGACCGCAAGCCGAAGGCACTCTCCGGCGGCCAGCGCCAGCGTGTCGCGATGGGGCGCGCGATCGTCCGCGAGCCGCAGGTCTTCCTGATGGACGAGCCGCTGTCCAACCTGGACGCCAAGCTCCGCGTCTCCACCCGCACCCAGATCGCGGGCCTGCAGCGCCGCCTGGGCATCACCACCGTGTACGTGACGCACGACCAGACCGAGGCCATGACCATGGGCGACCGCGTCGCCGTGCTCAAGGACGGCCTGCTGCAGCAGGTCGACACTCCCCGGGCGATGTACGACAGGCCCGCCAACGTCTTCGTGGCCGGCTTCATCGGCTCGCCGGCGATGAACCTGGTCGACGTCCCGCTGGTGGACGGCGGCGTGAAGTTCGGCGGCTCGGTCGTCAACATCTCGCGCGAGGACCTGTCCGGGGCCGGCAGCGACAAGACCGTGACCGTCGGCATCCGCCCGGAGCACTTCGAGATCGTCCCCGCCGGCGGCATCGAGGGCGTCGCGGTCACCGTCAACGTGGTCGAGGAGCTCGGCGCGGACGGCTTCGTGTACGGCACCACCAAGATCGGCGGCGCGGACACGGACATCGTCGTGCGCGTGCACGGCCGCCAGGTCCCGCAGAAGGGCGAGACCATCCACGTGGTCCCGACCGGCGGCGAGGCGCACGTCTTCTCCAGCAGCACGGGCGCGCGCCTGAGCTCCTGAGCCGGACCCGGTGAACCCGGCAGGGTGAACCGGACACGGTGGACCGAACAGCGACGAGCCCCCGGCGGACAGTGTCCGCCGGGGCCTCGCGCGTTGGTCCGTACGCCGACCGCGCGTCAACACGCCGGACGGATAAATCAGGACACGACTCACTCGATGGTGTAACGGAGTGCAACCCGAAGCCCACCCAGCGCTACTCTCCTGAACGTGAAACAGCTCGTGCGCCGCATCGGCCAGACCGTTGCCCTCACCCTGCCCGTGATTCTGGTGACCACCGGTACCCTCGCGGTGACCCGTGTCCCCTGGGCCCCGCCCACCGGTCTCGACCAGCAGGTGGTCGCGGCGTCCAGCGGCGACGGCACCATCGGCCGCTCCAGCACGGCCGGCAGCACCGAAGGGCTCGCCCCGCAGGACGCCCTCCGGGCCGACCTGATGGACGAGCTCCGCAACCACAACCCGGGCACCGCGCTCGACCTGCTGGAGCGCACCATGCGCGAGAAGCCGGCCCTCACCCCGTACTGCAGCAACCTGGCCGCGGACCTCGGGCGCGCCGCCGTACGCAAGTACCAGGGTGACGTCCAGCGGGCCCGCTCCTTCGCCCGCCCGGTCTGCGACGGTTCCTTCGCGGCAGGTGTGGTCGGCTGACGCCAACGAGGACGGGCGGGCCCGGCAGCGATCGACGATCGGCGGGCCGGAAAGAACCGGCTGGCCCGGCGACGGTCGGCGGGCCCCGAGACTCGACGGCCCGGGCAGTCGGCGGGCCCCGGCGGTCGGTCGGCCCGAGGGCTGGGCACCCGCTCGGACCGACCCCGCCCAAGTCACCCCCGGCCACCACGGCACACGACGGCACCCGGCTGCGCTCCACCGCACTCCGCGGCACCGGCGGTGGACCTTATTGTTCTCGGCATGACCGCTGCCGCGCCGCACCCCGCCCCGCACGTCGTCCCGCACGTCGCCCCGCCGACCGTGACCCAGGCCGTCATCCTGGCCGGCGGTCAGGGTTCCCGGCTGCGCCCGTACACGGACGACCGGCCCAAGCCGCTGGTCGAGATCCCCGGCACCGGGGTGCCGATCCTCGGGCACCAGCTGGCATGGCTGGCCTCGGAGGGCGTCACCGACGCGGTCATCTCCTGCGGGCACCTGGCGGACGTGCTCCAGGAATGGCTGGACAACGCCGATCTGCCGCTGGACGTCCGCACGGTCGTGGAGGCCGAGCCGCTCGGCCGTGGTGGCGGCCTGAAGCACGCCTCGAAGGCACTGCCCCGCCCGGACGAGGACTGGTACGCCACCAACGGCGACATCTGGACGCGTTTCAGCCTGCGTGACATGGCCGCCTTCCACCGCGAGCGCGACGCCGTCGCCACGCTCGCGCTGGCCCGGCCGCGGATCCCCTGGGGTGCCGTCGAGACCGACCAGTTCGGCAATGTGCTGGACTTCATCGAGGCGCCGCCGTCCCCGTTCCTGATCAACGCCGGGCTGTACGTCTTCGGGCCGGAGTTCCGTGAGCTGCTGCCGGACATCGGCGACCACGAGCGCACCACCTTCCCGCAGCTCGCCCGCAGCAGGCGGCTGGCGGGCTACCAGCTGCCGCAGGGCTGCTACTGGCGGGCCATCGACACCGCGAAGGACCTCACCGAGGCCGCCAAGGAGCTCGCCTCCGACGCTTCCACCATCGGTCACGTCTGACCGCACGGCGGGCACCCGGGTGGGCGAGCGGGCGCGGCGGGAGCAACCGTCCAGGGGAGCGGGGAGCTGCGCGCACACCTCCCACCGCAGTAGTGCGCCGAGCTCACGCTCCCCCCCGCCCCGAGAGCTTGACGTCCACGGCGACAGGGCACCCAACGGCCCAGCCCGGTCGAACCCAGCCGAGCCGCCGCCCGCTGCCCCTCGCGAATCCCCGCACACCTCACGCACCTCCACGCACAGCCCCGCGTCGACGGCCGACCACGCCAGACCCCCGACCTCAGCCCCTCAGCCCCTCAGCCCCTCAGCCAGCGTGCCCTCGGGAAGAGCGTCCCGCCGCCGAGCCCCGACACAGCACGGCTGCCGGGCCCCTCCCCATCAGGAGGGACCCGGCAGCCGCCTGGGAAGCCGTACGGTCAGACGGTCGTACCCCCCGGCCGCCCGCCGCCCCTGCCGCCGCTCATCCCGAGGGCCGGCAGGTCGGGCATCGGGCCGCTGCCGAGCACCCCGCCGAGCAGGCCGCCGCCCGTGGAGCCCGACTTCGGGGTGGAGCTCGTACCGGAGCCCGAGCCGGTGGCCGTCCCGCTGCCGCTGCGACCGCCCGCACCGCCCGCACCGGTGCCCTCGCCGCCGGAGCCGCTCGGGCTCCGCTCCGTCTTCGTGGCGTGCGACTTCGCGGTCTTGGCCGCGGACGAGGGCGTTGCGGACGGCGACGAGGCCGTGGGTGACGGTGTGGACGACGGGGACGGCGGGGCCGAGGTGGCCGCACTGGGCAGCGGCGCGGGCACGACCGGGAGAACGGGCACCGGGGACGGGCCGGTGGCCGGCCACACCGGGGTTCCGTAGTCGGTCGGCGGCTTGACCGGCGCAGGGCCGGGGCGGCCGCCGGTACGGACCGCCGCGCCCAGTGTGGAGCCGATCAGCAGGGTCGCTCCGACCACCAGCGTGGCGACCACCGTGCCGCGGCGCAGGATCCGGCGGCGCAGCGCGGCCGGCGCGTCGGAGCCGTAGCGGCGCCAGGCCTCCAGGGCGATCCGGCCGTCCAGCGAGCCGAACGGGGCGCCGGCGATCAGCAGTGGGCTCCAGGCCGCCAGGAAGATCAGGTCGGGCGCGTCGTAGACCGGGACGGCCCGCCAGCTGACGGTGAAGAGCAGGGCGGCGGAGAGTGCCATCGCCGCCCCGGCCGCGAGCCGCTGCCAGAGGCCGAGGATCGACAGGACGCCGACCACGACCTCGGTGAACGCCACGCCGAGCCCGGCCCCGACGGGGTGCGCCATGGCGAAGTCGAGCAGCGGCTGCGCCACCTTCCAGGGGTGCAGCGAGCCGAGCCAGCGCATCATCGAACCGCGCTGGCCGCCGTCGAAGTACACCGGGTCGCAGAGCTTGCTGAACCCGGCGTAGACCGAGAGCGAGCCGAGCAGCACGCGCAGCGGCAGCAGCACCAGGCCGAGGTCGACCTTCCGGCCGGGGTACCAGGCGTGCCGGGTCTCGCCGCTGGGCGGGTAGGCGGCCTCGGGCAGCTCGCCGCCGGGCGTCCACGGGGGTCGCATCCGCATCCCCGGTGCCACGGGAGAACCCCCGTACGAGCCCCCGCCCGGGCGGCCGCGGCCGCCGCCCTCGGGCGAGCCCGACTGCTTGGGCACGGCCTGCCCGTAGGGCTCCGGGTACCCGTACGGATCGGGCTGCCCGTACGCTCCGGGCTGCGGGTACGGTTCCAGCCGCTGGGTGTCGTCCACGCCGAGCGGGCCCGGACCGCCGGGCGCGGCTGCCGGGGCGGGCACGGTGTTGAGGCGGACGGCTTCGAGGAGCTGGGTCGCGGCCACGTCGCCCGGCGCGGTCTGCCCGGTCCAGGTGACGGCGGTGACCCGGCCCTTGCGCCGTACCGGTGTGCCGACGGACCCGACCGCCCCGCCAACCCCGCCCGCGCCGACGGACCCGACCATGCCGACACCGGTCAGCGCCGCGAACGCCGCGCCGTCCACCACGACCTGCGGGGTGACCAGCGGCCTGCCGCCGAGGCTCTGCATGCCGTACGGATCGCCGAAGGCCGCACCGGCCGGGGACTCGATCAGCGAGGTCACCGGGGTGGAGAGCCGTACCCGGAAACTGGCCTGGGTGCTGCTGAGCCTGGACGGGTCGGACGGAACCTTGACCGTGTTGAGGCCGGGGCCGTCGTCTATCCCCGCCGAGCTGCCCTGCCCCGGGCGCCGAGGTGTTCTGGTGTCCACACCCGTCTAACCGGGTGACGGCCGGTTAGGACACTCTCCTGGGTGGATTCCTGGCGGTGATTGAAGTGATCATGCGCGAACCGATCGGGCCCGGTCAGGCCCGATCGGTTGACGGTCACAAAGCCGCCGGACGGGATCCCGGCGGCGGCGGTCAGCCCCGCTTGGCGCGCAGCCGCGCGGCCTCGTACATCACGATGCCCGCCGCGACACCGGCGTTCAGCGACTCGGTCTGGCCCGGCATCGGGATCCGCACCCGGATGTCGCAGGTCTCGGAGACCAGCCGGGACAGGCCGCGGCCCTCGCTGCCCGCGACGATCACGACCGGCCCGGTCAGCGCGTCCAGGTCGCCGATCTCGGCCTCGCCGTCGGCGGCCAGGCCGACGACCATCAGGCCGGCCTTCTGGTACGCCTCCAGGGCCCGGGTGAGGTTGGTGGCGCGGGCGACGGGCAGCCGTGCCGCCGCACCCGAGGAGGTCTTCCAGGCGCCCGCCGTCATACCGGCGGCCCGGCGCTCGGGGATGACCACGCCGTGCGCGCCGAAGGCGGCGGCGGAGCGGACCACGGCGCCGAGGTTGCGGGAGTCGGTGACCCCGTCCAGCGCCATGATCAGCGCGTCCTCGCCGGACTCGGAGGCGGCCACGATCAGGTCGTCGGGGTGCGCGTACTCGTACGGCGGGACCTGGAGCACCAGGCCCTGGTGGTTCAGGCCGCCGGTCATCTGGTCCAGCTGGGCGCGCGGGGCCTCCATCAGCGGGACACCCCGGTCGTTGGCGGCCTGGAAGGCGTCGCGGACCCGGTCGTCGGTGTCGATGAACTGCATCACGTACAGCGCGTTGGCCGGGACACCGCCCTGCAGGGCCTCGACCACCGAGTTGCGGCCGACCACCAGCTCCGCCGCGCCCGCGCCGCCGCGCCCGCCGCGCCCTGCGCCACCGGCCCGGCGCATGCCGGCGCGGGCCTTGGCGTCGCGCTCGCGCTTCACCGCGGCGTTGGCGGCGCGCTGCTTGGGGTGCCCCTTGCGGGCCTCACCGGGCGGGGTCGGGCCCTTGCCCTGGAGCGCCTTCCGGCTGTGGCCGCCGGTCCCGACACTCGCGCCCTTCTTCGACCCGGGGTTGCGGCGGTTCCTGCGTGCGCTGTTGCCGGCCATGGCTGTACTTCCTGTCTGTCCGTCATGCCCGACGGCCGTTTCCCGCCTACGACATGCTCTGCGTCATGTGGGTCCCTCCCGTCCGCTGCCGGACAAGGAGGGAGGGCCGCACCGGTCCGGTACGGCCCACCCTCACCCCATCGGTACCGAGGGGTTACTGGTTGTTGAGCGTCCAGCGCGAGCCGGACGGGGTGTCCTCGATCGACAGCCCGGCCAGCGCGAGCTGGTCGCGGATGGCATCCGCCGTGGCGAAGTCCTTGCGCCCGCGGGCCGCCTGCCGCTGCTCCAGCACCAGCTGGACCAGCGAGTCGACCACACCGTGGAGGTCGTCGCCCCGGTCGGCCCCGGCCCACTGCTCGTCGAGCGGGTCGAGACCCAGCACACCGAGCATCGCACGGACCTCGGCGAGGCGCGCCACCGCGCTCTCCTTGTCGTCCGCCGTGAGCGCGCTGTTGCCCTGCCGGACGGCGGTGTGCACGACCGCGAGCGCCTGCGGCACCCCGAGGTCGTCGTCCATCGCCTCGGCGAAGGCCAGCGGCACCTCGGGCGCGGCGTCCACCAGGCCGCAGCGCTCGACGGCGCGCTCGATGAAGCCCTCGATCCGGGCGAACCCGGTCTCGGCCTCGCCGATCGACTCCTCGCTGTACTCGATCATCGAGCGGTAGTGCGGGGCGGACAGGTAGTAGCGGAGCACGATCGGCCGCCAGCGCTGGACCATCTCGGAGATCAGCACCGAGTTGCCGAGCGACTTGCTCATCTTCTCGCCGCTCATGGTGACCCAGGCGTTGTGCACCCAGAAGCTGGCGAACTCGTCGCCGAACGCCTTGGACTGGGCGATCTCGTTCTCGTGGTGCGGGAAGATCAGGTCGAGCCCGCCGCCGTGGATGTCGAAGGCCGTGCCGAGGTACTTGTGCGCCATGGCCGAGCACTCCAGGTGCCAGCCGGGCCGCCCCCGGCCCCACGGGGTGTCCCAGCTGGGCTCCCCCTCCTTGGCGCGCTTCCACATCGCGAAGTCGCGCGGGTCCCGCTTGCCGGTCTCGCCCTCGCCCTCCGGCTGCCGGAGGTTCTCCAGCTGCTGGTTGGAGAGCGCGAGGTAGTCGGGGTAGGTGGTGACGGCGAAGTAGACGTTGCCCTCGGACTCGTACGCGTGCCCCTTCTCGATGAGCGTCTGCATCATCTCGATCATCTCGGGGACGTGTCCGGTGGCCCGCGGCTCGACGGAAGGCGGCAGGCAACCGAGAGCGCCGTAGCCCTCGTTGAAGGCCCGCTCGTTGGTGTAGGCGATCTCGAACCACGGGGTGCCGAGCTCGCGCTCCTTCTTGATCACCTTGTCGTCGATGTCCGTGACGTTGCGGACGAAGGTGACCTGGTAGCCCCGGTAGGTGAACCACCGGCGCATCACGTCGAAGTTGAGGTTGGACCGGATGTGTCCGATGTGCGGGGCCGCCTGAACGGTCGCCCCACACAGGTACATCGAGACACAGCCCGGTACAAGCGGGACGAAGTCGCGTACCTGGCGGGTGCTGGTGTCGTACAGGCGAAGGCTCACAGCGTCAAGCG
This sequence comes from Kitasatospora sp. NPDC056138, assembly GCF_042264695.1. Taxonomy (NCBI): domain Bacteria; kingdom Bacillati; phylum Actinomycetota; class Actinomycetes; order Kitasatosporales; family Streptomycetaceae; genus Kitasatospora; species Kitasatospora sp. NPDC056138. The sequence continues at coordinate 32,633 of NZ_JBHJVK010000062.1, read as the reverse complement.
TAGTGGGCGGCGGGGGGTGCCCCGCCACCTTTCCGGGACGCGATCCTCAGTTCTTCGTCGTGTCCGCGCCGACCGGCGGTCCGTTCAGGCCCGGGCGACCACCTTGCGGGGCCTGACCCGGACCACCACGCGGACGTCCTCGGGGCCGTCCGCGCCGTAGTCCTGACCCAGGTACTTGTGGGACAGCTCGTTGATCAGCTCCCGGCCGCCCTCCCTGCTCATGGTCGCCTCGCCGCGCAGCTCGACGTAGGTGTAGGGCTCCTCCGGCGGGTTGACCAGCACGTTGATCCTCGGGTCCTTGACCAGGTTGAGGTGCTTGCGGCGGCCCTCGACGGTGGAGAACAGGACGTCGTCGCCGTCCCGCTTCACCCAGACGACGGACGACTGCGGGCTGCCGTCGGGCTCCAGGGTGGTCACGACGGCGAAGCTCCTGCCGTCGATCAGTGCCTTTGCCTTCTCGGGGAGCTCTGCAGCCATGTGGTGTACCCCTCATCTCGTGCGGTCGGCGGACGGGCAGGCAGCGGTCGGCTGCCTGCCCACGCTATCGACTCACGTGCGGCGGAGGCGGGTTGAACACTCGTCAGGCGATCGATCGTCCTACCCGGACGGCCGGCCGGATCCGTACGGGTCAGCCGGCCCGGTACACCAGTGCGGTGGCGATCGCCGCCAGGCCCTCGCCCCGGCCGGTCAGCCCGAGGCCGTCGGTGGTGGTGCCGGAGACCGAGACCGGGGCGCCGACCGCGGCGGAGAGCGCGGCCTGCGCCTCGTCCCGGCGCTTGCCGATCTTCGGACGGACGCCGATCACCTGGATCGCGACGTTGCCGATCTCGAAGCCCGCCGCGCGGACCAGCCGGGCCGCCTCGGCGAGCAGCGTCACCCCGGCCGCGCCGGACCACTCCGGCCGGTCGGTCCCGAAGTGCGCCCCCAGGTCCCCGATGCCGGCGGCCGAGAAGAGCGCGTCACAGGCCGCGTGGGCGGCCACGTCGGCGTCCGAGTGCCCGGCCAGGCCGACCTCGGAGTCCGGCCACTCGAGACCGGCCACCCGGAGCGGACGGCCCGCCTCGAAGGCGTGCACATCGGTGCCGACACCGATCCGGGGGAGCACGGGATCAGAAGCCATCGGAGGCCCTCCGTCGGGCGAGTACGGCCTCGGCGAGCACGAGGTCCAGGGGGCGGGTGACCTTGAAGGCCTCTTCGTGTCCGGGGACCACGACCACCTGGCCGCCGAAGCGCTCGACCAGCCCGGCGTCGTCGGTGACCGGCGGCAGGCCGCCGTCGGCCTCCTCGGCCAGCGCCTTCTCGTGCACCTCGTGCAGGGTGTCCCGGAGGAAGCCCTGCGGGGTCTGCACGGCGCGCAGCGTGGCCCGGTCGGGCGTGTCGAGGACCGGCTCGGGCCCGCCGGGCGCGGCAGCCGCCGCGACCCGCTTGACCGTGTCGGCCAGCGACACCGCGGGGACCACGGCCTCGGCGCCCGCCCGGACGGCGGCGACGACCGCGTCCACCACGTCCACCGGGACCAGCGGCCGGGCCGCGTCGTGCACCAGCACGATCCCGGTCCCGGCCGGGATCGCGGCCAGGCCCAGGCGCACCGACTCCTGCCGGGTCGCGCCGCCGGCCACCACCCGGAGGTCCTTGCCGTCCAGGCCGTGACTGTCCAGTAGCGCGGCCACCTCGGCCACGCCGTCCGGCGGTGCGGCGACCACCACCAGGCCGACCGCCCGGCTGCGCGCCAGCGCCCGTACCGCGTGCACCAGCAGGGGCACCCCGCCGAGTTCGCGCAGCGCCTTGGGAGCGCCGGGGCCGAGCCGCTCGCCCCGCCCGGCGGCGGGTACGACGGCTGCTGCAACTGCTGCTGTGGCGTTCAGGTTTCACTCCTTCGCCGAAGTGGGTATGGCCATGGCGTGCGCGGCGGGTGCACGGCCCGGACCCCTTCCAACCGCAGGCCCGTGAACCACCGCACACTCGCACATCCGCACCGGCTCGGGCATCGCACCGCTGGAGTCCGGCCCCGCCGGCCCCCTCGGGGTCGGTCCGCTCGGGGTCGGTCCGCCGTCACACCGGGATCCCCCGGTCCGCCGCATCGGCCCGCCCGGACGCGGGTACGCCGAAGCGCCCGAGGTGCCGTCGCACCGTCCGGCCGGGTACGCGACGTACCCGACCATGATGGCGCGCCGACATCGGGCGCTGTGGCATCGCGGGACTACCGGGAGGTCGGCCTCAGGAGGCCAGGACCTCGTCGAGCAGCGTCTCCGCCTTGTCCTCGTTGGTGTTCTCGGCCAGAGCCAGCTCGCTGACCAGGATCTGCCGAGCCTTGGCCAGCATCCGCTTCTCACCGGCCGACAGGCCACGCTCGCGCTCGCGACGCCACAGGTCGCGCACAACCTCGGCGACCTTGATAACGTCACCCGACGCCAGCTTCTCCAGGTTCGCCTTGTAGCGGCGGGACCAGTTGGTGGGCTCTTCGGTGTACGGTGCACGCAGCACCTCGAAGACGCGGTCCAGACCCTCCTGGCCGACTACGTCACGCACGCCGACGAACTCTGCGTTCTCCGCGGGCACGCGCAGCGTCAGGTCTCCCTGCTGCACCTTGAGCACCAGGTAGGTCTTGTCCACACCTTTGATCTGGCGAGTTTCGATGGCCTCGATCAGCGCAGCCCCGTGATGGGGGTAGACCACCGTGTCGCCAACCTTGAACGTCATGTGACAGGACCCCTTCCGTGGCTTTCCAGAATAACACGCTTTTCGGCGCACCCGAAGGGCGTTTTCGCAGGTCAGGGCGGGTCTCGGGGCTTGACAACCACCCCCTTGACGTGCTGCGACCGGTGTTCGACGAAGGCTTCTCGCAGGTCGGAGGCGGTATGGAGGACCTGACGAAACCTCTGGCGACAGCCCGGAAACCATGATTGGATCTTGAGTTTTTGCCCCATGCCGCTTCGCGGCCCGTCCGCGATTCCGATCACAGGCCTCGCCGACGGGCCCCGGGCCGGCGAGGAGTGATCGTCGTTCGTGGACGGCGCACCCCCGCGGACGACGGGAAAGGGGTCGCGGACGGGCACTTGGGACGCGACACGGGGCCACCCCGTGAGAGCCGGATAAGTGTGGTCGGTAGTCTGACCCCTGACCACCCGACACGTGATCCAAGGAGAAGTCGCCGCCGTGAGCCGGAGCCTTCGACGCGGCGCCATCGCCGCTCTCGTCCTCGCAGCGATCGTCCCGCTGTCCGCCTGCGCAGCCGGGAACACCCCCGATACCCTGCAGATCAAGCCGGACAACGCGGCCACCGCAATCGGGCAGAACCTGAAGCTCAACAACATCGTGGTGGTGACCAAGGCCGACGCGATCGGCGACCAGACCGGCCCGGCCAACGTCTCGGTCAACATCGCCAACAGCGGCACCACCCCCGAGACGCTGCAGTCCGTCACGGTCGGCGAGGGCGCTCCGGCGACCTTCACCGACGCCAAGGGCGCTCCGGTGACCGAGGTCGTCGTTCCGGCCGGCGGGTCGGTGCTGCTCGGCGGCCAGGGCCAGCCGGCCGCCCACCTCGCCTCGGCGGCCGCCAAGGTCGGTGGCTTCGCCCCGGTGACCTTCTCCTTCGCCAAGGCCGGCAAGGTGACCGCGCAGGCCCAGGTCAGCCCGGCCACCGGCCTGTACGCCGCGTTCGGCCCGACCGTGGCCGCGGCCCCGCCCGTCCCGTCGGCCTCCGCCTCCGCCTCCGCCCCGGCGTCCGCTGCCGCCTCTGCTTCGGCGCCGGCCTCCGGCCCGGCCTCGGCACCCGCGTCGGCCTCGGCTCCGGCCGGCGGGGTCCCGAGCGGCAGCGCCTCCGGCAGCCCGGCCGCGCACTGACGCGAGCACAGCGGCACACGACGCCGAAGGGCCCCTGCAGCGCAGGGGCCCTTCGGCGTCGTGGTGCGGGAGCTACCGCGCTCCGCCGTGGTTACGGCTCGAACTTGTAGCCGAGACCGCGCACCGTGACCAGGTAGCGCGGCGCGCCCGGGTCCGGCTCGATCTTCGCCCGCAGGCGCTTGACGTGGACGTCCAGGGTCTTGGTGTCACCGACGTAGTCGGCCCCCCAGACCCGGTCGATCAGCTGCATCCGGGTGAGCACCCGGCCCGCGTTGCGCAGCAGCATCTCCAGCAGGTCGAACTCCTTCAGCGGCAGGTCGACCTTGGCGCCGTCCACCGTGACCACGTGCCGGTCGACGTCCATCCGGACCGGACCGGCCTCCAGGGCGCCGGGGCCGCCACCGTCGCCGTTGCCGCCGGCGTCCTCGCCGCGGCGGCGCAGCACCGCGCGGATCCGGGCGACCAGCTCCCGGGTCGAGTACGGCTTGGTGACGTAGTCGTCGGCCCCTATCTCCAGGCCGACCACCTTGTCGATCTCGCTGTCCTTGGCGGTCACCATGATCACCGGGACGTTGGAGCGGACCCTCAGCTGGCGGCAGACCTCGGTGCCCGGCAGACCCGGGAGCATCAGGTCGAGCAGCACCAGGTCGGCACCGTTCCGTTCGAACTGCTCCAGCGCGTCGGGGCCGGTGGCGGCGATGGCCACCTCGAAGCCCTCCTTGCGGAGCATGTACGAGAGGGCGTCGCTGAACGACTCCTCGTCCTCGACCACCAGTACTCGGGTCACGATCGGGCCTCCGGGGCAGGAAGGGGGGTTGCGGTTGCGGGAGTGTGGGTCGACAGCGGGGTGGGCGGCCGCTCCGCCGGGATCTGCCCGGCGGGGAGCCGCACCGTGAAGGTGGAGCCCTGGCCCTCGACGCTCCAGACGGACACGGTGCCGCCGTGCGAAGCGGCAACGTGCTTGACGATGGAGAGGCCGAGGCCGGTTCCGCCGGTGGCTCGGGAACGCGCCGGATCGACCCGGTAGAACCGTTCGAAGATCCGCTCGCGGTCCTTCTCCGAGATGCCGATGCCCTGGTCGGTCACCGATATCTCGATCAGCTCGCCGTCCGCCTCGCCGAGCGCGGCGGCGCTGGAGATGCGGCGGGTGGCGATGGCCACCCGGGTGCGCGGCGGACTGTAGTTGACCGCGTTCTCGACCAGGTTGCCGAGCGCCGCGGCCAGCTGGCCGCGGTTGCCGTGCAGGTAGAGACCGCCGACACCACCGGAGGCGATGTGGATCTGCTTGGCGGCGGCGGGCTGGCGGCAGCGGTCGACCGCCTCCGCGATCAGCTCGTCCACCGGCACCGGCTCCGGATCCATCAGCAGCTGGTCGTCCTGGACCCGGGAGAGATCGATGATCTCCTGGACCAGGCTGGCGAGCCTGGTGGCCTCGATCTGCATCCGGCCCGCGAAGCGCTGGACGGCCTCGGGGTCGTCGGAGGCGTCCGCAACGGCCTCGGACAGCAGCGAGAGCGCGCCGACCGGGGTCTTGAGCTCATGGCTGACGTTGGCCACGAAGTCGCGGCGGACCGCCTCGATCCGGCGGCGCTCGGTGAGGTCCTCGACCAGGACCAGCACCAGCCGGGAGCCGAGCGGGGCGACCCGGACCGAGACCGCGAGCGGATCGGCCGTCCGGGCCACCCCGGGGCGGGGCACCTCCAGCTCGACCTGCCGGATCTCGCCGTCACGCCGGGTGGCCCGGGCCAGCGAGAGCATCTGTTCGACGGCCATCGCGCCGCCCCTGACCAGGCCCATCGCGTAGGCGGCCGAGCTGGCCTTGACCACCTCGTCGCCCTCGCCGAGCACAATGGCGCAGGAGCGCAGCACCGAGAGCACGGTGTCCACGCCGGGTGGCAGCGCCGGCTCGTTCACGGGTGCGCTGCTCGTACTGGTCCTGCTCTTGCCGCTGCTGCCCCTGCTGCTCCGGTTCTGCTCTCGCTCGCTCCAACGGAAGGCTATGGCGGCGGTGAGGCCGACTCCGAGCCCGGCTATGGCGCAGGCAGCGGCGGCGGCCACATTCACGTCCATACGGTCAGCCTAAGCGCTAGGTGAAGACCACCCCCCGGCCTGCGATCAAGGGATCGGCCTTACGTTGCCGAGAATTCACCTTCAGGTTGCTGCCGGTTCACTGCGGCGGCCGTGCGCCGTCGCCCGGACGGCCCAGTCTGGGTGGCGCAGCCCGTGCGGACGGTGGCGAGCGTACGATTCGCGCCGCCAGCAGCGGCCCCCCGGCCGCCGTCGACCCGTCCGCGGGCGTGGTCGTACGGAACGACGGGACGGCCGGTCGGCACCGCCACCGACACAGCTACTGAGGGAGAGAGCATGCGCGACGCGTACCACGAGGAACTCGACTCGATCAGCGACGGACTGGTCGAGATGGCGCGGCTGGTCGGTTCGGCCATGGGCCGGGCCACCACCGCGCTGCTCGACGCCGACCTGGCGCTGGCCGAGAGTGTCATCGCCGCCGACGAGAAGATCAACGAGCTCCACCACGACCTGGAGAGCCGGGCCATCGACCTGCTGGCCCGCCAGCAGCCGGTCGCCACCGACCTGCGGATCGTCGTCACCAGCCTGCGGATGAGCGCCGATCTCGAGCGCTGCGGCGACCTCGCCCGGCACGTCGCCAAGGTGGCCCGCCTGCGCTACCCCGCCACGGCCGTCCCCAACGACCTGCACCCGATCGTGCTGGAGATGGGGCAGCTCGCGCAGCGCCTGGTCGCCAAGGCCGGTCTGGTCATCTCCACCAAGAACGTGGACAAGGCGCTGGAGCTGGAGCAGGACGACGACGCGATCGACGCGCTGCACCGCGAGCTCTTCTCGCACCTGCTGGACGACCGCTGGCAGCACGGCATCGAGACCGCGGTCGACGTGACCCTGGTCGGCCGCTACTACGAGCGGTTCGCCGACCACGCGGTGTCGGTGGCCAAGCGCGTGGTGTTCCTGGTGACGGGCGAGCACGCGAGCGAGTTCGTCGCCGCGAACGAGGCGGCCCAGGCCGAGTAGGCGGGCCCCGGGGCGACGCCGCAGGGGGTGGCAGCGGCCGCGCGGCCGACCGGACGGCGTCGGAACCCGTCGCGCACGGCTCGCGCCTGCCGGGCGCGGTGAGGGGGCGCACGGGACGCCGTTCGGGCGCCTCCGCGCGCCCGTTGACGCCCCGTCACGGGAGGGCTTCACTCGTGGAGTAGGCACACCGACGTGTGCCCGTCCCGAGGAGGGCCAAGCGCGATGAAGGCAACCCCGACCCCGACCACTCCCCCGCCGAGCGTCGTCGAACCGCCGGCCCCGGCCCTGCTGCCGATCCTCGCCGCAGGCTGCGGCTGCGGACCCGGCTGCGGCTGCGGCTGCCAGTCCGGAGCGCCGTGCCAGTGCGGCGGCGCCAGCGGCGGCTGCTGCGGCGGCCACTGAGCACCCGCTCCTCGTCCGCGACCGGGTGTCCCGCTGTACGGCGGGGCACCCGGTCCGGCTTTTCGCGCGGGCACCGGTTCGCGCGGGCACCGGTTCGCGCGAGCACCGGGGGACTCCGGGGCCTTCGGGGTGCCGGGGCTCCGGAAGGCCGGAACTCCAGGGGGTTCGGGGCTTCGGGGGGCGGGCTTCAGAAGGCGACGTCGGTGCAGGAGTAGAAGGCGTTGCCGGTGTCGGCGATGTCCCAGACCGCGAGCACCACCTGGTGACCGGTCCGCCCGGTCGGGAGGGTCGCGGTGTGGCTGAGCGTGCTCGGCGGCTGGGCGCCGCCGTAGGGGACGGTGAGGAAGGGCGTGGTGTCCAGGCTGCTGCGGGTCAGCGGCTGGGAGGCGTCGTAGCCGGGCTTGGTGAGGAAGTACCGGAACGAGGTGGTCGCGTGCCGGGCGGTGAACGTCCAGGTGAAGGTGAGCCGCTGCCCGGCCGTCACCCTGGTGGTGGGCCAGGCACCGCCGCGCGGGTCGTCGAGTTCGGCGAATCTGGTGTTCCCGCCCGCGCAGAGGGTGCCGTCGGCGGGCCCCTTCGCCGGGAAGCCCTTGGGGCCCTCGACGCTCTGCGGCTCCCACTGGATCTCACCGCAGTCGGTCACGGTCCCGGCCGCACACAGAGCGGCCCGGCTCGGCGGGGTCGAGATGTAGCCGTGTGACCGGGCCGGTACCGCGAGAGCGACCGGGACGGCCGCCGCCACGGCTGCCGCGACCAGGGCATGGCGTTTACGCATGGTGCTCCTTCCTGGCCCCGCTTCCGGGCATGCCGAAGCAGGGTGTGGGGGTGGACGGAGTACACGAAAGGGAGTGCACGAAAGGCACGGGCCGCCTGCGTGGGGGCAGGATCCGGGGGTGGATCACGGCGTGCCCGCGCCGGTTCCGGCACTTACGCTAGAAGCGCCGCCTGCGACCGTCAATGGTCTGAACCACCTTGGACGCCAGGGGAGTTGTCGCGGCGATCGGCAACTCGCGGACGTTCGGGCCGTCTTGGCGCAGCCCGTACCGCCGGGCCGTGAGCGGCGCCCGCCCCGGCAACCCCGCCCCCCTGGATCGGCCCGCACGCAACCGAGCCCCCTGCCGCGCGGGGAACCGCGGGCGGAGGGCTCGGTGCGGAGCGGGCAAGACGGCTGCTGCTACTTCTTGCCCTGGTTCTTCACGGCCTCGATGGCAGCCGCGGCGGCCTCGGCGTCCAGGTAGCGGCCACCCTTGACGACCGGCTTGAAGTCGGCGTCCAGCTCGTACACCAGCGGGATGCCGGTGGGGATGTTCAGACCGGCGATGTCCTCGTCGGAGATGCCGTCGAGGTGCTTGACCAGCGCGCGCAGGCTGTTGCCGTGGGCGGTGACCAGCACGGTCCGGCCGGCGGCCAGGTCCGGGACGATCGCGTCGTACCAGTACGGCAGCATGCGGTCGACGACGTCCTTCAGGCACTCGGTGCGCGGGCGCAGCTCGCTCGGGATGTCGGCGTAGCGGGCGTCACCGGCCTGCGAGTACTCGGCGTCGTCGGCGAGCACCGGCGGCGGGGTGTCGTACGAGCGGCGCCAGAGCTGGAACTGCTCCTCGCCGAACTCGGCCAGGGTCTGGGCCTTGTCCTTGCCCTGGAGCGCACCGTAGTGACGCTCGTTCAGGCGCCAGCTGCGGCTGACCGGGATCCAGTGGCGGTCGGCCTTGTCCAGGGCGATCTGCGAGGTGCGGATCGCGCGGCGCAGCAGGGAGGTGTGCACCACATCGGGGAAGAAGCCCTCGGCGGCGAGCAGTTCGCCACCGCGCGCGGCCTCCTTCTCCCCCTTCTCGTTGAGGTCGACGTCGACCCAGCCGGTGAAGAGGTTCTTCTGGTTCCACTGGCTCTCGCCGTGACGGAGCAGGATGAGTCGGTACGTCGTGTCAGCCATGGCCCACAGCTTAATGGAGCCGAATAACCGGTGGCCGGGCCGAAGGTCCCTCGGTAACATCTGATCAAGCTTTTGACCACTTACGTGCCCGTCGGGAGTTCCCAGTCCGCCCGGCGGGCTCCTGCTGCCCTCGGAGCCCCCCTTGCCCGGATCCGCCCGTATACGCACCGCCTTCTCGGAGACCGTCGGCGGGCTACCGCGACAGTTCTGGTGGCTCTGGACCTCGACCCTGGTGAACCGGCTCGGCGGCTTCGTGGTCACGTTCCTGGCCCTCTACCTGACCGCGGAGCGCGGCTACTCGGCCTCGTACGCGGGCCTGGTGGCGGCGCTGTTCGGGCTCGGCTCGGCCATTGCGGCGGTCGGCGCGGGCGTGCTCACCGACCGGATCGGGCGGCGGCCGACCCTGCTGGCCGCGCAGGTCTCCACCGCGGTCTTCACCGCGGTGCTCGGCTTCACCGACGGCCAGGTGGCCATCGCGGTGGTCGCCTTCCTGGTCGGCCTGGCGAACAACGCCTCCCGCCCGGCGGTCTCGGCGATCATCGCCGACGTCGTCCCGGCGAAGGACCGGGTCCGCGCCTTCTCGCTCAACTACTGGGCGATCAACATCGGCTTCGGCGTCTCGGCGGCGGCCGCCGGGCTGATCGCGACCCACGGCTACCTGACCCTCTTCCTGCTGGACGCGGTCAGCACGCTGCTCTGCGCCGTGGTGGTCTTCGTCAGGATTCCGGAGACCCGGCCGGAGGCCACCACGGCAGGTGACACCACAGCGGGTGACACCACAGCGGGAACGGCAGCCGAGACACCGGACACCGCACGGATCGGCCTGGGGACGGTCTTCCGGGACGGCCGGTTCATGGCCGTGGTCGGCATCAACCTGCTGCTCGCGCTGGTCGCCCAGCAGGGCAGCACCACACTCGCGGTGGGCATGGGCGAGGCGGGCATCTCCACCACCCAGTACGGCTTCGTCATCGGCCTGAACGGGCTGCTGATCGTGCTGCTCCAGCTGCCGCTGACCCGTCTGATCAGCGGCCACAACCGGACCGCACTGCTGCTCGCAGGCGCCCTGCTGACCGGCTGGGGCTTCGGGCTGACCTACTTCGCCGGGTCCTCGGCGGCCTTCTACGCCGTCACCGTGGCCGTCTGGACGATCGGCGAGATCATCAGCGCGCCTACCATGATGAGTCTGGTCACCGAGCTCTCACCGGCCTCGGCCCGCGGCCGCTACCAGGGCATGTACTCCCTCTCCTGGTCGCTGGCGTCCTTCCTCGGGCCAGCGGCCGGCGGCTACCTCCTCCAGCATGCGGGCGGCGGTGCGGTCTGGGGGGCCTGCGCGGTCTGCGGGACGGCCGCGGGCGCCGGGTTCCTGCTGCTCGGACGGCGCCGTACGGAGCAGTCGGACGCGGCACCCGTTGCCGCCTCGGACACCCCTGGCGCGCCCGGGGCCACGGCGGAACGAGAGGCGCTCTCCCCGTCCTGAGCACCGGCCGGCCGCACGGCCCGCGCCCTGCACCGCGCGGCGGCGCCCGGGACGGCGCGGCGCCCGGGACGGCGCGGCGCCCGGGACGCCCCCGGTGCGGGCGGCAGTGCGACCCGGCCTATCCGGCCGCCGGTCGGCCGTCCTCCTGCTGCCCCGGCTCGGAGGAGGACGGCTCGGAGGCGGCCGATCCGGGGGCGGCCGGTCCGGCGAGGTTGGCGAAGGCTTCGAGATTGCGGGTCGACTCCCCGCGCTTGGTGCGCCACTCCCACTCGCGGCGGATCGCGGACGCGAAGCCGAGTTCGAGCAGGGTGTTGAAGGGTTCGTCGGCGTTCTCCAGCACGGTGCCGAGCAGGCGGTCGACCGTGTCCGGGGTGAGCGCCTCCAGCGGGAGCCGGCCCGCGAGATAGACGTCGCCGAGCCGGTCGACGGCGTACGCGACCCCGTACAGGCGGGTGTTGCGTTCCAGCAGCCAGCGGTAGACCGCCTCGTGGTTCTCGTCGGGGCGGCGGATCACGAACGCGTTCACCGAGAGGGTGTGGTCACCGACCCGCAGCGCGCAGGTGGTGGCCAGCTTCCGGGTGCCCGGAAGCGAGGCGACCAGGGTGTACGGATCGGTCACGGCCGGCTCCCAGGCCACCCCGGTCTCGTCCAGCGCGGCGCGGAGCAGCCCGAGGGCGTCGTCCTTCGTGCGGATTGACATGGGGAAGACGCTACTCGGCGGTAGGCCGCCGGTGCAGCCGGGGCGCCCCGGGAACGGCCTTCCCGCCACGGCAGGCAGGCAGGCGGACAGGCGGACAGGCAACCGCTCGGGGGGCGAGGAACCGCCCGGTCAGCCCAGCGCGAAGCCGCACGTGACGTCACGCGGCCCCACGCAACCCCGGAAGACCCCGGGAGACCTGGAGGCCCGGGATCGCAGCCGGTCGGTCGCACCGTCCGGCGGCGCGGCCGCCCGCACCCCCGAGAAACTGCCCGACCGGTCGTGCGGCCCGACAGCAGGCGGGTGGGTCAGCCCAGTCGGATGCGGGAGCGGCCGAGGCGGCCTGCCGGGCGGGCGAGTGCGCCCGCGTAGACGTCCGCCGTGGCGGCGGCGGCCGTGCTCCAGCCGAAGCCCGCCGCGTGCCGGGCCGCGGCCGCGCCCTGCCGGTCGACCAGCTCGGGGCGGGTGGCGTACTGGAGCAGCGCGTCGGCCCAGGCGTGCGGGTCGTGGCCGTGCACCAGCGTCCCGGTGCGGCCGTCCTGGACGGCGACCGGCAGGCCGCCGACGGCCGCCGCGACGACGGGAGTGCCGCAGGCCTGAGCCTCCAGGGCGACCAGCCCGAAGGACTCGCTGTAGGAGGGCATCACCAGCGCCGACGCGGCCTGGTACCACTCGGCCAGCTCGGACTGGCCGACCGGCGGGTGGAAGCAGACCACGTCCGAGATGCCGAGCTGGGCGGAGAGCTTGTGCAGGCTCTCCGGCTTGGCCAGCCCCGTGCCGGAGGGGCCGCCGACGACCGGGACGACCAGCCGCTCGCGCAGACCCGGCTCCCGTTCGAGCAGCACCGCAACGGCCTTGAGCAGCACGTCGGGTGCCTTCAGCGGCTGGATCCGCCCGGCGAAGAGCAGGACGGTGGCGTCCTGCGGGAGGCCGAGCCGGGTGCGGGCGGCGGCGCGGTCGCCGGGCCGGAAGATGTCCAGGTTGACGCCGGGGTGGACGACGGCGAGCTGGTCCTTGCGGGCGGCGTAGTGGTGGGAGAGCTCGTCGGCCTCCTCGGCCGTGTTGGCGATCAGGCGGTCCGCGGCCTCGACCACCTGGGTCTCGCCGATCACCCGCGCCGCCGGCTCCGGCGTGTCGCCCTCGGCGAGGGCGGCGTTCTTGACCTTGGCCATGGTGTGCATGGTGTGCACCAGCGGCACGCCCCAGCGTTCGGCGGCCAGCCAGCCGACCTGGCCGGAGAGCCAGTAGTGCGAGTGGACCAGGTCGTAGTGGCCCGGCCGGTGCCCGGCCTCGGTGCGCAGCACGCCGTGGGTGAAGGCGCAGAGCTGGGCCGGCAGGTCCTCCTTGACCAGCCCCTCGTACGGCCCGGCGGTGACGTGGCGGACCAGCACCCCGGGCGCGAGCTGGACCGTGGGGGCGTCCTCGGAGCGGATCGCCCTGGTGAAGATCTCGACTTCGATGTCCAGGTCGGCCAGCCGCTTGGCCAGCTCGACGATGTAGACGTTCATCCCGCCCGCGTCGCCGGTGCCCGGCTGGTGCAGCGGCGAGGTGTGGACACTCAGCATGGCTATCCGCCGGGGCCTGCGCGAGCGCCCGCCGACCAGCGCCTGCAGACGGCCGCGGGTGGGCGTGAGCGCGAGCTGGGCACGGCGTGACGTCCGTACGGGGTGCTGGGTCACCGGGCTGAAGCCTCCTCTTGCTCCCCGACTGCCTAGCTGCCTAGGGCCGTGCTGGGACCTGCGGGCCTGACGCCCCGGTGCGCCTGCCGCACCGGACCGCTGTCCTCCTGCCCCCACCGGGACGCCGCCGGACGGCGGTGGCTCGGGCGGGCATTCGTCCAGTGTGACAACCGTCGGGTCGCCGGCCGGTATTCCCGTCTCGCAGGATGAGATGCGACGGTCCCGTCCGCGTAGGCTGCCTGGCATGGCCGCCTCGTTCGAACCCCCTCCCACCCGCGGGCGCTCCGCCCGCCCGGTCGGGACGGTCACCCGGGGCACCACCAACACCAACCGCCTGCGCCGGATGGACCGCTGGATCGCCCACACGCTCGGGCCCGCCCTGCGCTCCGCCGACCGGCCGCCGATCGCCGTGGACCTCGGCTACGGCGCGGCGCCCTGGACCGCCGTCGAGCTCTCCACCCGCCTGCGGTCCGCGCGGTCGGACCTCCGGGTGGTGGGCATCGAGATCGAGCCCGAGCGGGTCACGGCCGCCCTCCCGTACGCCGAGCCCCCGCTGCTGACGTTCCGCCGTGGCGGGTTCGAGGTCCCGCTGGACGGGGCCGCCCCGCTGCTGATCCGGGCGGCGAACGTACTGCGGCAGTACGAGGAGTCGGCGGTCGCGGCGGTCTGGGAACGGCTCTGCGGACGACTGGCCCCCGGCGGCCTGCTGGTGGAGGGGACCTGCGACGAGATCGGCCGGCGGCACGTCTGGGTGGCGCTCGGCCCCGAGGGCCCCCGCACCGTGACCTTCGCGGCCCGGCTCGGCGGTCTCGGCCAGCCGTCCGACCTGGCCGAACGGCTGCCGAAGGCGCTGATCCACCACAACGTCCCCGGCCGTCCGGTGCACGCCTTCCTGACCGACTTCGACCGGGCCTGGGCGGCGGCGGCGCCGTACGGGGCGTTCGGGGCGAGGCAGCGCTGGGTGGCCGCGTGCACCGCGCTGGCGGGGAGCTGGCCGCTGGTGGACGCGCGCGGGCGCTGGCGGCAGGGCGAGGTCACGCTGCCGTGGACCGCACTGGCGCCCTAGCCGGAGCCGGTCCGGCCAGGGTCGGCACACGGATTTTCACTCGAACGAGTTATCGAATACCTCTGGCATGTTGACGCCCCGCGGCGTCACCATAGGGGCGGTTGCACGAACCGGCGGTCATCGGCCGATATGCCGATTGAGGCACCGTCAGTTCCTCTGCCCCAGCTCGCGCTGCACCCGTTCGAAGACTCCGTACGCCTCCGCACCGAACAGCACGAACCGGATCTCGGTCACCCCCGCAGCCTCCGCCTGCCCCTGCGGCCCGGCCGACTCCGCCACCGCTTCCGCCACAGCCGTGAGGGCGATCCGCGCCGCGTCCTCCAACGGCCAGCCGTACACCCCGGTCGAGATCGCCGGGAACGCCACCGTGCGCGCACCCAACTCGACCGCGACCCGCAGCGATTCGCGATAACAGGAGGCCAGCAGACCAGCCCGCTGCTCGTACTCGTCCGGCAGGTGGACGGGCCCCACCGTGTGCACGACCCACCGGGCGGGCAGGTGGCCGGCCGTCGTGGCGACGGCCCGGCCGGTCGGCAGCCCCTTGCCGTAGTGCGAGGCCCGCAGCCTGCGGCAGTCCGCGAGGATCTCCGGTCCGCCCTTGCGGTGGATCGCGCCGTCCACCCCGCCGCCACCGAGGAGAGAGGAGTTGGCAGCGTTCACGATGACGTCCACCTGCTGCTCCGTGATGTCACCCTCGACCAACGTGATCTGCGTCACCGAACCCGACCTCCCGTCACACCGCGTCCACAAGGCGCCCACACTAACCACCCTGGCCGCTGGGAGCGTGGCAATAGCCACATCGACGCCGGTCGGTCAGAGAAATCGCCGGAGATCACGTTATGGTCGCGAGAAGCTTCCCGACACACAGCGCCATGCGGGCACTGAGCACGGTCCCCAGCCGTTGCCCAGTCGGGGAAAGGGAGGATCGACCAATGCCCGCAACGGGAGACGGGCGGGCACCACGTGCCTCGTACCGGCCGGGCAGCACCGGCCAAGTCTTGACCGAACATGCCGTCAGCACCGCGGCCCGCACCGTCGGCAGCGGCACCGACCACCTCGACGGCAGCGGTGAGGCCACCACGGGCCGGTCGGCCAAGCGGACGGGCGGCCGCGCCTCGGTCCACTCGGACGGCCTCGCCGGCGGACGCACCGACACCCGGGCCGACGGCTGCGGCGGCTCGCCCGCCGACCGGCACGACGGGCGGCCCGATGTCGCGGTCAACCCCATACCGCACCCCCGGAGCACCCACAGCGGCCCCGTGACACCCTCCCGCGGTGCGCCGTTCCGGCTGCTCGTCATCGAGAGCGACGTCTCCGACGCGGTCCTGATCGAGCAGTTGGTCGCCGACAGCGGCACCCCGATCGAGATCCACTGGGCCCAGGGGATCGACCAGGCCGCCACCCTGCTCTCCCCCACATTGCCCGGCGCCCGGCGGGGGCGCCCGCGCGGGTCCGACTTCAGCTGCGTCCTGCTCGACCTGGCCGCCCCCGGCGACCTGCCCGCTCCTACCGGGTCGGCGGCCCCCGGCGACCCGACGCCCCCTGGTGGGCCGGCCGCGCTGCCGGACGCTCCGAGCCGGGTGAACGGCGCCGGCGGAACCGACGCTCCGGACGGCCCCGACGGGCTCGACGGGCTGCGCGAGCTCCTGCGCCGGGCCCCGCACACCGCCGTCGTGGTCCTGACCGATGCCGACAGCGCGGAGCTCGGGGCCGCCGCCGTCGCCGCAGGCGCCCAGGACTTCCTCGTCAAGCACCAGACGGACGGTCCGCTGCTGGCCCGCGCCCTGCGCTACGCGGTCGAGCGCAAGCGGGCCGACGAGTCGCAGCGCCGCCTGGTCGAGGCCGAGCTGCGCGGCCAGGAGAACGCCCGCCTGCAGCGCCACCTGCTCCCCACCCCGCTGCTCGACGGCGCCGGGCTCGCCTTCACCCGCCGCTACCGCCCCGGCCGCCGCCGCGCACTCCTCGGCGGCGACTTCTACGACGCCGTGCGCACCTCCGACGGCACCGTCCACGTGGTGATCGGCGACGTCTGCGGCCACGGACCCGACGAGGCCGCCCTCGGCGTCGCCCTGCGGATAGCGTGGCGCACCCTGGTCTTCGCCGGGCTCACCGGCGAGACACTGCTCAGCACCCTCCAGCACGTCCTGGAGCACGAGCGCCGCAGCGACGAGATCTTCGCGACGCTCTGCATGCTGGTGCTCTCCCCCGGAGCGGCCCCGCCCGGCGGCTCCGCACCGGCGGAGCACGCCCGGCTCTACCTGGCCGGGCACCCGGCGCCGCTGCTGCTCCGGCCGGACGGGCCTCCCGTGCTGCTCCCGTCCGAGCAGGCCGGCCCCGCGCTCGGGCTGGTCCCGTGCGACGACGGCCAGGCGGTCTGGCCAGCCCAGGAGCTCGAACTCCAGCCCGGCTGGCGACTGATGCTCTACACCGACGGACTGGTCGAGGGCCGGGTCGGCGCGGGCTCCCGCCGACTGGGCCAGGACGGCCTGGTCGAGCTGATCGGCGACCACCAGTCCACCGGTCTCACCCGGGGCCGGCTGGTCGACAGCGCCATCGCCGAGGTCGAGGAACTCAACGGCGGCGCGCTCACCGACGACGTGGCCGTCCTGTTGCTGGAGCGCAACCCCGTGCCGCTCATCATGGGCTGACCTGGGCGGCCCGGCCCACCTGGGGACGGCAGGGCCCGCCTGGGGACGGCAGGGCCCGCCTGGGGACGGCAGTGGGGCGGCACCCGGTCGGGTACCGCCCCACTGCCGTCCACGGCGCCGCCGCGGATCCGTCACGTCACCAGGGGCCGTACGGTCCCACGTTCCGCCGGTCGCCCTTGCCCCGGCCGTCGGTCAACTGCTTGATGGCGGGCCGGACGTCGACCATGTAGACGATCGCACCCACCAGGCCGGCCAGCGACAGCAGGGCGAACACGCTCGATCCGAGCAACAGGTCGAGCACCAGGGCGAGGCCGAGGATAATCAGCCAGAACTGCTTCGTCTTCTTGTCCGCCGCACGGTAGGCGTCCTCGCGGCGCGTCGCAGCGTCCACGAAGGCGAAGAGCTTGAAGCACACCATCGCGGTGGTCAGCCACCAGAACGGATTCAGATAGTCGAAGAGCAGGATCTGTCCCACTGCGGTCTCCTCACTGCGGCTTCGGCGACACCGGCCTCGGCGCTACCGGGTCGGGCCAGGCCACTTCCATCGTGACACGTCCGACCCTCTGCCCACCCGAGAACGAACCGGTCCGGCCCGATGTGCCCGGCCTCGGTCGTCCGTCGTCCGTCGGTCAGTCGTCCGTCGCGTCCGGAGCGGGCTTCTCGGCGGACTTCCGCGCCCGCGGGGTCTTCCTGGCGCCCTCCGGAGCGTCCTGCGCCTCCGGCGACTCCTCCACGATCTCCGCCTCGACGGGCTCGTCCGCGTCGACCGCGACCACGGCCGGCTCGGTCACTGCCGACCAGCCCCCGACCCCGGTCTGACCCTTGTCCACGACCGCCTTGCCGCGTACGGCCAGCTCGTCGTAGACCTCCTTCGCCTTGACCGCGAGCTCCGCGGCCCGGCCGACCTGCTGCAGGGCGAAGACCTGGGCCTTCTCCTGGAGCGTCTTGAGGTCGGTCGGCAGCGTGGTGACCGTCTCGGTCACCTTCGCCTGCGCCTCGACCAGCCGGGTCTGCGCCTCCTGCAGCCGGACCGCGGCCTTCTCCTGGGTGCCCTTGCGGTCGGCCGCCAGAGCCTCGACCTTGCCCGGCACCTCGCGCAGCTTCTCGTACGCGAGGTCACCGGCGCCCGCCAGGGCGTACAGCGGGGTCGGGTCGCTGAGGGTTTTCTTGATCTCGTCGGTGATCGGCATGACCGGTCCTCCCTTTGCGTCGACAGCCGGCTGCCGGTCTGTCGTGGGTCTCTGCCGGTGGCCGCCCGACCGGGCGGCCACCCGTGTTCAGTCCTTGTCGGCGTTCAGCGCCGGTCGGCGTCCGCCATCCGTGCGGCCGGCCCGGCCGCCGGCCCGCCGTCCGTCGACGGCCCTTCCTTGTTCTCCTTCAGGAAGGCGTCGTAGACCGCGAGCAGCGCCTGCTTCTGCCGCTCGTTGATCAGCGGATCGGCCAGGATCGCGGCCCGCAGTTCGAGCCCCTCACCCTGCCGCTCCTCCAGGATCCCGGCCTGGACGTACAGCGTCTCCGCCGAGATCCGCAGGGCTTTGGCGATCTGCTGCAGGATCTCCGCGCTCGGCTTGCGCAGCCCGCGCTCGATCTGGCTGAGGTACGGGTTGGACACGCCGGCGGCCTCCGCCAACTGCCGCAGTGAGAACTGCGCATTCCGCCGCTGTTCCCGGATGTACTCGCCGAGTGAGCCGACGTTCAGTGAGGCCATACCGGAAGTCTGCCCCGCCGTGCTTGCAAATGCAAGCACGGCGCTAACACGAGCAACCACCGTGCCGCCGGGCGTCTGGGCTGGTCACGGGCGCGGTGTCCGGTCCCAGCCGAGCCGGGACGGACCCACTCGGCCTCACCCGGCCGGGCAGACCCTCGGCGGGTCGCGTTCCGCACGGCCGGCGCACCGGGAAATTCACTGGCGGCGGCGAAGCCCGGGCAGAAGGCTCGCACCGTGGCACTTCACGAGAACGAGATCCGCGTGGACGAGTCGGTCGTCCGGTCGCTGCTGCGGGAGCAGCGACCGGAATGGGCCGGCCTCCCCGTCTCACCGGCTGGCGCCGGCACCGACAACACGATGTACCGGCTCGGCGACCAGTTGCTCGTGCGGCTGCCGCGCACCCCGGACAACGCGGAGGCCGTACGGAAGGAGCAGACGTGGTTGCCCCTGCTGGCGCCGCATCTTCCCTGTCGCATCCCGGAGCCGGTGCACGCCGGCACCCCGAGTTCCGCCTTCCCGCTCGCCTGGTCGGTGTACCGCTGGATCAACGGCGATGAGGCCGGCCCGGGATCGGTCACCGACTGGCCCGCCTTCGGGGCCGACCTGGCGGCGATCGTGCAGAGCCTGCACTCCGTCCCCCTCATGGGAGCCGCTCGTCAGGGCGAGCTCAGCTGGTACCGCGGAGGTGGCCTGCGCGCCTGTGGCCGGTGGGTCAGCGGGTGCTTCGACGCCTGCCGGGCGATCCAGGGCCTCGATCTCGACGTCGCGCACCTGCGCGAGCTGTGGCAGGGTGCGCTCGCCCTGCCCGAGCCGTCCGGCCGCCAGGTCTGGCTCCACGGGGATCTCAAACCCAGCAACCTGCTGGTCCGGCGGGGCAGGCTGCACGCGGTCATCGACTTCGGAGGCCTCTCGGTCGGCTTTCCCGACGCCGAACACTCGCCCCTGTGGGACCTCCCGCCCGAAGCTCGACGGGCGTACCGGGACGCCGCCGGCCTCGACGACGTGACGTGGCTGCGTGCCCGGGCGTGGGCCATCGCCGTCGGGGTCAGCGGGGTGTCGTACTACTGGGGCACGTATCCAGCCTTCGTCAGTGAATGCCTGTCGCGTCTGCGCGCGATCCTGGAGGCCGCCGACGAGCGGTGAACCGCTCTGCCCGGCATGCGCGAACGCGCCGCACAGCCAGCACGGAAAGAGGCAGGCACGACGAGAGGCGGGCACGACGAGAGGCGGGCACCGCGGGCACGACGAGAGGCGGGCACGACGAGAGGCGGGCACCGCGGGCACGACGAGAGGCGGGCACGACGAGAGGCGGGCACAGCGGGCACGACGAGAGGCGGGCACAGCGGGAGTGGGGACAGCGGGCACGGCGGGGTCAGCGGAGGCGGGCACGGACTACCGTGCTCGACCATGACCGAACCTTCCTACCTGCACTCCACTCAGACGGCCTACGACAGCGTCGCCGTCGTCTACGCCGAGCGCTTCGGCTCCGAACTCGAGCGCCAGCCGCTGGATCGCGCGATGCTCACCTCGTTCGCCGAACTCGTGCTGGCCGCCGGCGGCGGGCCGGTGGCCGATCTCGGCTGCGGGCCCGGCCGCGCAACGGCGCACCTGTGCTCACTCGGGCTGGACGCCTTCGGCATCGACCTGTCGTCGGCGATGGTCGCACTGGCCCGCCAGGCGCACCCGGGGCTGCGGTTCGACGAGGGTTCGATGAACGCCCTGGACCTGGCGGACGAGGCTCTCGGCGGCGTTCTCGCCCGGTACTCCATCATCCACACGCCGCCGGAGCACCTGCCGGCGGTGTTCGCGGAGTTCCACCGGGTGCTGGCTCCGGGCGGCCACCTGCTGCTCGCGTTCCAGGTCAGCGACGAACCGCTGATTCCCGTCCAGGCGTTCGACCACAAGGTCTCGCTCGCCTACCGCTGGTCGCCCGACCGGATCGTCGGGCTGCTGCTCGACGCCGGACTGGTCGAGGTTGCCCGGCTGTTGCGCGAGCCCGCCGAGACCGAACGGTTCGGGCAGGCGTACGTCCTGGTGCGCAAGCCGGTCCAGCCGTAGCCGCAGCCGCCGACGGGCGGGCCTGTCCCTGCTGCCGGCGCCAGGGGCCCGCCCCTGGCGCCGGGATCGGCGCGGGCATGCTGTCGGTCCTGGCGGCGCGGGACGGCCGGCCCGCCGCGCGAGGCCGTCAGTCGGCGGGCTCGGTCAGCTGCCGGTAGGTGGGCGCCAGCAGGGTCGCGAGGTCGCGTCCGGCGATCCGGATGCCCGAGGGGCCGAGGGCGGCAATGGCCGGGGCGGGGCCGGGGTCGGGGGACGAGCCCGGGGTCGGGCCGGGAGCCGGGCCGGGATCCGGCGCGGGGGAGGCGGGTGCCGCCGGGGTGGCGTGAAGGGTGAAGTCACCCTCCCAGAAGGTGTCCAGGAGCTCGGACAGCGGCTGCGTGTCGGTCATCGTCAGATCACTCCTCCAGTGGTCTCGCCGACCGGATCGGACGCACCGACCGGTTCGGACGCAACGACCGCATCGGCCTCGCCGACCGCATCGGCGGAGAGGGAGATCAGCTCGCGCAGCGTGGTCGCGGAGAGCTCGCCGAGCCACTGCTCTCCCTCGCCGACCACGGCTTCGGCCAGCGCACGCTTGGACTCGATCAGTTCGGCGATCCGCTCCTCCACGGTGCCGACGCAGACCAGGCGCCGCACCTGGACGTCCCTGCGCTGGCCGATCCGGAAGGCGCGGTCGGTCGCCTGGTCCTCCACCGCCGGGTTCCACCAACGGTCCAGGTGGACGACGTGGTTGGCGTTGGTCAGGTTGAGCCCGGTGCCACCGGCCTTGAGCGACAGCAGGAACACCCTGGGGCCGTCCGGCGACTGGAAGCGGGCGACCATCTCCTCGCGCCGCCGCTTCGGCACGCCCCCGTGCAGATAGAGCACCTCCTCGCCGAGGCGGGCGGCCAGGTGGGGCTGGAGCATCCGGCCGAACTCCGCGTACTGGGTGAAGACCAGCACCCGGCCACCCTCCGCGAGGGCCTCCGCCAGGATCCCCTCCAGGCGCGCCACCTTGCCCGAACGGTCGCCCAACACCGAACGGTCGTGCAGCAGTTGGGCCGGATGGTTGCACACCTGCTTGAGCCTGCCGATCGCCGAGAGCACGGCCCCCTGGCGTTCGACCCCGCGCACGCCGCCGAGGCGCTGCAACAGGTCGGCCACCACCGCCCGGTACAGGCCGGCCTGCTCGGCGGTGAGGTTGCACCAGACGGTGATCTCCTGCTTGGCGGGGAGCTCGGCCGCGACCGCCGGGTCCGACTTGGACCGGCGGAGCATGAAAGGTCCGGCCAGCCTGCGGAGTTGGTCGGTCATGGCCGAGTTCGCATTGAGCTCGACGGGAACGGCGTAGCGCTCCTTGAAGGACTCCGCCGACCCGAACAACCCCGGGTTCGCGAAGTCGAGCACAGCATGCAGCTCGGCGAGCCGGTTCTCCACGGGCGTCCCGGTGAGGGCGATCCGGTGCTCGGCCTTCAGCGAACGGACCGCCCGCGACTGGGCGGTGGCCGCGTTCTTGATGAACTGCGCCTCGTCCACGACGACCCGGCGCCAGGCGATCCGGCCCAGCTCGTCGGCGTCCCGCTGGGCCAGCCCGTAGGTGGTGATGACCAGGTCGGCACCGTCCGCGACCGCCCGGGTGACCGAACCCTCCGCCCGGCCGGTGCCGTGGTGGACGTGGACGCGCAGCATCGGGGCGAACCGCTCCGCCTCCCGCTGCCAGTTGCCGACCAGGGACATCGGGCAGACCAGGAGGTTCGCCGTGGCGGGCCCCGGGGCCCGCTCAGCCGGCCCGGCCCGCCAGGCCCGGTCACCCTGCCCAGCCCGGTCGGACCGGTCGGACCGCCCGGAGCACTCGGACCGCTCGGCCTTCTCCACGGCGAGCAGGGCGAGCGTCTGCACGGTCTTGCCGAGCCCCATGTCGTCGGCCAGGACGGCCCCGAGGCCGAGGCGGGCGAGGCTGTGCAGCCAGGCCAGACCCCGCTCCTGGTACGGGCGCAGCGTCGCCCCGAAGCCTTCCGGGAGCGCGGGCGGCGACGCGCGTTCCGCGCCGCGTCCGGGCCCAGGCGCCTCGGCCTCACCGGCCGGGTCGCCTGCACTGCCCGCACCTCCTGCGAGCAGGTCACCCAGCGGGCCGACCGCCTCGACCCGGGCGACCGGCAGCCCGGCGACCCGCACGGTCGGGTCGAGTGCCAGCCGCAGCACCTCCGTTGTGGACATCACGCCGGCGCCCCGGTGGGCCAGGAAGGCGAGCGCGGCCTCGATCTGCTTCGCATCCACCTCGATCCAGCGACCGCGCAACCGGACCAGGCCCTGCTGGGCCGCCCCGAGCTCGGCCAACTCCTTTTCGGTGAGGTCGAGTTCGCCGATCGCCGCGGACCAGCGGAAGTCCATGACCGCATCACGGTCGATCCGGCCGGCCCGCTCCAGCGCGCCGGCGACCGGTGTGCGAGCCGCCTTGAGAACCAGGCCGAGGCGCGGGCGGCGCTGCCACCAGGCGGGGAGCAGCACGCCGAAGCCGGCGTCGGCCAGTACGGGCGCGGCCTCGCGGAGGAAGTCGAGGGCTTCAACCCGGTCGAGCGTGAGTCCGGTGGGACGCGAGGTACGGAGTGCCCGGCGGAGTTCCGGGCGGCGGAGCACAGCCCGGTCGAGTTCTGCGGCGTAACTGCCGACCGGGTCGTCGCTCTGCCGGGAGAGCGCGGCCCATGCCGGTCCACCGGACCAGAGGTCCTCGGCGGTGACGAGGAGGGACGGCTGGTCGACGGACTGGAGCAGGAAGTCGATACGCCAGTCGTCGTCACCGGCGGGCCGGCCGGCGACAGCTGCCAGGGCTGCCGCGTCCGGCGCGTCCGGCAGACCGGCGTCGTGGCCGAGTGGCTCGGAGAGCCGGAAGCAGAGGCGCAGCGCCTGATCGGGAGCGGGCGCCCCCGCGTACCAGGCGGCCAGCCGGGCCGTGAGGTCTGCGGCGGCTCGCTTCGCCGAATCAGCACCCACGCCTGCACCCGTGCCCGCGCCCGTGTCCGGCCCCGGGTCCGCGCCCGCGCCGCTCCGGCCGGAGGAAGAACCGGAGGCGGAGCCGGGGGCAGAAGGCCGGGCGGAACCGGGGCCCGGGAGACTCCCCTGCGATCCGGCGGCCGGCAGCGCCTGGGGCATCACGGGTGCGAGGAGCCCGTCGGCGGCGTGGAGCGCCGCCAGCCAGGCTTCCGCGACGGTGGCGGGAGCCCGGCGCAGCGGGGGCGGTGCACCTTCGAGGGCCACCCGGGTCTCCCGGTCGACCAGGACGTCCAGCAGTTCGGCCAGCAGCTCGGTGCCGGTCCGGGCCCGGGCACCGGGGCTGCGCTCGGCACGGCAGACCGGCGGGCATCCGGCGGCAAGCGCCTCGGCCTCACGCCGAGCCGCCGCGTCGAGGGCGGGCTGCCAGTGCGCGTGGAGCCCGCCGCCCGTCTCCCGGAGTACGGGCAGTACGCGTCCTCGGCCGACCAGCCGCCAGGCGAGGTCGTGGACCGCGGTGAGCCAGCGCAGTGAGGCCCCGTACGCGACCTCGACCGGGCCGGTGCCGGGGAGCTCGGCGACGGCCACCGAGCAGTACGGGTCGAAGAGCTCGCCGAGCAGCTGGGCCGCCTCGGGAGCCTCGAAGAGCAGCACCGGGACCCGCCAGGGGGAGAGCGTGACGCCGTGCTCGACGGCGCCGACCGGCAGCTGCGGGGAGGGGGTGGGCGTGGCGCTGAATCCGGGCAGCAGCAGGGTCGCCCACCGTTCGCGGGCCTGCTCGGCGAGCCATCCGAGCCCGGGGCCGATGGCACCGAGCAGGCGCGCGAGCTCGTCGGCGGGGCACGCGTAGGGGTGCGCGGCCGCGCGTACCCCCTTGGGCGCCCGGCGCCCGGGGTCGGCAGGGCGCGCGGGACCTGCGGCACGATCGGAGCTCGACCGGGCACGGCCCGCCGGTCGCGCGTCGGGGGCTTCCGGGGCGCCCGCCCCCGCGCTCACCTCCGCTCCCCGTCCCGGCCGACCGAACAGCCCGGCCGACAGCGCGGACGAACCGCCGACCGGGTGAACCTCGCGGGACGGCACGCCGAACGCCCGCGCGTCCTCGGCCCACAGGGCCAGTCGGCCGTCTGCCTGCCAGAGCGCGTGCAGGGCGTACATCGGCCTGGCCTCCCGGGGTGCGAACGCGGACTCGATCGACCCTATCCGGAGGCCCATAGCGGACCGGAACTGTCCTGATTGCTCGCTACCGTCGGTCCTACCGAGGCGGAAAGCCCACGACGAGAGGGAGTCGACATGCCCATCCTGGTGCGCGCGGAGAACAGCGAGCGCGACAGTCTGCTGGCCTTCCTGGAAGCCCAGCGCGGCGCGGTCCGCCGGGCGGCGTTCGGCCTGACCGAGGAGCAGGGGGTGGCCACGCCCAGCGTCAGCGCGCTGTCCGTGGCCGGACTGGTCAAGCACGTGGCGCGGTGCGAACGCTTCTGGATCGTCGGCGTCCTGATGGACGACGAGCGCGGGAAGCTGCAGCCGGAGCAGTGGGCCGACGAGCACCGGCTGCTGGAGGGCGAGACGCTCGCGGGCTGGCTCAAGGAGTACGAGGCGGTGGCCGCCGAGACCGAGGAGATCGTCCGGGGCCTGCCCAGCCTGGAGGTGGACGCGCCGCTGCCGCCCGCGCCGTGGTTCCCGCCGAACAGCCGGCGCACGGCGCGCTGGATCCTGACCCACCTGATCGAGGAGGTGGCGCGGCACGCGGGGCACGCGGACATCGTCCGGGAGAGCATCGACGGCCGCACCGCCTTCGAACTGGTGGATGCCACCCGGGGCTGACCGGCCGCCGAACACCGGGGTGCACCCCTGGTGCACCCCGGCGGGCAGGGCCGTTCGGGGGATTCCTCCGGGAATCCCCCACCGCATGGTTGAACATTGAACGAAAGCGGGCTACGCTGGAGCCAACAAGTTGAAGCCTAAACAAATGGCTTCGGAGCACCAGGAGGAGCCATGAACATCTTCAGCCGCAACAAGAACGCCGCCACCGCGGTCGCCACCGTCGCAGCACCCGCAGGCTCGGACCTGTCCCACCTGACCGGCGACTACGGCATCGACCCGGCACACAGCCAGGTCGGCTTCGCCGTCCGCCACGCCATGGTCACCAACGTGCGCGGCGAGTTCACCGAGTACGAGGGCAAGCTGCACCTGGACGGCAGCAACCCGGCCGACTCCTCCGCCGAACTGGTGATCAAGGTCGCCAGCATCGACACCAACCAGGCCCAGCGCGACGAGCACCTGCGCACCGGCGACTTCTTCGCCGCCGACACCTACCCGGAGATCACCTTCCGGAGCACCTCCGCCGAACGGCTGCGCGGCGACTCCTACCGGATGACCGGCGACCTCACCGTCAAGGACACCACCCGCCAGGTCGTCCTCGACCTCGAATTCACCGGCCACGCGACCGACGTCTACGGCGCCGAGCGGGTCGGCTTCGAGGGCTCGGCCACCATCGACCGCACCCAGTGGGGCCTCACCTACAACGCGGCACTGGAGACCGGCGGCGTGCTGATCGGCGAGAAGGTGAAGCTGTCCTTCGACATCTCCGCGGTCAAGGCGGCCTGAACCGGCCACCCGAACCACCGTGCGCCCCGGACACATCGAGCATCGCGAGCTGCCCCCGCCGATCCCCTGACGGCGGGGGCGCTCGCGTTTCCGCACCGCTGCCCCCGATCACGGCCGACCCCCGCCGAGCCAGGACAACCCGTCCCGGCCGCAGCGGACCCGCGCCGACCCGGGACAACCCGTTCCGAGCACAGCCGACCCGAACCGACCACCTGGCCCGACCGGCCCGGTCCGGACGTCAGCCGGCCAGCAGCGCGGCGTCCTCACGCGGCAGCCAACTGCCCGGCGGCCGCCGCAGCCAGCCCTCGCGCGCACCGAACTCCGCCGCCGCGGTGCGCAGTGCGCCCAGTCCCGGGTGGCGCAGTTCCGGGCGGTGGACCAGGCCGACCAGGCTCAGCGGAACCGGTTCGACCAGCGGACGGGTGACCGCGCCGGGAATCACGGGCCCGCCGACCGTGGTGAGCACCGCCTCGCCGTGCCGGGTCAGATAATGGGCCATCTCGTCCGCGCCGACCGGCGGGGTGTACGGCGGGGCGGCCACCAGGCCGTGCTCGGCGGCGAGTCGGCGCCCGAGGTCGGTCCACTCGGTGGTCGCCGGGTTGCCCGCGCAGATGTCGACCGGGTGGCCGGCCAGCGCGGCCAGCGGGATCCCCTCCTGCCCGGCGAGCGGGTGCGCCACCGGCAGCAGCACCGCCATCCGCTCCAACCGCACCGGCGTGTGGGCGAGTTGGCTGCGGACCGGCACCGCCAGACCGGCGTAGCGGCCGAACGAGACATCCAGCCGGTGCGCCAGCAACTCCCCCGCGGCGGCGGCGAGCCCTCCGCAGTAGCGGGCGAGGAGTTCACAGGCGGGCAGTGCCGTGCGGGCGGCGGCGAGCAGCCGGTCCGCGGTCAGGTCCTCGCCGGTGACCGCGCTGTTGAGATCGACCAGCAGGGCCCGCTCGTCGGCGCCGGCCACGATCTCGTCGTGCAGTGCCAGCAGTCGGCGCACCTTCGGCAGCAACTGCTCTCCGGCCGGGGTGAGTTGGACGGTCCGGGTGGTGCGGCTGAACAGCGCGCCACCGAGCGCCCGTTCCAGCGCCCGGATGTCCCGGCTGAGGGCCTGCTGCGCGATGTGCAGCCGCTGGGCCGCGCGGCCGAAGTGCAGCGTCTCGGCGGTGGCCAGGAAGCCGCGCAGCAGGCGCGGATGCAGGTCGACGGGCATGTCGGCAGGTTAGCAACGCGGTTCCCGCCCCGCCCCGGGAGAGCTCAGCCCCACCTGCGCCGCGATCCGCCACCCGCCTCGGGCGGCCGACAGCGGCGATTGACAGCGGAGTTCGACGGCGGCGATCGACAACGGCGATTGACAACGCGGACGCGTCAATCCGGCAGAACAGGTGTTGGACCGGCCGCACCCGGCGGCGCAAGGCTTACCGGCGGACCGACCACCACCCACCACCGCCCCGGGAGACCCGTGCTCGCCTCGTACCGCCGCATCTTCGCCCCGCCGGGGACGGTCGCCTTCACCCTGGCCGGACTGTGCGGACGGCTCTCGTCCTCGATGACGGGCGTCGGGACCCTGGTGATGATCGCCACCCGCCGGGACTCCTACGCGCTCGCGGGAGCGGTATCGGCGGCCGGTGTGGCGGCCGTCGCACTCGGGATGCCGCTGCTGGGACGGCTGGTCGACCGGTACGGGCAGCGGAAGGTGGCGGTGCGCAGCGTACTGGTCGCCGCCGGTCCGTTCGCCGGCCTGCTGCTCTGCGTGCACTACGGCGCGCCCACCTGGACGTACTTCGTATGCTGGCCCGCCGCTTCGGTGCAGCCGAACCTGGGCGGCATGGTGCGGGCCCGCTGGGCCCACCTCCACCGGGACGACCCGGCCGCCCGCCATCTCGCCAACTCCTTCGAACAGGTCCTGGACGAACTCTGCTTCATGACCGGGCCGGTGCTGTCGATGCTGCTCTGCACCACGCTCTTCCCGGAGGCCGGACTGCTGGTCGCCGGGCTGCTGTCGGGCACGGGCGTGCTGCTGTTCGCCGCGCAGCGCCGCACCGAGCCGCCGGTGCGGCCGGTGGCTCGAGGCGGGGGCGGCGCCTGGCGGGCGGCCGGGCTGCGGGCGGTGGTACCGGTCTTCCTCGCGACCGGCCTGGTGTTCGGGTCGATGGAGGTCACCACCATCGCGTACACCGACGCCCTCGGACAGCGGGCCTCGGGGGGCGGCATGCTGGCGCTGCTCGCGGCCGGCTCCTGCGCGTCCGGGCTGGCGTTCGGCCTGGTCCGGTTCCGGCGCCCGGCGGCCACCCGGCTGCTCGCGGGGACGGCCGCGATGGCCGGACTGCTGCTCCTGCCGCTGACCGTTGCGTCCGCGGGGGCGGGGACGGCCGTACTGGCGGTCGCGCTGTTCGTGGCCGGTTCGGGAACCGCCCCCACCATGGTGGCGGGCATGACGGTGGTCCAGGAGGCGGTGCCGGAGGGACAGTTGAACGAAGGGATGGCGCTCGCGGTGTCCGGCATCGTGGTCGGGATCTCCGCCGGTTCCGCACTCGGCGGCACGATCGCCCAGCACACCGCCCCCGGCACCGGCTACCTCGTCCCGGCGTCCGCTGCGGTGCTGGCCCTGCTGCTCACTGCCGTGGGCCACCGCCGGCTGCAACGACCCACGACGGCACCGGTGGAACCGACGGCAGCAGCACCAGCGACGTCAGCACCGGCGGCACCGACCGAGGCCCCCGCACGAAATCCAGCGGCGACTGTCGGTGCCGATCGCTAGCGTTGCGGCCATGGGGGAAGGGACGAGCAGCGGGATCAGGTACCTCCGGGGGGACGCGACCGCCCCGCAGGGTAAGGGCGTCAAGGTGATCGCGCACGTCTACAACGACCTGGGCGGCTGGGGCAAGGGCTTCGTGGTGGCGCTCTCCCGCCGCTGGCCCGAGCCGGAGGCGGCGTACCGGCGCTGGCACCGTGAGCGTCCGGGCAACGACTTCGGCCTCGGCGCAGCCCAGTTGGTGCAGGTCGAGAGGTACGTGTGGGTGGCCAACCTGATCGGCCAGCGGGGCATCAGGACCGGACGGTCGACGGGCGTCCCGGTCCGGTACGAGGCGATCGACTCGGCGCTGGCCCGGCTCGGCGAGCACGCGCTGCGACTCGGCGCGTCCGTGCACATGCCCCGGATCGGCTGCGGCCTGGCGGGCGGCCGCTGGGAGTTGATCGAGCCGCTGGTCAGGGCCCGGCTGACGGATCGCGGGGTTCCGGTGACGGTGTACGACCACGACTGACCGGGGGTGTGCAGGGGCCACCGGCCTTCGCCGGGGCGCCGCCTGCGGCCCTTGCTCGCCGGCCCGACGGCAACCGCCCGAGTACGGCCGGCCGTCGGGCACCCCGGCCCGCCGACCCGCCGGATGCCCGCTCAGGCCGACGCGCCGCGGGTGCCCGGCGCCCAGGTGTACTCGTACTCGGGCAGCAGGTGCCCGCCCGGGAACCAACCCTCGCGCTCGTCGGTCCGAACGCCGCCCGCGCGCTCGTAGAAGGCGACCGCACGGGTGTTGCCGGACAGCACCTCCAGATAGAGCGGGGCGTGCGGGGTGCGCACCAACGCCTCGTCCAGCAACGCGCGCCCGATACCGCCGCCGGTGAGTCCGGGACGGACGTGCAGGCTGTCCACCAGCACCCGGCCGTCGGGCTGCGGGACCAGGTAGGCGAAGCCGACCGTCTCCCCGTCCAGCTCGGCGACCAGGAGCAGCGGGGTGTTCCCGGGCGTGCCGTAGTCGGCGGTCAGCCGGATCGCCCAGATGTCGCGGCGTTCCTCGGCCAGCCCGTCGCCCAGCGCCCCCGGCGGGACGATTCCCGCGTACGCGGTACGCCAGCTCTCGGAGTGCAGCGCGGCGACGGCTTCGGTGTCGGCGGCGCCCCCGACGCGGATGACGGTCTGTCTGTTCATGTGACGAGCCTCCCACGTCACCGACTTGAACACGTTCAGGGACTGCCCCTAGAGTCATGCCCGGGTGGTTTTGAACGCGTTCGAAACCACCCGGGGTCACCGACTGGACACCGGAGACCCCGGGGGGAACGAGGGGGACGGGGGGAAGGGGATCATCGGGCTGCGTCGCACCGGATGCACCGGGGACATCCGGTACGACGCAGCCCGATAGCGACGACCGCGCCGCCGCCGTGTCCCGCTAGGCTCAGGAACCGTGGACGACGTGGCAACGACGAACGGCGGCAGTGGCCCGACCAGCGCGGACAGCCCTGCGGGCGCAGCCGCCCCGGACGGCAGGCCGCCCGTCTCCGGCCCCGCTCCCGAGGTACGCGGCGGGCGCGCCCAGCCCAAGACCGACAAGAGCGAGCAGACCCGTGCGCTGATTCTCGAGACCGCGATGCGGTTGTTCCAGGAACGCGGCTACGAGAAGACCACCATGCGCGCCATCGCCGCCGAGGCGGGCGTCTCGGTCGGGAATGCCTACTACTACTTCGAGAAGAAGGAATTCCTGATCCAGGGGTTCTACGACCGGATGACGTACGAGCACGCCGCCGACGCCCGTGTCCGCATGGCCGGCACCAGCGATTTCGCCGAACGGCTGGAGATCGCCCTCACCTCGTGGCTCGACTGCGCGACCGACTACCACGAATTCGCGGCCCAGTTCTTCCGCACGGCGGCCGACCCGACCAGTTCGCTGAGCCCGTTCTCCAACGAGTCGCACCCGGCCCGCACGACGGCGGTGGCCCTGTTCAGCGAGGTACTGGCCGGCTCGGAGCTCGCGCCGAAGCTGGACTCCGAACTCGCCGAGCTGTTGCCCGACCTGCTCTGGCTGCACCTGATGGTCGTCGTCCTCTACTGGGTGTTCGACCGGACGCCGGACACCGAGCGCACCCGCGAGTTCGTCCGCCGCTCGACCCCGATGGCGGCACGCATCATCAACCTCTCGCGCTACCGGGTGTTCCGCCCGATAGTCCGGGACGCCAAGGGGCTGATCCAGGACTTCATCCTGCCGACGATCGGGCGCACCGCCAGGTAACGGAAGACCCGCCGCCCGGTGGGGCCCCGTCCACCCGGCTTGGGTTCTGGTGGACGGGGCTCCACCGGTCATCGGACGCCGGCCGGTCGGCAGACGGCCGGAATCGGGAAGCGGTCAGAAGAGGTCCGGGTTCCACGGCGCGAACGGCGTGCGCAGCAGCAGGTCGGCAGCGGCGATCCCACCCGGGCGCAGCTCGGTGACCAGTGCGGCGGCGGCCAGCCGGGGCACCGTCTCGCCGCCGAGGTAGAGCGAGGCGAGGGCGCCCGCGCCGAGGGCCAGGTCCGGCTCGTCCTCGGTGGGCGTGCAGCGTCCGACGCCGTCGGCACCGGCCTCCAGGGCCCACCGCCCCTCGGCGTACCGCTCCGGGTCAGTGACCTGGAGCACCACCCGGCCGGGCGCGGCGTAGCTGCGGGCGGCGAAGGCGGCGGGCACGTCGAGGAGGCGGAGCCAGGTGAAGTCGGCGTTCTCCGGGTGCGGGTGGCGGCGCGCGGGTCGGTGAGCAGCAGCGGCAGCGGGTCGTCCGGGGCGAGGTTCTTCACCGTGACCCTGCGCACCCAGTCCACCGACAGGAGGAACCGCCACAGGGCGACGGCGGTGCCCCGGTCGAGGGCGAGGAAGTCCCCGACCGTGAGGGTGCAGTTGGGGTAGCTGCCCTCCCAGGCGCCGTCCACGGTGTAGACGGCCAGGCCGGTGACGGTGCCCTCGGCGTCCCGGTGCACGGCGGCGAACGGCTCCTTCCACTCGTCCCCCGGAACCTGGATCTCACCGGTGGCGCGCCCCCAACCGGTGGGCGTCCGCCCGATCGCGCCCGGCTGGGCCGGCCGCCAGCGCTCGTGCAGCTCGGGGCCGATCCTGCGGAGCTCCTCCATGGTCACGAAGTCGATCCGGCCGCCGGGCGAGTCGGGCAGTTCCGCACGCAGCCCGCCGGCCCGCGCCAGGTCGATCTGCCAGCCGTGTGCCCGGGTCGCCGGGCCGAAGCCGTACCGGCCGTAGATGTTGTACTCGCTGGCGATCAGGATCGCGGCGACCGAGCCGCGTTCACGGGCGGCGGCGAGGTCCCGGCGCATCATGCCGCTCAGCAGGCCGCGCCGGCGGTGGGTGGCGCCGACCGTCACCGCGGTGATGGCGTCGACCTCGATCACGGCGCCGCCGGGAATCGTCAGGCCGGTGTCGAAGCTGCGGAACGTCCCGACGCAGCGCCCCCCGTCGGAGCCGTCGAACGCGCCCTGCCAGCGCTCCGGTTCGAACAGCCGCCGGCGGAACTCGCTGCAGTCCCCCACGTGCGGCCGGAGGAATCCCCCTCTGAGCTTGGCGTTTATGGTCACCGGGTTTGGTGTTCCTTGATTGACTCGGCGCGTTTGACGGTCTTGCCGACGCCGTGGCGCTTGGCCCGGTGCTTATTCTTCGAGCCGGGAGACCGTCCCGGGCCCGGCCGGGAGGGTTTCGGCGCGGCCGCCGGGCAGGCCGCCATCGCGCGGATGTTGCGAAACCCGCGCCGCACCCGGGCGGGGG
>NZ_JBHJVK010000061.1:0-49978 GCF_042264695.1 Kitasatospora sp. NPDC056138 | reverse complement strand
GCCCAGGGGCGCGGCGACCTCCGCAGGCGGGTCCGGCACACGGGGTGCCGGGCCGCTCGCGGAGGTCGCCGCGCCCCTGCGGCGGACACGGTGTCACCAGGTGACGGG
Organism: Kitasatospora sp. NPDC056138; assembly: GCF_042264695.1. Taxonomy (NCBI): domain Bacteria; kingdom Bacillati; phylum Actinomycetota; class Actinomycetes; order Kitasatosporales; family Streptomycetaceae; genus Kitasatospora; species Kitasatospora sp. NPDC056138. The sequence goes on along the minus strand of NZ_JBHJVK010000061.1, from coordinate 49,870 downwards.
CAGCTCGTGGACGCCGTAGACCACCATGTCGCTCCGGTACCTGAGGTCCTCGAACGGCACCGCCAGCCGGAGCCCCGGCAGGCGCTCCAGCAGCGTCTGCAGGGCTATCTGCAGTTCCGCACGGGCCAGCGGCTGGCCCAGGCACTGGTGGATGCCGAAGCCGAAGGCGAGGTGGCGGCGGGCGTCCCGGGTCACGTCCAGCCGGTCGCCGCCGGTGAACACCTGCTCGTCCCAGTTGGCGGTCGAGGCCATGCACAGGACGCCGTCGCCCGCCCGGATCAGCGTGCCGTCGAGGTCCACGTCCTCCAGCGCCACCCGGGGTATGCCCAGGTGGACGATGCTGAGGTAGCGCAGCAGCTCCTCGACCGCGCCCTTGATCAGCGACGGGTCGGCGCGCAGCCGCTCGGCCTGCTCGGGGTTCTGGAGCAGTGCCAGGGTGCCGAGCGCGGTCATGTTGGCGGTCGTCTCGTGGCCGGCGACCAGCAGCAGGACGCCCATCGCGGCGGCCTCCTCCAGGGTGACCTCGCCCTTGGCGACCAGCCGGCCGAGCACGCTCTCGTCGGGTTCGCGCTGTTTGCTCCCGGCCAGCTCGACCAGGTAGGAGTTCAGCGCGTGCTGCGCGGCGTCGACCTCCGCCAGCGAGGAGGCGAGCGAGAGCAGCGTCTGGCTCTGTGCCTGGAAGAACCCGTGGTCGGCGTACGGGACGCCGAGCAGCAGGCAGATCACCAGGGAGGGGACCGGCAGGGCGTACTCGCGGACCAGGTCGGCCGGCCCGCCGTGGGCGATCATGCGGTCGAGCGCCTCGTCCACGATCTGCTGGATCTGCGGCCGCATCGCCTCGACCCGCTTGATGATGAAGTCCCCGGTGAGCAGCCGGCGTTGACGGGAGTGCTCGGGGTCGTCGAGGCGGATGAAGGTGGGTGTGGTGCGGTCCAGCAGTTCGCGGCGGCCGGGGGAGAGGAACGGGAACCCGGGCACGCGGGCGTCGGCGCTGAACCGGCGGTCGCCGAGCACGGATCTGGCCTGCCGGTGGCCGGTCAGCAGCCAGCACGGGCTGCCGTCCCACAGGCTGACCCGGTTGACCGGACCGGCGCGGTGGGCCTGCTCGTAGGCGGGTGGGGGAGCGAAGGGGCAGGTGCCCCTGGCGGCGGGGACGGCCAGAGCGCTGTCGGCCTCACCGTTGGCGACGGTGGTCATGCGGCTCCTTCCAGGTGCAAGGGTGCAAAGCTGCAGGGCAGCTAGGCTGCGATGGGGGCCCGGCTGTTGGTGCGTCAGGAAGGCGGATGCGGATCGGGTGGGGAGGGTCCGTCAGGTGTTGCTGTCGTGCACGGTGATCGCGCTGCCGGGGCAGAGGGTGGCTGCCAGCCGGACGTCGCTCTGCACTGCGGGATCGGGGCGTTCCGTGCGGAGCTGGACGAGCCCGTCGTCCTCCCCCTGGTCGAACACCGTGGGGGCGGTCAGTACGCACTGTCCTGCACCGCAGCAGCGGTCCTGATCGATGGTCACGTGCATCTCGGGGCACCTCGGGTGGGAGAGACGAATCAGTTGCCTCAGGCAACTGATTGCAATCTAACCCAAGCCCCGTCGCACACGAAGAGCTTCCCGGGAATTCGCCGTGGTTGGCCGGAATCCACCCACCCGGATCCGGTCCACCGTCCTTGCGGACGGGGAGTAATGAGCTGACGGAGAATCCGGGAGTTCGGTGGTGTCCGGACGGCTCTTGTGGTCTCATACAACTAGTTGAATAACGAACCTTGCCGCTGTCCGAATCCGCATTCGACGCCAACTGGCCAACCCCGGCCATTCGTTGACCCGGGCGGCGGATCCCGGTGGGAAGGCCGGACGGCGAGGCCCTCCCGGCCTCCCTCCCGGCCACCCTTCCGCCCCCCCGCTCGCGACACCATGGAGAGACCCGAGATGGACCTGGCGAACGCCACCGACGCCGACACCTTCACCCGCAGCGCCGCCGTGGTCGCCACCGGTACCGCCACCGACTACCGCGTCGAGATCCGCGCGGGCAAGCACCCGCTGTCCGCCGACGAACCGGAGTCCGCAGGCGGTCAGGACACCGCTCCGACGCCGATCGGCCTGCTGCTCTCCGCCGTCGGCTCCTGCACGGCGATCACCCTGCGGATGTACGCCCAGCGCAAGGGCTGGCCGCTGGAGCAGGTCCGGGTCCACGTCGCCTACGAGAAGAGCGGGCACGGCGACCGCCTCACCCGTCGCATCGACCTCACCGGCGACCTCGACGAGGCCCAGCGCACCCGCCTGTTGGACATCGCCGAGCGCACGCCCGTCACCCGCGCCGTCCGCGACGGCCTGCCGATCGTCCCCGCCGGAGGTGCCCGCCACTGACGGTCCGGCACTGACCGCGTCGGCCTCAGGGGCGGCTCGGGGGGCGACAGGCGACAGACCAGGGGGAAGCTGTGACGTCGAACGGTCAGAAGACATCCCGCCACCCGTACGCCGGGTACGGCTTCGATGGGGCCGGCCCGGCGCGCCCGGTCCAACCCGCCTACGACTGGCGGGACTTCGCCTCCGAGAGCCCCGGCCGGACCAGGGCCCGCAGACGAGCCCTGCGGACCTTGGTGAGCCTGGTCGGCGCCGTGGCCTTCACGATCACCGGAGTCGTGTTCGACTGCACCAAGGTGCACCTGTGGGTGCACTTCGCCGACGCCGACGAGGTCTCCGCGGTCGTCACCGAGGCCGAGTACGTCAAGGCCGAGTCCAAGGAGAGCCCCGCGGCGATCCGGCTCGCCATCGCCACCGACGACGGCCCGGTGCAGGTGGCGACCGACGATCCCGGCAGCGGGCCCGACGGCCTGTCGGCGGGAGACCGGGTCCGGGTCCTGTTCGACCCCGGGCGACCCGGGCACGCCGCCTTCCCCGGCCAGCTCGACTGGAGCGCCATCGCCTTTCCCGGTGGGGCGTTCACCGTGATCGGCCTCGGACTCGCCGGGCAGGAGGCCGTCCTCGCCGCCCGGCTGTTCCGCAACCGCCGCGCGGGCTGACGGAGGGCTTCTGCCTCCTCGCTGCCTCTCCGGGGTTTCCTCGGGGGGAGACCCGACTACAGCGGACGGATCATGCACACCCGGGGCCAGCGGTCGAGCCCGTGCTCGGCCTCGCGGCGACGGATCTCCCGCAGCCCGGGGGTGAGCGAGGACTGCTCCAGCGGCCGGAAGCCGCAACGCTCGTAGTACGGTGCGTTCCAAGGGACTTGGACGAACGTGGTCAGGGTGAGCGCGGGCATCCGGCGCTCGGCGGCGTGGACCGCGAGATGCTCCAGCAGCGCCCGTCCGATGCCCTGGCGTCCGAACTCCGGGTGCACCGTGACCTGTTCGACGTGGAGGTTCCCGTCCACGGGCTCCGCGACGACGTACGCCACCGGACGGTCGTCCGCATCCACCGCCACCCAGGCCAGATCGGACCGCTGGTAGCGGGCGAGTTCGTCGAGCGCCGGCGGTTCGTCCTCGGCGATCTCGGGCATCCCGACCGAGCGGAAGGACTCCCCGGCTGCCCGCTCGATGTCCTGGAGCAGCGGGAGATCGTCCAGGCGGGCCATTCTGATGATCATCGCCCCATTCTGGTACGGCCCGTCCGCCCCGGGCCACTCGTTAACCGGCCTTCGCCCGCGCCCGCGCCCCGTGCCCGCGCCCGCCGCCCCGTCCCCGGACGCTCGGCCCTGCGTGCCCACCGCAGTCCGCCCGCCGTCCGCTGTCCGTCCCGTCGCTCACCGATCCGCCTGGCCTGCCCGGCCGCGAGCCGTCCACCGGCGAGCTGTCCGTCCGTGGTCTGTCCGGGTGGCCATAGTGGGGAGATGACCACCAGCCAGCCGGAGGGACCAGGCCGCGCCCCACTCTGCTGCCCGTCCGCGCACCTGTCCGCTCGCCCGTCCCGGCGGCGGATGCTGGCCGGGGCGCTCGGCGCAGCCGCGCTGGCCGCCGGGTGCGGTGGGCACGGCACAGCACCGACCACCCCCGTCCGGCCGTCCACCACCCCTTCCACCCCCACACCGCCCACGGCCACCGGCGGACCGACCACGGTGCATTCCGCTGCGCCTTCCGCCGTGCCGGCCCTGCCCGCCACCTCGGCCTGGACACCGGGGGCGGGCCAGGTCCAGCCGGACGTCAAGCTGCGTGCGGTCCAGCTCATCGAGGCACTCGGGGCCTGGCCGGACGGCGGACAGGGCGTGGCCGGGGCCCGGGGCCGGATCGCACCGCTCGGCGTCGACCCCGCCCTCGCCGACCAGGCGGGTGTCCTGCTCCAGACCGCCGACCGGGCCGCGCTCCAAGTGGTCGTCGCCCAGTACGGCGGCATCCTCACCGACTCGGCGAGTGTGCTGGTGGTCTGCGAGCAGTGGACGCAGACGGCCGACGGCCCCCTCCAGCCGGGCGGTACGACGGTGGACGTGAGGCTGAGCGCGGCGAGTCCGCGCTGGACCGTCACCGCGCTGCACCCGGCCGCTCCCGGGCCCGCTGCGGCCGCGCTCTCGCAGCCTGCGGAAAGCGTCCTGGCGGATCGTCGGATCACCCTGCCGCCGGCGGCCGCCGCCGACATCCGCAGTGGGGCCGTGCACGACAGTGTGCTGACCGCGATGCTGGCCCTGGCCGCCGCCCACGAGTTCGCGGTGAGCGTGGTCAGATCCGGCCATCCGCTCGACGTTTTCGGCACCACCCGCCCGAGCGACCACCCCCTCGGCCGGGCCTTCGACGTCTGGCAGATCGACGGCCGGGCCGTGGTGGACCCGGCGACGCCGCACGCCCTGGTGGACGGTTTCATGCGCGCCGCCGCAGCGGCCGGTTCCTACAACGTCGGCGGCCCCCGCCCGCTCTCCGGCGGGTCGACGCCGAACCGGTTCTTCACCGACGCCACCCACCACGACCACGTACACGTCGGCTTCCGGACCTGAACCGTCCGCCCTGATCGTCACGGCCGGACGCCGTGCACCTCCGTGACGGTCCGGCCGGCCCCGCTCCACTTCGAGGGCGACGTGGCTCGGTGCTGTGCGGTGCTGCGTTCCCGCGAGGACCGATTCGGGGTGAGGCTCGTCGTGCCGTCGTTCGATCAGCCGGTCCTGTCCGTCGGCGCGCCGCCGCGCACCATCGAGGAGGCGCCGGCCGTGGCGGCCCGGCGTTTCGCGTCCCGCCCGGACGACGTCCGGCAGGGGCACGGCGGTACGCGCGTACGCCGAGCAGCCCGTGCCGGGCCGCCGCCACCGGACGGTGCCGCCACCGGGCGTCGGGTGGGGCTGGACGGCCGGAAGGCCGCCGAGGTGTTCCTCGGCGGCCTTCCGGCGGCAGTGGGCAGCGGCCCGGGTCAGTGCTGCTGCAGGTGCAGCGCCTGGCCGGGGAGGATCAGGTCGGGGTTGCTGCCGATGGTGCCCTTGTTGTCCTCGTAGAGGTTCTGCCAGCCGGTCAGCTGGTGCGCCTGGGCGATGGCGGAGAGGGTGTCGCCGTGCTCGACGGTGTAGGTCTGGGGCACGGCGGCCGGGGAGGTCGGGGCCGCAGGTGCGGCGGGCGCACCGGTGGAGCCCGGCGTCAGCGGGGAGGTGGTCCCGTCGGCGGACGCCGCGGGCGTGCCCGGAACCTGCGGCGTGGCGGTCGCGGAGCCGGTGGCGGGCGTGCCCGGTGCCGACGGCGCGGGGGTGGACGCACCCGTCGTGGGGCTGTCGGACTGCGGCGACTGCGACGTCTGGGGGGCGGCCGGGTCCGTCGGGCCCGGCGTCACCGCACCGGTACCCGTACCCGTGCCCGGAGTTGCACTGGGGGCCGAGGACGGGGCGGTCGCGTTCATGTGCTGGATGTAGACGTCGTGCTGGATGGTCCAGTGCCAGACGCCGCCGTCCTGGTACCAGTACACGCCGTTGGCCGGGTCGTAGCCCGCTCTGCCGGGGAACGGCGGCGCGGGGGTGCCCGGCGCGGGGCTGCTGCTGTCGGCGGCGGGCGCACTCGGAGTGGGCGTGGCCGTCGGGGAAGCGGGGGTGGTGCTCGGCACGGGGGTGGGCGTGGCCGAAGGCGTCGAGGTGGGCGTGGCCGAAGGCGCCGGGGTGGGCGTGGTCTTCGTCGCGGGAGTGCCGCCGGTCAGGCCGACCTCCTCGGCGCACTTGGACCAGGTACCGGGGCCGGAGTCGGCGAGGACGCGCTCGGCCACGGTTATCTGCTGGTTCTTGGTGGCGTGGTCGGGTTCGGCGGCGAGCTTGTCGCCCCCGTAGGCGACCCAGGTGCGCTGGGTCAGACCGAGGCCGCCGTAGTGACCGTTGCCGTCATCGCTGCTCCAGTTGCCGCCGGTCTCGCACTGGGCCACGGCGTCCCAGGTCTTGACGGGAGCGGCGTGCGCCCCGGCGGCGGTGAGCAGCGGAAGCGCCAGGCCCACACTCGCCACTCCGGCGGCGGCGACGGCGCGATCGGCCTGGGTGGGACGGCGGTGACGGCCGGAACCGGAAAAGACCACGGGACGTTCCTCTCCGTACGCCTGCGAGGTGAGCTGTCGGGTTCGGACCGGGAGGTGGCCCGGCCGCGTGGGTACGCGGCTTCACCCCAAGCCGTTGGGGGCGGCAACTAACCTGGGTCCCCCGCTCCTGCCCAGGGGTTTGCTCGGTGTCCCGGAACGCGTGGTGGGCAGGACTCGGCGTACTGCGTCCGGGAGCCCGCAAAAGCGGACTGCAGGGAGACTAGAGGGATCATCACCTCGATAACAAGCCCGCATCCTGAACATCACACAAAAATCACGACACCTGTCCAGCGCGTCGCCGAAACCCGCGCTGACCACGGCTTCCGGCCCGGTGCCGGACCGGAAGCCCGGTGCGGGCAGGCGACACAGGGCCGCTGGTGCAGGGCCGTCGACACGCCGGGGCACGGGGAGCCGTACGGTCGCTCCCGCGCCCCGAAGCGTGCCGCTCGACCAGGCGGTCGAACGTGCCGATCCGGCCGTGGAGTCCGTGGAGCTGGGCCTGGGCCTGGGCCGGATCGGCGAGGGCGTGGCCGCGGCCGTGGCCGGCCTCAGCGCTGGCCGCGGTGCAGCTGCTCGAAGTCGGCGACCAGGGCCGCGGGCGACGGCATGTCGGCGATCTCGGTCTGCATGCCGTCGGCCGCCTCACGCAGCTTCCGGTCGTCGAGCAGGCGGGTGAGCAGTGCGGCGTCCACGGTGCTGCTGTCCGCGCGCAGGGCGAAGCCCCTGGCCTCGGCGGCGTCCGCGTTGATGAAGTGGTCGGCGCCCTGCGGCAGGATGAGCTGCGGGACACCGGCGACGGCCGCGGTGAGCATGGTCCCGGAGCCGCCGTGGTGGATCACGGCGTCGCTGGCGTCGAGGAGTTGGGCGAGCGGGGTCCACGGCAGCGGGCGGATGTTGTCGGGCAGCGTGCCCAGCGGGGCGAGGTCCGTGTCGCCGACGGCGAGCAGGAAATCGGCGTCCACCTCCGCGGCCTGTTCGGTCAGCCAGGCGATCGGGCTGACCCCGGCGTACTCGGTGAGCACCGTGCCGAGGGTGACCGCGATCCGGCGGCGCTCGCTGCGGCCGAGGAGGTCCGCGGGGACGGTGCCGCCGCCGTTGAAGGGGACGTAGCGGACTCGCCAGCCGGTGCCGTCGCCGCCGAGGGAGGCCGGGACGACGTCGAGCACGGTGCTCTCGGCAGGCCCGGTCAGGCCGTGCGCGCGGTACTCGTCGGCGAGTACCTCGGCCAGCTGGCCGACCATCGGGAGCCCGGGCATCACACCGAAGTTGTGGACGACGGTGGGGATGCCCAGCTTGGCCGTGACCAGCGGCGCACCGGCCTGGAAGGACTCCTGCACCACGATGTCGGGGCGCCAGTCGGCGGCCAGCCGCAGCAGCCCGTCGATGGTGGCCCGGCCGTGCTCGGCGAAACCGAGGGCGGCGAGCTTGAGTATCTCCTCGGTGGTGCGGTCCTTGGCGACGTACCTGGGCTCGTTCTGGGTGACCCGACGGAACGCGTCGCCGATCGTGGAACCGTCGCCGATCTCCGTCACGGGCAGGCCGGTGCTGCGCAGCATCTCCAGCGGAGCCGAACCGGCGAACAGGACCTGGTGCCCGGCCGATCGCAGGGCCTGGGCGGTGGGGACCATCGGGAAGATGTGGCCGGCCGCGGCCGGGGCGGTGAACAGGACGCGCATGAGGTGACTCCTCGCGTGGTGCGGGAAAGATTCAAATCTGACGGTACGTCAGGAAAGTCGGCCGGAGCATGGGGTTTTCGGCTGCGGGGAGCCCGGAGGGTTTGAGGGCCGGCGGCAGTCCGGGGAGGGCGGGCCCTCCGGGTCGGCGTTCGCGACGGGCTGTGGCGCGGGCTCCCGCTCAACCACCCCGTGCGGCAGTGCGCTTGCGGACATGGCGATCCCTCCCCCCATTTCACTGGACAGCCTGTCTTTCATCGGACAGGCTGTCAAGCGCTTGTAGGATCAGCGCCTATGGCCACCCGTAAATATGACCAACGCCTGCGGGCGGAAGCCTCGGAGGAGACCCGGCGGCGCATCCTCGACGCTGTGGCCACCTGTCTGCGCGAAGCACCGGCCGAGCCGGTCGGTCTCGACCGGGTCGCCAGACTCGCGGGAGTCGCCCGATCCACCGTCTACCTGGTGTTCGGCTCACGCGGCGGCCTGTTCGCCGCCTTCGGCGAGGACCTCCTGCAACACAGCGGCTTCGCGGACATGCTGAAGGCGAGCGCCCACCCGGACGCCCGCGAGGACCTGCGCGGCGGAATCCACGGCGTGACGCGGATGTACGCGGCCCACCGGGACGTGCTGCGCGCGCTGCACTCGATGGCGATGCTCGCCCCGGACGCGGTCGGCGGGGTGATCCAGCGGATGGACCAGGGACGGGCCGCGGGCACCCACCGCCGCGCACTGCGCCTGGCCGACCAGGGCCTGCTGCGTCCGGACGTCACGGTGGACGAAGCGGCCTCCCTGCTCTGGCTGTTGATGGGCTTCGACAGCTTCGACCAGCTGTACACCGGCCGGTCCCTGCCGGTCGACCAGGTCGCCCGGATGCTCGCCGCGACGGCCGAACGCAGCCTCTGCCGGTAGCGGACCCCTCGCACGCCCCGGCGTCCTGCGGCAGCGCCCTACGGCAACACCGGTGGCGGGCTCCCGACGCCGGGCGTCACGACCGGGCAAAAGCCCACCGCCCCGGCCGACCGGCGCCCCGGCCGCCACCGCCCCGGCCGACCGGCGCGCACTCCCACCGCCGGCGGCAGGTGCTCAGCCCGGCGGCCTTCCACACCGCCGCGACCATCGCACCGGTCGGGGCGATGCACGCGGCCGTCCTGAACTCGTCCTGGGGCGGTACCCCGTCCGAACGACTTCCCGCCGACCGACCAGGCGGCGAAGCCCGCACCGCTGACGGTCTGAACGCCGGCCCGGGCGCGCCCTGCGACAGCGGGGCGCGCCCGGGGGTGTTCCACGGGACGGCTCTCAGCAGATCCGGGGCAGTTGCTCCCCGACCGGCAGGTCGACCACCCGGGTGCCGCCCAGGCCGGTGCGGGCCACCACCATCCCGGCGTGCTCGGCCACGCACTCACCGATCACGGCCGACCTGGCGCCCAGTGGGTGCGCCCGCATCGCGTCCAGGACCGCATCCGCGTGTTCCCGCGGCACGAAGGCCACCAGCTTGCCCTCGTTGGCGACGTACAGCGGGTCGAGGCCCAGGATCGCGCAGGCGTTGACCACCGGCGCGGGCACCGGCACGCTGCGCTCCTGGATCACCACACCCACTCCGGCCGCCACGGCGATCTCGTTGAGCGCCGCGCCGAGCCCGCCCCGGGTGGGGTCGCGCAGGACGTGCAGCTCGGGGGTGACCGCGAGCATCGCCTCGACCAGCCCGCCCAGCGCCGCGCAGTCGCTCTCGATCTCCACGCCGAACTCCAGCCCCTCGCGCACGCTCATCACCGCGACGCCGTGCACACCGAGGTCCCCGCTGACGATCACCACATCGCCCGGCACCGCGCGCTGCGGGCGGATGTCGACCCCGGCCGGGATCAGCCCGATCCCGGCGGTGTTGAGGTAGATGCCGTCACCGCGTCCGGCCTCCACCACCTTGGTGTCGCCCGTGACCACCTCGACCCCGGCCAGCCGGGCCGCCGCCCCGAGCGCCTGCGCCACCCGGGCCACGACGGCCGTCTCCACGCCCTCCTCCAGGATGAACCCGCAGGACAGGTACGCCGCGCGGGCCCCGCTCATGGCAAGGTCGTTGACCGTCCCGTTGACCGCCAGGTCCCCGATGCTGCCACCCGGGAAGAACAGCGGACGGACCACGAAGGAGTCGGTGGAGAAGGCGATCCGGGCGCCGCCCAGGGTCACCGCCGCCGAGTCCCCGAGCCCGGCGAGGACCGGGCCGCCGAACGCCGGCGCGAACACGTGCTGGACCAGCTCGGCGGAGAGCGCGCCACCGCCGCCGTGCCCCATCACCACCCGCGGATGGTCGCGCAGCGGCAGCGGACAGCTCCAGCCGGAGAGGTCGGGAGCGCTCCCGACCTCTCCGTTCACCCGATCGCTCGTCTCACGCAACGGGGTTCACCTCCTGCGCCACGGCCGCGGGGGCGCCGAGCCGGCGGTAGAGGTAGTACGCGGCGCACGCCCCCTCGCTGGAGACCATGGTCGCCCCGAGCGGCGTGCGCGGGGTGCACACGGTGCCGAACGCCTCGCACTCGCTCGGTTTCAGCTGCCCCTGGAGCACCTCGCCGGCGCGGCACCGAGCCGGCTCGCAGGGGGTGATGTCCGAGACCTGGAAGCGGTGCTCCGCATCCTGGTCGCGGTAGCGCGGGGACAGTCGCCAGCCGCTGGCCGGAATGACCCCGATCCCGCGCCAGGCCCGGTCGGTGACCTCGAAGACGTCCGCCAGCATCGCCTTCGCCACCGGGTTGCCCTCGGGTCGCACGGCGCGCGGGTACGCGTTCTCCACGACGTGCTCACCGCGCTCCAACTGGCGCACCGTCCGCCGGATCCCCTCCAGGATGTCCAACGGCTCGAAGCCGGTGACGACGATCGGCACCCGGTGGCGGGCGGCCAGCTCCGGGTACTCGTCGATCCCCATCACGCTGCACACGTGGCCCGCCGCGAGGAAGCCCTGCACCCGGCAGTCCGGTGACTGCATGATCGCCTCGATGGCCGGTGGCACCCGGACGTGCGAGACCAGCAGGCTGAAGTTGCGGATGCCGAGCCGCTTGGCCTGGTGGACCGTCATCGCGTTCGGGGGAGCGGTGGTCTCGAAGCCGATCCCGAAGAAGACCACCTCCCGCCGCGGGTTCTCCTGCGCGATCCGCAGCGCGTCCAGCGGCGAGTAGACCACCCGTACATCGCCGCCCTCACTGCGGACCCGGAACAGGTCGCGCTCGGAGCCCGGTACCCGCAGCATGTCGCCGAACGAGCAGAAGATCACCTCCGGCCGGGCGGCGATGGCCAGCGCCCGGTCGATCACCTCCAGCGGGGTGACGCACACCGGACAGCCCGGTCCGTGGATCAACTCCACTTCATCGGGCAGCAGTTGGTCGATCCCGTGCCGGATGATGGTATGGGTCTGGCCGCCGCACACCTCCATCAGGGCCCAGGGTCGGGTCACGGTGGAACGGATGTCGTCGAGCAGCCGGGCCGCCAGCTCCGGACTCTGGAACTCCTCCAGGTACTTCATCGCCGCGTCTCCTCCGCCGACTCCCAGGGATCACCGAACTCCTCCTGCAGCAGGCCGAGTTCGGTGAACAGGTCGAGCGTCCTGCGCGCCGACTCCTCGTCCAGCCGCTGCAACGCGAAGCCCACGTGGACGATCGCGTACTCACCCACCCGAAGGTCCGGCAGGTACTCCAGGCACACGTCCTTGACCACGCCGCCGAAGTCGACGCGGGCCATCCGTGTGCCCTCCCGCTCCTCGATCTCCATCACCCTTCCGGGTACCGCCAGGCACATCGGCCCTCTCCTCGCCTCGAACAGCCCTGAAAGTCCGGCCGGAGTCCGGCCCGGTCACCGCGTCCGTGCGGCCACCATCAGCTGGCCCAGCGCCAGCCCGCCGTCGTTCGGCGGCACCCGGCGGTGGACCAGCACGGTGAAGCCGTCCCGTCGCAGCGCCGCGACGCAGTCGGTGAGCAGCAGGGTGTTGGCGAACACCCCTCCGCTCAGTGCCACCGTCTCCAGCGCGTGCGACCGCCGCGCCCGGACGCACAGTGCGTGGACCAGGCCCGCCACCGCCCGGTGGAAGCGCAGCGCGATCACCGCCGGCGTGGCACCCGCCTGCAGGTCGGCGACGACGGCCGCCAGCACCGGCCTCGGATCCGCCACCCACTCGGCGTCCCCCGACTCGGTGCCTCCGTGGGCCAGTTCGAAGCCGTAGCCCTCGCCCACCTCGTTCACCGAGGCCGCAGCCGCCTCCAACTCGACCGCCGCCTGCGCCTCGTAGCCCGACCAGTGGCAGACCCCGGCCAGTGAGGAGACCGCGTCGAACAGCCGCCCCATGCTGGAGGTCGGCACGCAGTTCAGGTTCCGCTCCAACTGACGCTTCAACAGCAGGAGTTCCCGCTCGGTGCAGGCCGCGGTGCACGGCAGGTCGGCCGACCACGGGAGACCGGCGGTGTGCAGGTGCGCCAGCGCCATCCGGTACGGGCGCTCCACCGCCGCGTCCCCGCCGGGCAGCGGTGCGTACGCCAGCCGCGCGAAGCGGCCGAACCCGTCGTAGTCCGCCAGCAGGACCTCCCCGCCCCACACCGCGCCGTCGTCCCCGTAGCCGGTGCCGTCGAAGGCCACCCCGATCACCGGAGCGCTCCCGTCGAGCCCGTGCTCGGCCATCACCGAGGCGATGTGTGCATGGTGGTGCTGCACCCGTACCAGCCCCGACCCGCCGGTGGCGGACCGGCGGACGGCCCACTGCGAGGAGCGGTAGCCCGGGTGGCGGTCGGTCGCCAGCAACGTCGCCCCGACCCCGGTCAGCTCCCGTACGTGCTCCACCGCGCGGTCGAAGGTCCGCAGGGTCGCCAGGTCGTCCATGTCGCCGATGTGGCCGGACAGCCAGGCGCTGCGGCCCTCGGCCAGCGCGAACGTGTTCTTCAGGTCACCGCCCGTCGCCAGCACCGGCGGCACGGCCAGCGGCAGCGCGACGGGCAGCGGCGCGTACCCGCGCGAGCGCCGGACGGGCAGCACCTCGTCCGACCAGACGCGCACCACCGAGTCGTCGCACGGGACATGGATCGGCCGGTCGTGCATCAGCCAGGCATCGGCCAGCGGCGCCAGCCGCTCCAGTGCCTCGCCGTCGTCGGTGATGATCGGCTCGCCGGAGAGGTTCCCGCTGGTCATCACCAGCAGCCGGGGCCCGGGAGGATCGCCCGGCAGCCCGAACAGCAGCTGGTGCAGCGGCGTGTACGGCAGCATCACGCCCAGGTCCGGACTGCGCGGGGCGACCGCCTCCGCCACCGGCCCGCCGCCGGCCCGGCGGCGCATCAGGACGATCGGGCGCACCGCTCCGGTGAGCAGCCGCTGCTCCGCCTCGCCCAGGTGCACCAGCTCCTCGATGTCCGACAGCCGGCCGGCCATCAGGGCGAACGGCTTGTCGCCCCGGGCCTTGCGGCGTCGCAGCATGGCGACCGCAGCGGGGTCGGCGGCGTCGCACGCCAGGTGGTAGCCGCCGATGCCCTTCACCGCCAGGACCGCCCCGTCGGCCAGCAGCCGCCGGGCCGCCGCCATCGCGTCCTCGCCCAGAGCGCGATGGCGCCCCCTGGTCCCGATCAGACTGAGCCGGGGGCCGCAGGCGTGGCAGGCGATCGGCTGGGCGTGGAACCGCCGGTCGGCGGGGTCGCCGTACTCACGCGCGCAGTCGGCGCACATCGGGAACCGGGCCATGGTGGTCCTCGCCCGGTCGTACGGCAGCCCGGTGACGATCGTGTAGCGCGGACCGCAGTTGGTGCAGGTGATGAACGGGTGCCGGTGGCGGCGGTCGCCGGGGTCGGCGAGCTCGGCCAGGCAGTCGGCGCAGGTGGCGGTGTCGGGCGGGATGACGGCCCGTCGGGTGCCGGTGTCCCGTGAGGCGACGATGGCGAACCCCGGAGCGCCGGTCGCGGCCAGCACCTCCTGTGCCAGCGTGTGCACCTCGGCCAGCGGCGGGGCGTCGGAGCGGATCCGGTGGCAGAACGCCCGGACCGCCTCCGCGCTGCCCTCGACCTCCGCGAGCACCCCCGCACCGGTGTTGGTGACGTGTCCGGCCAGCCCCAGTTCGGTGGCCAGTCCGAAGACGAACGGCCGGAACCCCACCCCCTGGACGACCCCCTCGACGGCGACCCGCCTGCGCTGCACGGCCCCGGTGTCGGCCGGTGCGGTCACCGCCCCTCCTCCGCCAGGACGGGCGGACGCCCGTTCTGGACGCCGTGCCGGTGGTCCAGCTCGTGCCCGTGCTCGTGGTCGTGGCCGTGCCCATGCTCGTGGCTGTGATCGTGCCCGTGGCTGCGCGACTGGGCGGGCCCGGTCGCCATCACCGGCCGGTGCGCCGGAGCGCCGTCGAGGACGGCCAGGGCGCGGGCCAGCAGTTCGCCCGTTCCGGTACCGGTCCGCGCCGAGGTCAGCAGGATCTCGACACCCGGGTTGACCCTGGCCACATTGGCGCGGAACGCGGCCTCGTCGAAGTCCACCGCCTCGGCCAGGTCCGTCTTCGTCACCACCACCAGGCCCGCCAGCCCGAACGCGGTGGGGTACTTGAGCGGCTTGTCCTCGCCCTCCGTCACCGAGGCGAGCGCGACCCGCAGCGACTCGCCGAGGTCGTAGGACGCCGGACAGACCAGATTGCCCACGTTCTCCACGAACAGCAGCCTCGTGTCGTCCGGCAGCCAACCCGTCAGATGCCCGCGCAGCATGGCGGCCTCCAGGTGGCACAGCCCGTCCGTCAGCACCTGCTTCACCGGCACCCCCGACCGGGCCAGCCGCAGCGCGTCGTTCTCGGTGGCGAGGTCGGCCGTCAGCGCGGCGGCCGGCACCCCGCGCTGCTTGGCGAGCGAGAGCTCGGCCTCCAGCAGGGCGGTCTTCCCGCTGCCGGGGCTGGAGAGCAGATTGACGGCGACCGTGCCGCGCCGGGCCAGCACAGCGCGCAGATCCTGCGCGTCCTCGTCGTTGCGGGCGAGCACGGCCTGTTGGAGATCGACGACACGGCACACGGGTTCAGCCCTCCTGATGGGTCCGGGCGAGCGCGGGTCCGTCGGCCCAGCACACGCTCAGAATCTGCAGTTCCCGACCGGCCAGCAGCTCGGTCTGCGCACCGCCGCAACCCGGGCAGCACAGATCGGGCGGCATGCCGACCGGCCATTCGGTGGCGCACCCGCCGCAGCGGGCACGGGCCGCGACCGGTTCGGCCAGCAGCTCGGCGCCCGCCACCACGGTGTCCGCGCAGGCGAGTTCGAAGCAGAACGCCAGCGCCTCGGGGACCACCCCGGCCAGCTCGCCGACCTGGAGCCGGACGGACTCGACGGACCGGGCGCCGTGCCTGCGTGCGGCCTCCGCCACCTGCTCGACCACGGCCAACGCAATCGACATCTCGTGCAACGGCCTCTCCCTGCGCCCGGTCGCGGGCCCGTCACACGGCGCGACAGAGCGGGCCGCAGGTGCGGCCCCTCGCTCCGCGACCCATTACAGGGCGGCCCGACCACGCACTTCGGCCGCCGCGCCGCGCCCCGGCCCCGGCTACGCCATTCGCCGCACACGGTGCCGCAGTCCGCCGACGGCGGCCTCGCGCGGACCGGCGCGGGACCAGGGGCGGCCGCGCGAGACAGGGCGGGGCGGGGCAGGGCACGGGCCACCGGGGCGTGCCGAGGCGGCCGTCACATCCGGCGGATCCGCAGGTAACGCTGGATGTCGGGCAGGCTCTGGGCGACGGCCAGCGCCAGCCCGGCTCCCGCCACCACCACACAGGCGATCAGGATCTTCCGCATCAGGGTGCCTTTCTCTCTCCACGGTCCGCCATCGGACCGACACCGGCCGGGCGCAGGAGGCCGGCGGCCTCGTCGTCCCGTACGACCTGCAGGATCAGCTCGACGGCCCGGTCGACGGCGGCGGCGACCGCCGGGCTCAGACCGAGGTGTTCGTCCACCGACTCCGGTTCACAGCCGACCACCAGGATCCGCTCGGGCGGACTGCCTCCGGTCCCGGCGCAGAGTGTCGCCAGCAGGGCGAGCACCGCGTCCGGTCCCATCCGGTGGCCGTCGAGCAGCGGGGACCCGGGCTCGACCGGGCCGTCCGCCGTCGCCTCGATCAGGTAGAGCGTCCCGGGTGGGTCCCCGCGCTCGGTCGCGTCCACCAGGACCAGCATCCGGTAGCCGTCGACGAGTTGGTAGGCCAGGTGGACCCCGCGCACGCCGAAATCGACGGCTTCGACGCCCTCGGGCAGCGGCTGGGCGGCGAGCCGCCGTACCGTCTCGACGCCGAAGCCGTCGTCACCGAGGAAGATGTTGCCGACCCCCGCGACCAGCACCCGGCCGGCCCGTGCCGGTGCCGAGTCCGAGGGCATGGCCGGCCCGCTCACGGTTCCTCCAGTGGGGTGACTTCGTCCGGCTGGAAGTACCGGAATCGGCCCTGGGCCCGCCACAGGTCGGCGCCGGGGTCGTCGTCGACCGTCACGGCCAGGTGGACGGAGCCGTCCACGTCCCGCAGCACCGCCTCCACCAGGGCGGTCCGCCCGTGCAGGAACAGGTCCTGCGCATCGGTCCGGCGCTGACCGGGTCTGAGCAGGACCCGGCTGCCGGCCCCGACCGGCCGACCGTCCACCACCACCCGGTCGACGGCCGGATCCACACTCCGGTCGGCCCCGGGATCCCACCAGGGTGTGTCGGGCGGCGGCCCGGGGAACCCGTCGGCAGTCGGCTCGACCGACGGCGAGGTGACCTCCCGCAGCGCCCGCACGGCACCGTGCAGCCGCTCCAGCACCTCGGGCGGCAGCGAGTCCGCGAGGTCGATCACGGCTCCGGCCCGCTCGTCGGTGCCCCGGGCCTCGCGCTTCTCCCGCTCGGTCAGCGCCGCCGTGCGCAGCGCGAGGATCTCGTCGATCTCGGTGGCGTCGTAGAGCGCGCCGGGGCTCTCGGGGGCCACCTCGGGGTGGTCCGCGAGGATGATCGGCGAGGACAGCACCACGTCGGACCCGCCCGCCGCACCGGCCAGCACCGGCCAGGTGTGCTCGTTGCGGCACCGGGCGACGGCGGGTGCGGCCCACTGCGGCGGGTCCGTCATCGAGACGAAGGTCCCCGCGCTCAGGCCCAGCAGCAGGTGCGCCGACAGCAGCGACCGGCGCAGCGCGAGTTCGCGGTCGGCACCCTCGGGCGGCGTCCAGGTGCTGGTGTTCTCCACCACGGCGTTGAGCCGGAGCGCCGCGTACGGGCCGGGGATCTCCGTCGCCGTCAGGCGCAGCACACCGTCGAGCCGCTCCCTTCGGCGCACCAGGCGCCCGACGGTCCTCCCGTGCTCGTGCACGACCTCCTGCACCTCGCGGGCGGGCAGGTCGAACGGGAGGAGGACCCCGTCGCCGGTCAACTCGGCGACCGGTACTTCGAGTTCGACCCGTTCCTCGACGCCCTCGTCCCACGGGAGGAGGATCCGGTCGGGCAGCGCGAGCTCGTCGACCGGCTCGAACCCCCGGGCGGGGAGCTGTCGTTGCACCGTTCGCCGCTGGGCGTGCAGGAAGCGCAGTTCGACCCGGAGCGTCGCGCCCCGGCGCGGCTCCATCAGGCACTCGGTGCGCTGGTGGGAGTGCTCGGAGCCGACCGCCTCGAACGACGGCGGGACGAGGACCCCGAACTGCCAGCGCATCCGGTTCTTGGCCGCCGAGGCCCGGTAGGGGTAGAGCACGTAGCCCTCGAACAGGACGGCGTCCGCGATCTGCCGCGCGGCCTCGAAACCCGCCTGCGGCCGGGCGTCGTTCACCGGACCTCCCCGGGGCGGCCCTGGCGGCCGGGCGGGCGGTGAACGGGCCGCGGGCCCGGTGGCGCGAGCCGATGGAGTTCGCTTCGCTGCTGGTCAACGGACATGGTCGGTGGCTCCTGTCGGGTCGAACCGGTGAAGGTCGCGGTGCGGAAGGGCTCGCGGCGTCGGCTCAGCGCACCGCCGCGCCCGCGAGCAGTGCCCGTACGGTCGCCTCCCAGGACGGCAGACCGTGGCGCGAGCGGAACTCCAGCAGTGCGTCCATGGTGTCGCGGGGCAGCCGGACCCAGCCGCAGCCCGGGAAGTGCTGCTCGATCATGTCCTGCCAGACTGCCACCGGCAGCCGGCAGGACGCCTCCTGGTCCCAGGGCACCGGCGCCACCTGGAAGCCGCCGGGGCCGGTGAAGGCGGTGCCGGAGAACAGCAGCAGGACCGGTGCCTCGCCGTCCTCCAGCGCCTGGAAGTACCGGGTGGCGGCGATGTCCATGTCGTAGGTGCACGGCACCACCAGGTCCACCTCGGTCTCCCCGGTGAACCCGGGCACCGTGAGCGACACCTGGGCCAGCTGGATCGGGTTCAGCGAGTTCGACCAGCGCGCACGCTCGCCGAACAGCACCCCCAGCCGCAGCTCCTCCCCGGGACCGTACGGGCGGCGGGCGGGCTCGATCCGCAGCTGGCAGTGCAGCAGCAGGGCGTGCACCCGGACGTCCTGCGCGGCCGTGATCCGCAGCCGGAACACCAGGGTCGGGCCCGCCGCGTACGGATCGGCGCGCACCCCGAGGCAGCTGAAGCCCAGCCCGGTCATGAGGCCACGTCCTCGGCCAGGGCCCGCGAGCGGTCCTGGATCCGGGCGAAGACGCCGTCGAGTTCGCGCCGTGCCTCGGCTCCGCCGTCGAAGCCCTGCCAGTGCAGGCGCATCCGGCCGACCAGCTCGTAGCAGACGTCGATCGGTACCAGGAAGCACCGGAGGACGCCTGCCGTGCGGCGCAGCAGCAGTGCCTCCACGTCGGGCTCCAGCAGCGCGGTGAGCCTGCTGCGGCCGAGCACGGACTCCCAGGTCCGCGGGTCGAGTTCGCTCTCCGTGGGGCCGGCCGGGCTGGGGTAGAGCGCGACCAGCCGATCCAGTACCGCGTTGCGGAAGAAGAAGGCGGTGGAGACCGGGATCCGCAGTGCCTCCCAGGCGGACTCGTCCAACTCGTGTGCGGGGTCGACGAGATAGCGGTCCGGCACCTTGCGGTAGCGGCCCTCGGCGGCGCCGGGCGCCTGGAACAGCAGGGCGCAGGCCGCGCAGGTGCAGGCCAGCCGCCGCTCCTCGGTGTCCACCACGTGCCGGTGGCCGGGCGGCAGTTGGATGCCGCAGAACCCGCAGCGCTCCGGCTGCGGCGGGGCGGGCTCGCGCAGTCGGCGCAGCAGCGCCGCGCCCGGCCGGGCGATCGGACGCGTGCTCACCGGACCTCCGCCACGGCGGCCGGCCGGGTGCCGATCTGCAGCAGCGGCGCGGCCGGCCGCTCCAGCTCCACGGCGGTCACCTCCGGGGCGTGGCAGGCGAGCGCGTCCTCGATGCTCGCGGTGGCCGCCCCGGAGCTGCCGCCGCAGCCGCAGCCCGTGGCGGTCCGGCGGAGCGTCAGCCTCCCCTCGTCCGGGTCGAAGCCGGCCACCTCCACCGGGGAGTCGGCCAGTGCCCGCGCGATCCGGGCGGTGACGTCCTCGGGGTGCAGCTCGTGCAGGACCAGCAGCCCGGCCACCAGCCGGTCGTCCAGCAGGGGGGTCAGGACACCGGGCGGCAGCAGCTCCACCAGCCGGGCCAGCCCGGCGTCGTAGAAGGCCATCAGCTCGCGCACCAGCGCCTCGCCGGCCTCGGCCTGCCCGGAGTCGGCCAGTGAGTCCAGCACCTCCTGGACCCGCAGCCCGGTCCGTTCCGCGCTCATCCGCCGAGCCCGCTCAAGCCGCCCGTGCCGTTCATGCCGCTGAGGCCGGTGGGGACGTGCATCTTCTGTACGGTGCGACCGCCGCCCACGTACATGTGCACCCCGCAGGGCAGGCAGGGGTCGAAGCTGCGCACCGCGCGCATGATGTCGATGCCCTTGAAGTTCTCGGGGCTGTTCTCCTCGAAGATCGGGGTGTTCTGCACCGCGTCCTCGTACGGTCCCGGGGTGCCGAAGCTGTCGCGGACGCTGGCGTTCCACGGGGTCGGCGGGTAGGGGTGGTAGTTGGCGATCTTGCCGTCCCTGATCACCATGTGGTGCGAGAGCACGCCGCGGACGGCCTCGGTGAAACCGCAGCCGATGCTCTCGTCCGGCACCTCGAACTTCTCCCAGGTCTGGGTGCGTCCGGCGCGGACCTCGTCGAGGGCCTTCTCGGTGAAGTGCAGTGCGGCGGCGGCGCTGTAGGCCTGGAAGTAGGTGCGCGCCCGGTTGCGTTCCAGGGCGTTGCTCCACTGCGGGATCTTCCACTCGAAGGTGACCTCCGGCTTGGTCATGGTGCGCGGCAGGTTGATCTGCACGCTGTGGCCGGTGGCCTTGATGTAGCCGATGTCGACCAGGCCGGACAGCGCGGTGGACCAGAGCCGGGCGAGCGGGCCGCCGCCGGTGTCCAGCGCCAGGTGGTCCTTGCCGTCGAACCAGCGCGGCGACATCACCCAGCTGTACTTGCCGTCGAAGTCGCGCTTCTGCGGCGCCGGGATGGTGTGCTGGTTCCACGGGTGCCTGGGATCCACCGGGTTGCCCAGCGGGTCGTGGGTGACGAACTGCTCCTGCCCCTCCCAGTCCTGGTAGTAGGAGCTGCCGAGCAGGATCCGGATGCCGAGGTTGATCTCGGTGAGGTCGTTGGTGACCAGCTTGCCGTCCACGATGATGCCCGGGGTGACGAACATCCTCCGACCCCAGTCGGTCATGTTGCGGTAGGTGAAGTCGCAGTGGTCTGGGTCGTTGAGGGCGCCCCAGCAGCCGAGCAGGACCCGGCGCCGGCCGACCTCCTCGTAGCCGGGCAGCGCCTGGTAGAAGAAGTCGAACAGGTCGTCGTGGAGCGGGACGACGCGCTTCATGAACTCGACGTAGCGGGTCAGGCGGGTCAGGTAGTCGGTGAACAGCTGGATGGTGGCCACCGTGCCGACGCCGCCCGCGTACAGCGTGGAGGGGTGCACGTGGCGGCCCTCCATCAGGCAGAACATCTCCCGGGTGTAGCGGCTGACCTGGAGGGCCTCGCGGTAGAACTCGCCCTCGATCGGGTTGAGCGAGCGCATGATGTCGGCGATGGTCTTGTAGCCGTGGTCGCCGGCGTGCGGCGCCTCGGTGCGCTCGGCGAGTTCCAGCACGCCCGGGTTGGTCTCGCGGACCATCTTCTCGCAGTAGTCGACCCCGACCAGGTTCTCCTGGAAGATGTTGTGGTCGAACATGTACTCGGCGGCCTCGCCCAGGTTGATGATCCACTCACCCAGGTGCGGCGGCTTGACCCCGTACGCCATGTTCTGCGCGTACACCGAGCAGGTCGCGTGGTTGTCACCGCAGATTCCGCAGATCCGGCTGGTGATGAAGTGCGCGTCGCGCGGGTCCTTGCCGCGCATGAAGACGCTGTACCCGCGGAAGACCGACGAGGTGCTGTAGCACTCCGCGACCCGCTTCTGCTTGAAGTCGATCTTCGTGTGGATGCCCAGGCTGCCCACGATCCGGGTGATCGGGTCCCAGGACATCTCCACCAGGCCGCTGCCGTCGCCGGCCGCCCTCGTCGTCTGTGCCATCGTCTGTGTCGTGCCCTTCTTCAGGTCCTGAGGTCTTCAGGTCTTCGGGTCCGGAACGGGAGAGGGCGCCGCACGCGTCGGGCGTGCGGCGCCGCAGGTGTCACCAGGGCGTCCGGTAGCCGGTCGCGAGTCTGCGGCCGGTACGGCGCCACTTCGGTTCCTTGTCCACGGTGTCGGCGGTGATCGCGCGCAGCCGGCGGACCACCGTGCCGTACGCGCCGCTGGCGGCGGCGGACACCTTGCTGCCGGGCGGCTCGTCCATGAACGGCATGAACTTGTCGGGGAAGCCCGGCATGGTGCAGGCGATACAGATGCCGCCCACGTTGGGACAGCCGCCGACACCGTTGATCCAGCCGCGTTTGGGGACGTTGCACTTGACCACCGGGCCCCAGCAGCCGAGCTTCACCAGGCACTCCGGCGAGCCGTACTCGGTGGCGAACTGGCCCTGCTCGTAGTAGCCGCCGCGGTCGCAGCCCTCGTGCACGGTCGCGCCGAACAGCCAGGCCGGGCGCAGCTTGTCGTCCAGCGGGATCATCGGTGCGGCGCCGGTCAGCTGGTAGAGCAGGTAGGTCAGCGTCTCGGCGAAGTTGTCCGGCTGGATCGGGCAGCCGGGGACGCAGACGATCGGCAGCCCGGCCTTGGACTTCCAGTTCCACCCGAGGTAGTCCGGCACGCCCATCGCCCCGGTCGGGTTCCCGGCCATGGCGTGGATGCCGCCGTAGGTGGCGCAGGTGCCGATCGCGACCACGGCGGTGGCCTTGGCCGCGAGGCGGTCGAGCCACTCGCTGGTGGTGATGGGCTGGCCGGTGGCGGGGTCGTCGCCGAAGCCGCACCAGTAGCCCTCCTCCTTGATCGACTCGTTCGGGATGGACCCCTCGACGACCAGCACGAACGGTTCCAGCTCGCCGCGCTCCGCCTTGAAGAACCACTCGATGAAGTTGTCCGCGCCCTGGACGGGGCCGCACTCGAAGTCGATCAGCGGCCAGTGCACCGCGATCTTCGGCAGACCGGGCAGGGCGCCGGTGACGATCTCCTCGATGCTCGGCTGCATCGCCGCGGTCAGCGAGACGGAGTCGCCGTCGCAGCTGAGGCCCGCGTTGATCCACAGAATGTGCACCGGGGGTGCTTCGGTGCGCTCCGGCGTTGCTGTAGCACCCATGAGGATGCCTCCTCGGAAACGGGATGAGCCCGGCATAACGGACCCATTGACTTCCTAGCACCCAACCGGTCGGTGCGTTCGCCGGGTGGGCCGAAGCGGTGACGGCCGCCCGTGCAACCCGGCGCGGCCGTCCGGGCGGCTCACCACCGGCCGCCCACGGGCGGGGGGCTCGGCGCCGGACGCTTGCGGACGAAGGCGGACCGCAGTGCGTGGTAGGGCGCGTCGGGGTCGAAGAAGGTCCGGTGCATCTCGGCCAGCTCCGCCGCCCGGTACGCGGCCAGCGGCCGGAGCGCCTCGTCCCGCTCCCGGGTGGCTTTCTTCGCGGCGATCCGCTCCTGCAGGCGCGCGGAGCGCGCCAGCAGTGCGGCGAGCCGCCCGACCTCCGCGCCGAACTCCTGCGGCGCGGACGGGATCACCCGGTCCGCCAGTCCGAGCTGCCGGGCCGCCCGGGCGGTCACCGGCAGCGCCTGCCCGGTGAGCCGGCGCGCGGCGGCCCCGCCCGCCCGGCGCGGCAGCGTGTACGTCCAGTACTCCGAGCCGTGCAGACCCATCAGGCGGTAGTGCGGGTTGAGCAGCACGCCGTCGCGGCACCAGACCTCGTCCGCCGCCAGGGCCAGCATCGCGCCGCCCGCCGCCGCGTTGCCGCCGAGTGCGGCGACCACCAGCCGGTCCGTGGTGGTCAGCACGGCCGCCACCAGGTCGTTCATCGCCTGGATGTTCTCCCAGGACTCCTGCCCGGGGTCGGCGGCGGCCTCGATCACGTTCAGGTGGATGCCGTTGGAGAAGAAGTCCCGTCCGCCGCCGAGGACCAGGACCGAGATGGGGCGGGCGCAGGCGGAGCGGTAGGCGTCCAGCAGCCGGCGGCAGTGCGAGGTGCTCATCGCGCCGCCGGGGAAGGAGAACCGCAGGAAGCCCACCGGACCCTCCTCGCGGTAGTCCAGGTCGGTCCAGGTCCGGCGGCCGGGCGCCGGGCTCAACGGGGCCGGGACCTCGGGCAGTCGGGGGAGCCGGTCGCCGAGGGCCAGCGCGGCGGGCAGCTTGAACGTCGGTGGGCCGCCGGGCCGTCGGCGCGCCCGCAGCTCGGGGATCCAGACCGCACCGTCCACCGTGGCCCGGCAGACGGCACCGGCCCTGGTGGCCAGCAACTCGCCCGGTGCGCCGCGCAGTTCGTCCTCATGGTGGCCGCCGTGCAGGTACCACTCGCCGCCGAGCAGTCCGTCCAGCACGCCGGGCTGCGAGTCCGCCGCCCGGAGGCTGCGCAGCACGGCGGCGGTCGGGTCGGCGGCCCAGTCGATGCGGCGCAGGCCCTGGTCGAAGTACGGACGGGTGTGGTCGGCGGCCTGCCAGGCCGGGCCGCCCTGCGGGAGCGGGACGTGGCTGCCCGAGGCGAACCGCTCCACGGCGAGCAGCACCGCCTCCAGTGCGGCGTCGCCGACCTCGTTGCGGTACAGGTCGCTCTTGGCCGCCGGCGGCAGCGGGCACTCGGCACTGGCCCAGACCGGGCCGCCGTCCATCACCTCGTCCGCCTGGAGCACCGTCACCCCCCAGCGGTCCGCGCCTTCGTGCATCGCCCAGTCCAGTGCGGACGGCCCCCGGTCGCCGGGCGGGCCGGGGTGGACCACCAGGCAGGTGCGGGCGGACCAGACGTCCCGGGGGATGGCTGACTTCAGCATCGGCGCCAGCAGCAGGTCCGGGGCGTGCTCGTCGACGGCCGCGCGCAACTCGTCCTCCCCGGAGCCGAGTTGGACCCTCATCGAGTGCCCGCGCTCGCGCAGCTCGGCGAAGACCCGTTGGCTCAGACTGTTGAACGCGCTCGCAACGAGCAGGATCCGCATCTCGACCTCCGGGGCGCCCGACCTGCTACGGATCGTGAACCACCGCGGTCCGGCTGCGGCCGAGCCCCGGCGGCGAGGTCACCCGATCGGCCGGGGCGCCCCCGCGCGCGGACCGCCCCGGGCCGGGCGCGCACCGGGCCCCGGCGGGCTCCGGTCTCAGCAGGACCCGCAGGCCCGTTCGGCGATGTTGCGGGCCATACCGCCGAACACGGCCGCGTGGAACGGTGCCACCGCCCACCAGTACGCGTGGCCGGCCAGGCCGTGCGGGTGGAACAGGGCGCGCTGGCGGTAGAGCGCGCCGCCGTCGCCGTGCGGGCTGACCGACAGCTCCAGCCAGGCCAGTCCCGGCAGCCGCATCTCCGCGCGCAGCCGCAGCAGCCGCCCCGGCTCGATCTCCTCCACCCGCCAGAAGTCCAGCGAGTCGCCCACCCGCAGCCGGTGCGGGTCGCGGCGGCCCCGGCGCAGCCCGACCCCGCCCACCATCCGGTCCAGCAGTCCGCGCAGTGCCCAGCCGAGCGGGAAGGAGTACCAGCCGTTCTCGCCGCCGATCCCCTCCACCACCCGCCACAGCGCGGCCGGGGACGCGGACACCGACCGCTCCCGGACGTCCTGGTAGAGACTGCCGCCGGCCCAGTCGGGGTCGGTGGGCAGCGGGTCGCTGGGGGCACCCGGCAGCGTGGCGGAGGACCAGCGGGTGGTCACCTCGGCGTCCCTGATCCGTTTGAGCGCGAGCCGGACGGACTCGTCGAAGCCGATCAGGCCGCCCGGCGGGTCGGGCACGTAGTGGGCGAGGTCGTCCTCGGTGCGGACCACCTCGTAGCGCAGCGACTCCACCAGCGGCCGGGCCAGCGAGCCCGGCACCGGCGTCACCAGGCCGACCCAGAGGCTGGACAGCCACGGGGTCAGCACCGGCACGGGGACGATCACCCGGCGGCGCAGCCCGGCGACCCGGGCGTACCGGGCCATCATCTGCCGGTACGTCAGGACCTCGGGGCCGCCGATGTCGAAGGTCCGGTTGACGTCCGCCGGGAGCCGGGCGGCGCCGGTCAGGAAGCGCAGCACGTCCCGCACCGCGATCGGCTGGATCCGGGTCCCCACCCAGCTCGGGGTGACCATCACCGGGAGCCGTTCGGTGAGGTAGCGGAGCATCTCGAAGGAGGCCGAGCCCGAGCCGATGATCACTGCGGCCCGCAGCTCGGCGGTCGGCACCCCGCTCGCCCGCAGGATCCGGCCCACCTCGGCGCGGGAGCGCAGGTGCGGCGAGAGCCCCTCGGCGGGGACGCCCGAGGGCCCGAGTCCGCCGAGGTAGACGATCCGCCGCACCCCGGCCCGGGCGGCCGCCGCACCGAACGCGTGCGCCGCCGCGCGGTCGCGGTCCTCGAAGCCGGGCCCGGTGCCCAGGGAGTGCACCAGGTAGTAGGCGAGGTCCACGCCCTCGAACACCCCGGCCAGGCTCGGTGGCCGGGTCACGTCCCCGGTGACGATCTCGACCTCGGCCCGCCAGGGGAAGTCCCGCAGCCTGACCGGGTCGCGGACCAGGCAGCGCACGGTGTGCCCGGCGGCCAGCAGCTCGGGCACCAGACGCCCGCCCAGGTAACCGGTGGCACCGGTGACCAGGCAGCGCAGCGGGGTGGGCATCGGCTCGGTCATCGCAGCTCCCGGGTGTTCCTGGCGGCTCGGCACAAGGCTTACCGGATCCGCGGCCGGCGACGCGGGCCGGGCGGCTCCGCCGGTGCGGAGGCTGCCGGGCCGGAGCGGCGGCGGACGCTCCGGTCGCCGCTCCCGGAGCATCCGGCCTCCTGCCGGGATCGGCCCGGTGGCGGCCCTGGCTCGTGGCGGCCCTGTCCGGGGGCGCCGTCGGCCGTGGGTCAGCATGATGATCTCCACCGCGGCGCGGGCCCGCACGGCGGTCGACGGGATGTCGTCCATCCGGCGCAGCGGCTCGGCACACCCAGCCTTCCCGTCCCCGGGCGGCCGAGGCGCACCTCGTACCCGCCGTCCGGGAACTCCCCGGCGGCGGCGAGCCGTTCGGGCACCGGGGAGGTGCGGAAGGCCGGCAGCCGGGGAGGTCGGTGGACGGGCGGCACGGTTGGAGGTCCGCCATGTCCGCCATCCGCCCGACGGGCAGGTCACACGCCTGCCTCGAGCGACCGGTGGCCCACGCCGCCCACCGTCGCGCCGTGGACCGGGTCCGTGCGGCCCGGGCCGCCGCCGACCGCGACCAGCGGGCCGCCGCCCAGGCGCACTCACCGGTCTTCGACGAGGTGGCCGAACAGGTCGAGGGCCGCCCGGCTCGCCGACCAGCAGGCCAGGCTCGGCGCCCTGCTCACCGCGCCCGACGCCCGACCACCACCGGCACGGCCACTGCCGGACCGGGCGTCGGCACGGTCGTCCGGTCGCACAGCAGGGGCCAGGCCGGCGTCCTCGCGGCCGGAATGCCGGACCTGCCGCAGGGCCGGACGTACGAGCTCTGGTTCAACGACGCCGGGACCATGCGACCGGCCGGGCTGCTCCCCACCGGTGACGGCTCGCTGCTGCTCACCGGTGCGATCGACGGTGCGCCGGGCATCGGAGTGACGGTCGAACCCGCAGGCGGCTCGCAGCGCCCGAGCGGGCAGCCGGTGATGCTGCTCCCGTTCGTCCGACAGCGGCCGCCGGGACCTGCACGGGGGCGCACCCGTGCAGGTCGCCGCGCCGGACGAAGGCTCCGGGGCGCCGCCGTCGGCCCGACCGGCCGGGCCTTCGTCCTCGGTCCGGTGCTGACGACCGCCCGGTCGGCGTCCGGTAGCGGAAAGCTGCGGTCCGTCGGTGCGGTCCGTCGGTGCGGTCCGTCGGTGTGGTCGGTTGGTGCGGTTCGTCGGTGTGGTCGGTTGGTGGGGTCAGTGGGTGCGGTCAGTCGCCGGGACGGTCGAAGGTGCCGTGGCGACCGGCGCCGGCGGTGAAACGGGCGGCTCCGGCAGCGGTGTCGGCGGCGAGTGAGACGGTGCCGTGCCGCCACTCGTTGGCGATGGCCTCGGCCTCGGTGAGTCCGTCCTGTTCGAGCAGGGACAGGCGGTCGTGGCGGAGGCAGGTCTGCGGGAACCGGGCGAGTTCGGCGGCCAGTTCCTCGGCGGCGGCGCGTTCCCGGCCGATGGGCACCACCCGGTTGGCCAGGCCGATCAGATGGGCCTCCGCGGCATCGACCGGCCGGCCGGTGAGGATGAGGTCCATCGCGCGGCTGGTGCCGATCAGCCGGGGGAGCCGTACGGTGCCGCCGTCGATCAGCGGTACGCCCCAGCGGCGGCAGAACACTCCGAACACGGCGTCCTCCGCAACGACCCGCAGGTCGCACCAGAGGGCGAGTTCGAGGCCCCCGGCGACGGCGTGTCCGGCGACGGCCGCGATCACCGGCTTGGTGAGACGCAGCCTGGTCGGTCCCATCGGTCCCGGGCCGTCGGCGTCGAGCCGGTTGGACCGGTCGGTCCCGACGGCCTTGAGGTCGGCACCGGCGCAGAAGGTGCCGCCCTCGCCCCACAGCACCGCTACCGACGCGGTGTCATCGGCCTCGAAGTCCTCGAAAGCTGAGGCGAGTTGGGATGCCGTGGCGCCGTCGACCGCGTTGCGCGCGGCAGGGCGGGCGAGGATCACCGTCCGGACCCGCCCTGCCTGTTCGACCCTGACCGTCCTGGACTCGGTTGCCACCGGGTGTGTTCCTCTCCTCGGGGAGACGACGGGACGGCAGCGGCCGCCCGTGGGCGCCATCATGCCGCCCGGCCCGCGTGCGGAACAGGGGGTGGCCGCGCGGCCTCCGGCGGGTGGCGACAGCACGACTTCGCCGGGGTTCGCTGCGTGCGCGGTCGGTCGGGCAACTACGCCGACTGCTCGCAGCGTTCGCGTTCGCGTTCGCGTTCGCGTGCGCCGAGGTGCCGAGGCGCCGGAGGGCCGGGACGTCGAAGTGCCAGCGGCGCCGAAAGTACCGGCGCGCTGGAGCGGTGAGCGGTGAGCGGTGAGCGGTGAGCGGGCGGCGGGTCAGCGGGTCAGCGGGCCAGGTGGTCGCGGGGGCCCATGACGATCACGGGGTGGGCGGCGGGGTCGAGCGCTTTGAGGAGCGTCACCAGGTCGGACTGGGCCAGGCTCACGCAGGCGTGGGTGGGGCCGCCGTGGTCCACGTGCAGCCAGACGCCGCCGCCGCGCGACCTGCCCATCGGCTGGCTGGTGTCCAGTGGACTCCGGCCGGGTACCCGGTTGTAGTCGATGGCGACGACGTAGTCGAAGGACCCGTCCAGCGGCTCGCCCTCGAAGCCGTCACCGTCGATGACGAAGGAGTCGGAGCGGTCGTAGGGCAGGGCGGTCCCGGGGTTGGGCAGTCGGCCACCGGCGTCGGTGAGGGTGAAGACGCCGATCGGGCTGTGCAGGTCGCCCACGTGGTGCTGTTCGGTCCAGCCGTCACGGCCGTTGTGGCCCGGCCACGGTCCGCCGGCGGGCGTCCAGTGGCCGGCGGCGTCCGCGGTCCAGAGCCGGACACTGGTGAGGGCGGAGTCCGCGGCATCGCCGGTCGCCACCACCGCCTGCCGGGAGACCGCCGGGAGCTGGGCCAGGGTCTTCGGACCGAGGCCGGTGATGGTGGTCGGCGGCGGCGTGGCGGGGGCGGCCGGTGCGGAGGGCGGGTTGCCGCCGGAGGGTACGGCCTGACGGGAGGGGCCCGCTCCGAGGTCCATGCTCCGCTCGGACCGGGACGCCGAACAGCCGGTGCCGGCGGCTGTCGCGGCGAGGGTGAACAGGCCCAGCAGCACACGGCGGCGGGTGGGACGGGACGGACGGTCGGCAGACATGGTGGAAGTCCTCGGTGAGTGGTGACGGGGGGATGGTGGCCGGGTTGGGAGGTCCGGGTGGTGACGGGCGGTCGGGTGCCGGTCAGCCGTTGGTCGTCGGCGCGGGGATGCCGACCGGGCCGGGTACGGCGGCGGCCTGCCGGACGGCTCTCTCGTCCGGCCGTCTGAGACGGGTGTCGCGGACCGCACCCTGCGGTCCGACGAACTCCTCGAACCCCGCCCGGCTGCCCGTCATCCCGCCCTCGTACGTCCTGGTGTCGACCTCCTGTCTGACACGCGGGGGGAGGGGGTCGCGGATGCAGGCCGGTCGTCTTGTGTGACGCATGTCATGGCGGACTCGCGGCGGGTCACGGCCGGGCCGGCCGAAAGCTTTGCCGAACGGTCGACCAATGGGCGGTTCCGGCTGCCTAGGGTCGGAGCGTCAACCGATGGAGACGGATGCGGTCGGCGGACGACAGGTCGGCCGGTCGCGGGGATGAGGCGTGCCATGGACCCGGTCGACCTGCCGGCCACCGCCACCGGACTGCCCCTGGCGTGGAGTTCGCTCCCGCTCGGGCGGGTCGGGGGCGCCACCGTGAAGGTGCTGCGGATGGGCGCACTGCCGCTCGAACCCGAGCGCCACGAGGACGCCGAGGCGCTGCTGGTCCTGGACGGCCGGCTCGAACTCGACGTGGAGGGCCGCGCGGTGTCGGTCGGGCCCGGTGAGCTGTACCTGGTGCCCGCCGGGGCGGTGCACGCGGTGCGTCCCGGGAGTGCGGGGACGCTCGTCATCGTGGAACGCGACGGTGACTGACGCTCCGCCGGATCGGTCTCGGGCGTGTGGTCCGGATCCGTGTGGTCCGGATCCGTGCGATCGGGGCGCGTGTGCTCGGAGGACTCCTACGGTGCCCGTCGGTGTCGGTGTCGGTGTCGGTGTCGGTGTCGGTGCCGGCGTCGGCTGTCGGCTCGAAGTGTGACGTGTCCGCGCCATTCGAGGTGGGTAGGCAATCGGGACCGCCGCTCCCGGGGCAGTGCCCCGTGGTGGTGCGGCGAAGGTGTCCGTCGACCGGAGAGGGCGGGTCGTGGCAGGTGGCTGCCGCAGCCCCCCGCTCCCGTCGGGCACCCGGCTCCACGGCTCCTCCGTCTCGAAGGGAACTCCCGATGCCGTCCGATCACGTTTCAGACCACCGCCCGGCCCGGCTCCGTGCCTCCCGCAGGTTCCGGCTGGGCGGTGCGCTCGCCCTGGCCGGTGCGCTCGCGGTGACCACCGTGTCCGCCGCCTCGGCACGTGCCGGTGAGCCGGACGGCGGACGGGCGGACCGGCTCGCCGCCGGGGCGGCCGCGGCGGTTGCGCTGGACGGCTGGGACCTGATCCTCCCGGTCGACGCGGCCGGCGGGACCTCGGGCAACCACGCCGCGATCCTGCGTCCCGCCGCCCTGCGCTCCCCCTACCTGACGAGGGAGGCGGACGGCAGCCTCGGCTTCTGGGCGCCGTCCGTCGGTGCGACCACCGCATCCTCGCTGCACCCGCGCACCGAACTGGTCGGGCGTGACAGCTGGACGGTGGGGAACAAGAAGCGGACCCTCGGGGCGAGCGTCCGGGTCGGGCAGGTTCCCGGCTCCACCCACGACGTGATCGTCGGCCAGATCCACGGGGCGGGTGACGACAGCTCCGTCCCGCTGGTGATGCTGCACTACGACGGCGGCGTCATCCGGGTCACCGTCAAGGAGGCGTCCGACCGGTCCACGGTGTACAAGCTGGTCGGCGGGGTCCCGCTCGACACCGCCTTCAGCTACACGCTGAGCGACAACGGCAACGGCACCCTCACCTTCACCGCGCGCGTCGGCACGGGCAGTACGGTCAGGAAGACCGTGCCCGTGCCGTCGGCGTACCGCGGAATGCAGGTCAGGTTCGCGGCCGGCGACTACGAGCAGGCCACCGAGGCACTGCCGTACGGCGACGGTGGCCGGGTGATCCTCGACCGGCTCACGATCGGGTAGCCCGTCGGCGCCGTGGAGCCGACGGGCCGTCCGGCTACCCGACCATGGCGGCCAGTACGCTGCGCCAGTCCTCGCCCTGCTCCGGGCGGAGCAGGGCGGCCAGCGTGTCCGCCCGGTAGCGCCAGGGGCGTCGCAGCTCGGCGTCGGCCTGCGGGTCGGCCTCCGCCCGCAGCTCGACCGTGCTCGCCGAGCCGAGCAACCTCGCCAGCTCGGTGGCGAGTTCGGCCCACGAGAGGTGGCCGGAGACGGCGTTCACCACCCGGCCGTCCGCGCGCCCCGAGCCGTCGGCGCAGCCGAGCACGGCCCGGGCCAGCGCGGCGGAGTGCACCCAGGACGCGCCGTACCAGGCGTCGCCGTACGCCGCGGGGTCGGGCAGCACCAGCGGCTGCCCGGCCTGCGCGGCCTGGAACAGCGCCCCGGTCGAACCCCAGCGGAGCTGGTCGCGCAGCCGCCGGTGCGGACCCCAGACGATCGGCGAGCGGACCGCCGAACCCGGGCCCCGGCCCTGCGTGCCGGCCGCCGCCAGCAGGATCCGCTCGCAGTCCAGCTTGCCCTGCCCGTAGGCGCTGACCGGCAGTTCGGCCGGTGCCCCCTCCGCGACCTCGACACCGGCCGGGCGGCCGTAGGCGTCGATGCTGCTGACGAAGACGAAGCCGCCGCGCCGCCAGGAGTCCACCAGGACGCGCATCGCTGCGACGTCCACCTCGGGCGAGGTGAAGGTGCAGGCCGCGTGGATCACCGTGTCGACGCCCTCCGCCGCCGCCCGCAGGCTGTCGAGGTCGGCGAGGTCGCCCTCCGCCACCTCCACCCCGTCCAGCGCCACCAGGTGGGCGGACTCGGGCCTGGCCAGGGCGCGCACCGGGCGGCCCTGCGCCAGCAGCTCCTGGAGCAGGGCCGCGCCGACGCCACCCGTCCCGCCGGTGAGCAGGACCGTGCCCGCGCGTGCCGGGCCGCGTCCCGGCCGGCCCGGCTGCCGAGCAGCCGCCGCCCGCCGGTCGGCCTCCCGGGTGTCGAGCAGGACCGCCACCGCGCGCGGGGTGCGCTGCTCCAGGATGTCGAGGCCGGTCAGCGGCAGGCCGGTCCGTTCGCGCAGCTGCTCGGCGAGCCGGACGGCGAGCAGGGACTGCCCGCCCAGCGCGAAGAAGTCGGCGTCCGGGTCCGGGCGCGTGCCGAGCAACTCGCCGAAGGCGGCCCGTACGGTCTCCACCCGCGCGCCGTTCGTCGGCGGTGCGCCACACGTGGCGCCCGGCAGCCGGGCGCGGTCCACCGCGCCGTCGGCCAGGCGGGGCATCGCGTCCAGCAGGGTCACCGCCGCCGGGACCAGTCCGGCGGGCAGGCCGGAGCGCAGCCGGATCCGCAGTTCGGTGCCGCCCGGCGCACCGGGGCCGTGGACCACCGCGTACGCCAGCGGCGGCAGCCCGTCGCGCTCGACGACCAGGGCATCGGCCACCGCGGGGTCCGCGAGCAGCGCGGCCTCGGCCGGGTGGGACCGGCCCGGCTCCGCCGGGAGCGGCTCGCCGGGCAGCTGCCCGAGCCGTCGGCCGCCGTCCTCGGCCACCGCCCGCAGCAGGGCGCCGAACCCCGCGAGCAGCTGCCGGGCGGCCGGCTCGCCGAGCGCGTCGGTGTCGTACTGCACCAGGCAGCGCGGCTGCGGGCCGTCCTCGACGAACAGGCCCAGGTCGAACTTGGCCAGCCCGAGGTCGACTTCGACGGCCTCGGCCACCAGGCCGGGCAGCCGCAGCGGGTCCGGCCGGCGGACCACGTCGCAGGTGACCGAGAGCAGGGCGGTGCCGTCCGAGTCCCGGGCGGCCGCGCCCAGGCGTTCGACCACCAGGTCGAACGGGACCCGGTGGTGCTGCTGCGCGGTGAGCAGCGCACCGCCGACCCGGCCGAGCAGCTCGGCGAAGCTCGGATCCCCGGCCAGGTCCGCCCGGATCGGCAGGGTGTTGACGCACAGGCCCACCAGGCGGCGCAGTTCGGGCCGGGAGCGGTGGCCGCTCACACAGCCCAGCGTGAGGTCGTCCTCGCCGGTGGCGCGGTGCAGGGTGGCGAACGCAGCGGCCAGGACCACGGCGAACAGGGTGGCGCCGTGGTCACGGCCGAGCTGCCGCAGCCCGGCGAGGGTCTCGGCGGGCAGCGGCTCGGTGTGCAGTGCGGCGGCACGGGTCCGCGGCCCGGCGGGCGGGCGGCGGGGGAGCGGCACCGGCCGGGCGCCGGCCAGCCGGTCGGCCCAGGCCTCGACCTCGGCGGCCAGCTCGGCCTCGCCGGACCGCTCCCAGCGCGCGAAGTCGGCGTACTGGAGCGGTGGTTCGGGCAGCTCGGCGGGCCTGCGGTCGAGGGCCGCCGCGTAGAGCGTCGCGAGTTCGGCGGCCACCAGGGGCAGCGATCCGCCGTCGACCGCGATGTGGTGCAGGGTCAGCAGGACGGTGTGGTCGTCCGGGGCGTGACGCAGGGCCAGGGCGCGCAGCACCGGACCGGTGGCCAGGTCGAAGGGGCGCGCCGCCTCGGCGCGCAGCAGGGCGCCGGCCTCGTCGGGCGTGGCGGTCACCACCGGGACCGGGACCGGTGCCGGGGGCAGCGGCTCCTGGTACGGGTCCTCGCCCAGCCGGCCGTAACGGGTGCGCAGGACGGAGTGGCGGCCGGTCAGCGCGGTGAGCGCGTCGGCGAGCGCCCCGAGGTCGAGCGGGCCGCGCAGCCGGGTGGCCACCGGTACGTTGTAGCGGGCGCCGCCCTGTCCGAGGCGGTCCATCAGCCACATCCGCTGCTGGGCGTGCGACAGCGGGGCCCGGCCCTGCCCGGTGCTGCGGGGAACGGCCTCGGGGCGGGCACCGGCCGCCCGCTGCCGGGCCAGCCGCAACAGGTCCGCCTGGGGCAGGGTCCGGTCGGTTCGGTTCACCGGGAGCCCCCCGCAGGTGCGTCCGGGCCGCCGTGGGCGGCGAGCAGGGCCTGTTCGACCAGGTCGGCCTGGGCGGCGACGGTGGGATGGGCGAAGAAGTCGGCCAGCGACAGCTCCACGCCCAGGTCCTCGCGCAGGTCGTCGACCACCCACATGGCCATCAGCGAGTGCCCGCCCTCGGCCAGGAAGTCGGCGTCCGGCCGCTCGACGGCCCGGCCGAGCGAACGCGACCAGGCGTCGGCGACGGCCTGCTCAAGCGGCGTCAGGGCGACCGGTGCGGCCTGCGGCGCGCCGGCCGCGGCGGTGGAGTCGGTCCCGGCCAGCGCGCGGCGGTCGACCTTGCCGGCACCGGTGAGCGGCAGGGCGTCCAGGACGGCCCAGACGGTGGGGACGAGATGGGCGGGCAGCCGGTCCGCCAGGTGGGTGCGCAGGGTCTCGGCGGTCGGCCGGTGGCCCTCGGCGGGGACGACGTGGGCGGCGAGCGCGGCGTCCTCCTGCCCGGCGTGCCGCACCACGACGGCCGCCTGAGCGACCTCGGGGTGCAGGCGCAGCGCGTGTTCGACCTCGCCGGGCTCGATCCGGAAACCGCGGACCTTGACCTGGTCGTCGGCCCGCCCGTGGAAGTCCAGGGTGCCGTCGGGGCGGGCGGAGACCAGGTCGCCGCTGCGGTACATCCGGCCGTGGCCGGGGATCTCCCGGAACCGGTCCGCCGTCAGCTCGGGCCGGCCGAGGTAGCCGAGCGCGAGCCGGGCGCCGCCGATCCACAACTCGCCCTGGGTGCCGTGGGGTACCGGGGACAGCTGCTCGTCCAGCACGGCCGTGCTCGCGCCGCCGTACGGGCGTCCGATCGGCACCGGGCCGGTGCAGTCGGCGGCCCGCACCCGGTGCAGGGTGGTGAAGGTGGTGGCCTCGGTCGGCCCGTAGGCGTTCACCAGCGTCAGCCAGGGGAAGGCCCGCAGGACGGATTCGGCGTGCCGCGTCGACAGCGCCTCGCCGCCCACGACCAGGGTCCGCAGCACGCCGAAGAGCCGCGACTGCCGGGCGGCCAGCTGGTGGAAGAGCGCGGTGGTCAGAAAGGCCGTGGTGACGCCGAACCGCTCCACGTCCCGGGCCAGTTCCTCGGGGGTCGGCCGCTCGGCGGGGGAGACCATCACGGCGGCGCCGTGCGCCAGCGGCACCCAGATCTCGAAGGTCGAGGCGTCGAAGCTGGTGGAGGAGTGGAACAGCACCCGGTCGACGGGGCCCAGCGCGATCCCGTCCGGGGCCGTCGCCAGGTCGGTGATCGCGCGGTGCGGGATCTCGACGCCCTTGGGGTGGCCGGTGGAACCGGAGGTGTACATCACCAGGGCGGTCGCCCGGGGCTCGTCGACGGCGGGGTGCGGCGTGCCCGGGGCGCCGTCGTCGCCCTGTCCGACACCGTCGGGGTCCAGGGCCAGCGTCCGGTCGTCCGGGAGCCCCGCCGCGGCCAGCAGGGTCTTGTCGCCGAGGGTGAGGCGCACCCCCGCGTCCTCCAGCATCGCGGCGGTACGCGGGCGCGGATAGGCGGGGTCGAGCGGCACCGCGTGGGCGCCCGCCCACCACACCGCGAGCTGGGCGACCACCAGGCGGGTGGAACGGGCGGCGAGCAGCCCGACGGCACTGCCGGGTCCGATCCCGCGAGCGCCGAGCTCGGAGCCGAGTCGGTCTGCGGCGCAGACGAGTTGACGGTACGTCAGCGAGGTGGTGCCGTCACAGACGGCCAGCGCGTGCGGGTGCCGTTCGGCGTGCCGGGCGATCAGGCCGGGCACGCCGCCGGGTAGGCCGGCGCCGGTGGCGGCCTCGGGTGCGGGTTCGACGAAGACGGGGGAGGTCATGGGAGTTCCCTTCCGGGTGCCCCGGCGTGCGGCCGGGGCACCCTGGTGCGGCATGGGGTCAGGAGGCGGCGACGGTGTCCGGGCGCCGGGCCTCGACCAGCTCCGCGAGTCGGCGCAGATCGGGCTGGCGGAGAAGCTGCGGGGCGCGCAGCCGCACCCCGAACTCCTGCTCCAGTGCCACCAGCAGGCGGGCGGCGGCCAGGGAGTTGCCGCCCGCGTCGGTGAAGTTGTCGAGCGGGCCGAGCCCGGGCCGGCCGAGCAGGTCGCGGCAGAGCCGCAGTACCGTGCGCTCGGTCGGCGAGGCGCCGTCGTGGTCCGCCGGTCCGTCGGCCGGGCCGGGTGCCTCGGCGGCCAGCAGTGCGGCCCGGTCCACCTTGCCGTTGGCGTCCAGCGGGAAGGTCTCGACCAGTCGGACCAGTGTGGGCACGGCCTGCTCGGGCAGCCACGCGCGGACCTGCGGCAGCAGGTCGGCCCCCGCGGGGGCGTGCCCGGCGGCCGCCTGGACGAAGGCGACCAGCTGCACCCCGCCCGCCGTGCTGCGCCGCGCGGCCACGGCGGCCCGGCGGACCCGCGGATCGCGCTCGAAGGCCGCCTCGACCTCGGCGGGTTCGATCCGCACCCCGCTGACCTTCACCTGGTCGTCCAGCCGCCCCTGGAACTCCAGCACGCCGTCGGGCCGCATCAGCACGCGGTCGCCGGTGCGGTACACCCGGTCGATCCCGTCGAGGCCTCCGGGTGCGTCGTGCTCCGGGGCGGCGACGAACCGGCGGGCGGTGAGCTCCGCGTCGAGGTAGCCGAGCGCCAGGCAGCGCCCGCCGATGCGCAGTTCGCCGGAGACCCCGCGCGGCACCGGGCGCCCGTCCTCGTCGGTGACCACGACGACGGCCCCCGGCAGCGGGCGGCCGATCGGTGGGGCCTCCGCGTCGTCCGGGGCCGCGCCGGGTGCCATGGTGTGCACCGTGGTCGTCACCGTCGCCTCGGCCGGACCGTAGGCGTTGTGCAGGTGGGCGGTGACGTCCGGCGCGGGGTACCTGCGCAGCCGGTCGCCGCCGACCGTGATGTGACGGATCATCAGGTCGGAGCGCCACGGCAGGTCGAGCGCGGGCTCGGCCAGCGGGGTCGGCAGCACGCTCACCGTGATCCGGGCCCGGTGCCACCAGTCGGTGAGCGCGCCCGGGTCCCAGCGCACCTCGTCCGGGGCCACGCTCAGCGCGGCGCCGGAGGTGAGGCCCGCCCAGAGCTCCATCAGGTGCGGGTCGAAGGCGACCCCGATCGTCAGGCTGTGCCGGTCGCCCGGGCCCAGGCCGGTCACCTCGCGGTACCAGTGCAGCAGCGCGCCGAGCGAGTCCTCGCCCACCGCGACCGCCTTCGGGAGGCCGGTCGACCCGGAGGTCAGCACCGAGTAGTACGTACCGGCGGGTGCACCCACGGCACCCGGAGCGGCCGGGGCGAAGGCCGCGACCACGGTGGCGGCGGCGTTCGCGCCCTCGGCCGGCACCGGCAGCAGCAACTGCTCCACGGTGCCCGGCTGTTCGGTGCCCGGCTGTTCGGCGTTCGGACGTCGGGTGCTGTGGTGTTCGGTGCTCCGGTGGGAGGGCGGCAGCAGGGCCGGGTCGCCGATCAGGCAGCCCAGGCGCAGGTTCTGCGCCACGGCCTGGAGCCGCCGCTCGCCGGGGCGCGGGCCGAGCGGCAGGTAGACGGCGCCCAGCCGGGCCACCGCCACCGCGACGGCGACCAGCGCCACCGAGTGGTCCAGGCAGACGCCCACCAGGTCGCCGGGGTGCACCCGGCCGCGCAGGGCGTCGGCCACCGAGTCGGCCAGCCGGTCGAGTTCGGCGTAGCTCCAGCTGCGCTCACCGTCGATCAGCGCGGGAGCGTCGGGGGTGCGGCGCACCCAGTCGAGGTAGCGGTCCAGTACGGCGGCGTCCTCGTGCGGCCGGCCGTACGCAATGCTGAGAGCGGACTGGGGATCGGTCATGTTCTCGTCTCCGAGCGGTGAAGAGCGCTGATGAGCGGTGGGGGCGGTCAGGGCGGGGCCGGTGCGGCCGGTGCGGCCGGAGCGGCCGGAGCGGCGTGCTAGCCCAGGCCCATGGCCCTGGCGACGATCACCTTCTGGACCTCGGAGGTCCCCTCGATGATCGTCATCATCCGGACGTAGCGGTACAGGAACTCCAGCGGATGCCCGCGCACCCAGCCGGTCGCCCCGTGCACCTGCAGCGAGCGGTCCACCACCCGCACGGCCGTCTCGGAGGCGGTCAGCTTGGCGAGCGCCGCGTTCTCCGGCGCCTCGGTACCGGCGTCGACCAGCCGGGCGCAGGCCAGGGTGAGCAGCTTGG
Organism: Kitasatospora sp. NPDC056138; assembly: GCF_042264695.1. Lineage (NCBI taxonomy): Bacteria > Bacillati > Actinomycetota > Actinomycetes > Kitasatosporales > Streptomycetaceae > Kitasatospora > Kitasatospora sp. NPDC056138. The sequence goes on along the minus strand of NZ_JBHJVK010000061.1, from coordinate 11,391 downwards.
ACGCCTCCACCTCGGCCCGGCTGCGCACCAGGTGCTCCTGGACGTGCTGGTAGTTCCCGATCCGCTCGCCGAACGCCTCCCGCTCCCGGGCGTACTCCACCCCGAGGCGCAGCGCGTACTCGGCGACACCGTTGGACATGGCGGCGACTACCAGACGCCCGCGCGAGAGGCTGTCCATGGCCATTGCCATCGCGGCCCCGACGCCCTGCGCACCGCCGATCACGGCATCCATCGGCACCCGGACCTGCTCCAGCACCAGCTCGAACAGCGGCTCGCCGGACATGCCCTCGTAGCGCTGGCCGATCCGCAGGCCGGGCTGGTCCATCGGCAGCACGAACGCGGTCGCGCCGCCGGTGGGGCCGTCGCCCAGGTCGGTCGCGGTGACCACCAGGGCGAAGTCGGCGCGGTCGGCGTTGCTCACGAAGGTCTTGCGGCCGCTGATGACCCAGCCGTCGCCGTCCCGCCGCGCCGTGGTGGTCAGCCGGAAGGCGTCGGAACCGGCCTGCGGCTCGGTCAGCGCCAGACAGCGTGCGGCCTCGCCCCGCACCAGCGGCATCAGGTACCGCTCGACCTGCTCGGGCGTGCCCTGGCGCAGCAGCGGGCTGGGCCCGTCGGAGCCGGCCAGTGCGTACGGGGCCAGGGTGCAGCCGCTGCGGCCGGCCGCGTGGTGCAGCAGCACCACGGCCGTGAACGGCATCCCGGAGCCGCCGAGTTCCTCCGGGTGGTCGCCGGCGTAGAAGCCCAGCGCGGCCGAGCGCTTGCGGACGTACGACCGCAGGTCGGCGGGCGGCTGGTCGGCGGTCTCGGGCAGCTCGGCCGCCAGCGGCACCAGCTCGCGGCGGACGAAGCTCTCGAAGGCCTCGACCAGTTCGCGGTGGTCGTCCTCGAGGACGGCGGAGGGGGTGGAGTTCACAGCTGGCCTCCGGTCGGGTCCAGGGGAAGGGGGGAAGCGGTGGCCGGGGCCGGGCGCCGGCCCGGCCGGCCGGCGGGCACGGGGGCGCGGAAGCGGCCGGTACCCGGTCGAGGGGCGGTGCTCACGACCGCCCTCGGGGCAGGTGCCGGAGTCCGGTGGAGGAGGGGCCGGCCGACGGCGTTCACGGGCGGCCGCCGGTCAGGGCGCGGGCCTGGTCGGCCAGCACGGGGTGCTGGAACAGGGTGCGCAGCGGCGGACGGTGGCCGAGGTGCGGCTCCAGCCAGGCGGCGAGCTGGGCGGCCAGCAACGAGTGCCCGCCGATCTCGAAGAAGTGCGAGTCGGGCCCGAACCGGTCGTGGCCCAGCACCTCCCGCCACGCCCCGGCGACCAGCGCCTGTGCGGGGTCGGTGAACGCGGCCGCGGCGTCGGCGTCGGACTCGTCGCCGGGCTCGGGGAGTTCGGCCAGTGCGCGGACCAGCGCGGTGCGGTCGGGCTTGCCGCCGGGCAGGACCGGCATCCGCTCCAGGGCGACCCAGGTGCCGGGGACGAGTGCCCCGGGCAGCCGCTGGGCCAGTGCGGCGTGCAGCGTGACCTGGTCGGGCTGCTCGGTGCCCTCCAGGAAGCCGACCAGCCGGGGGCCGGCGGACGCGTCCCGGTCGAGGACCACCGCGCAGGACCGCCCGCCGAGTTCGGCGGAGGCCGCGGCCTCGATCTCCTCCAGCTCGATCCGGAAACCGCGCAGCTTGACCTGGTTGTCCTGGCGGCCGAGGAACCACAGCCGGCCGTCCAGGTCGCGGTAACCGCGGTCGCCGGTGAGGTAGACCCGCTCACCGCCCAGGGTGGCGGGGGTGACGAACCGGGCGGCGGTGACCTCGTCCCGGCCGAGGTACCCGTCCGCCAGCATCGAGCCGCCGATGGCGAGTTCGCCGATCGCGCCGGCCGGCAGCGGGTGCAGCCCGCTGTCCAGGACGTGCACCCGCACCCCGGGCAGCTCGACGCCGAGCGGGACCTCCGTCTCCGCGGCCTGCTCGGACGTCCCCGCGGCGTGCTCGGACGTCTCCGCGGCCTGCTCGGAGCCGTCGCCGGAACCGGCCAGGTCGGCCTCGGTGACCTCGTGCACGGTGGAGGTGACGGTGGCCTCGGTGACGCCGTACGCGTTCAGCACCGTCGCCGCCGTGTCCTGCGCCAGGCCGCGCAGCGCACGGGCGGGCAGCCGCTCGCCGCCCAGCACGATCAGCCGCGGGGACCAGCGGCCGTCCCGCAGCGCCTCGCGCAACTCCTCCCGCACCGCCAGGAAGTAGCTGGTCGGCAGATTGGCCACGGTGACCGCGCGCGCGGCCAGCACCGCGACCAGCTCGGGAGCGGTCGGCACCTCGCGCTGCGGCAGCACCAGGCAGGCGCCGGCGGCCAGCGACGGCAGCACCTCCTCCAGCGCCACGTCGAAGGACGGCCGGGCGAACAGCAGCACCCGGTCCTCGGCGCTCAGCCCGTACCGCCGGGCCAGCGCACCGACGTAGCCGGCCAGCGCGTCCCGGCCCACCAGCACCGGCTTGGGCACACCGGTCGACCCGGAGGTGTGGATGACGTACGCCGCGCCGTCGAGCACCGCCGCCGGCTCGGCCTTCGGGAACGCGGGGCCGTCCAGCAGGGCGGGCGTGCGGGCCCCGGCGGGCAGTGCGAGCGCGCTCTGCCGGGTGGCCAGTACCAGGGCGGGCTCCAGCCGCTCCAGCAGCAGGCCCAGCCGGGCGGCCGGGTCCTCCGGGGAGAGCGGCGCGTACACCGCGCCGGAGCGCAGGCAGGCCAGCAGGGCGACCACGCTGTCCACGCCCCGGGGCAGCAGCGCGGCCACCGGCTGACCGGCCGTCACCCCGGCCGCGCGCAGCCGTTCGACCAGCTCGCCGACCCGGCGGTCGAGGTCGCCGAAGGTCAGCCGCTCGGCACCGGCGATCAGCGCGAGCCTGCCCGGCTCCTGAGCGGCGGCCGGGTCGAGCAGGGCGGGAGCGGCGGCCGCCGGGGTGGTGTCCGCCGCCGGGGCGGTGCCGGCAGCGGCAGTTCCGGCAGCGGCGGTGTCGGTTGCGGCGGTGTCGGTTGCGGCGGTGTCCGCAGGAGTGGTGTCCGCCGGGGCAGCGGTCGGTGCGGCCAGGGCGGCCAGCGGGGTCTGCGGGGTGTCCAGGTAGGCGCGCAGCAGCTCCAGCAGGCGCTCGGCCAGCAGCCGCGCCACCGGCTCGCCGAACAGGTCGGCGTCGTAGTCCCAGACCAGGGTCATGCCGGCGGCGCCGTGCCGCCGCCCGACCACCCGGCGGTCGTCGGGCAGCAGCACCAGGTCCAGGTCGAACCGGGTGGTGCCGGTGTTGAACCCCTCGTACAGCGAGATCTCCAGGCCCGGCGCCTCGACCTCGGGCAGCGCGGCGTCATGGGCGCTGAACATCACGTCGAACAGTGGGTTGTCCGCACCGCCGGTGTGCAGGCCCAGCGAGCGGGTCAACTCCTGGACCGGGACGTCCTGGTGGGGCAGTGCCCGCAGCAGGGTGTCGGTGACCTCGTCCACCGTCTCGATACCGGGGGCGGCCGGGTCGAGCCGCAGCCGCAGCGGCACGGTGTTGACGAACATTCCGACGGTGCCCTCGAAACCCACCGGACGGTTGCCCACCGCCGTTCCCACCACCAGCTCGTGGTGGCCGCTGTGCCGGCGCAGCAGCTCCGCGAAGAGCGTGAGCAGCGTGCTGAACGGGGTGTGGCCGTCCTTGCGGCTGCGCTCGCGCAGCCGTTCGGCGAGGTCGGCCCCGATCGACTGGCGCAGCTGGCCGCCCCGGTGGCGGCGGACCGCACCCGGGCGCCTGAGACCGGGCAGCGCCAGGTCGAAGGGCGCGTCCCGCAGCTCCTGCTGCCAGTACGCCAGGCTGTGTTCCCTGGCCCGGGCCCGGCTGCCGTCGGTGTCGATCCGCACGTGCTCCTCGTAGGAGCGGGTGGGCGGGAGTTCGGCCTGCTCGCCGAGGGTGTGCGCGCGATAGGCGGTGAACAGGTCGCGCAGCAGGACGGCGAACGAGTGCCCGTCGTGGATCAGGTGGTGCTCGACGTGGATCAGCCGGTGGTGCTGCTCGCCGAGCCTGACCAGGTGCCAGCGCAGCAGCGGCGCCTGCTCGGTGTCGAGTGGCTCCTCGGCCTCGGCTGCCAGCAGCCGCCGGAACGCAGCCTCCGGGTCGTCCTCTCCGGACAGGTCGCTGGTGCGCAGGCGCGGCTCGGCCTGTCCGCGCACGCGCTGGGCCGGGAGCGCGCCGGTCCGGGGGACCAACTCCAGCCGCAGGCCGGGGTGGTGGGAGATCACGGCGGCCAGTCCGACCCGCAGTGCGGCCTCGTCCAGCGAGCCCCAGAGGTCGAGGGCCGCGGTGAAGTTGTAGGCGCGACTGCCGGGCAGCATCTGCTCGTGCAGCCAGACGATCTCCTGCGAGGAGGAGAGAGCGAACATGAACGGTTCCCTTTGCTCGTGGCGGGTGGGTGTATCCGTGGGCCGCGGCCGGCCCGGTCGGGGCGAGCCGCGGTTCGGGCGGACGATCCGGTGCACGGCCCCCGCCCCTGGGGCGGTCCGGCCGGCGATGGATCCCGGTGCGTACGGCGGTGTCCGGTCGGCCGCGTACGGAGGTGGTCGGGGACGCCCCGCTCCCCTGGGGGAGTCAGTCGCCGAGGTGGTGGCGGAGGGCTTCGAGCAGGGCGTCGAAGGCGGCGTCGGCGGCCTCGTCGGTGCAGTGGCTCCGGTCCCAGGCGAGCCGGACCAGAAGGTCGTCGCCGTGCGAGGCGGAGACCGCGAACGGGGCCGTGATCGGGCGGCCGGCCAGGTGGGTCTCCCGGCCGTCGGTACCGCCGAGCACCAGCGGTGGGCGGCGGTGCAGGTCCTCGAAGGTGAGCAGACCGTCCAGCGCCCCGGTCCACTGAGCCCCGGCCGAGCGCGCGGCGTGGACCACTTCGTCGAACGGCATGTCGGCGTGGTCGAGGTCGTCCCACCAGGCGGCGCTCAGCTCGTCCAGGGTGGCGGGGCCGGGCGTCGCCGGGTGCACCAGCGTGTTGAGGAAGCAGCCGAGGACCTGCGGTGCGGCGGCCGGCCGGCCGCCCCACGGGTAGCCGAGCGCGAGCGCCCGCTGCGGCCCGAACAGCCGGTGTGCGGCCGAGGTCACGGCGTCCAGCAGGGCCGGGAACGCGATCCGGCGCCCCGCTCCCCCGGGGCCGGGCAGCAGCCGGTGGCTCAGCATCCCGGTGCCCTGCTCGGCCGTCGGGCCGGTGGGCCGAGCGGCCGTCGGGCGGACCGTCGGATTGGCCCTCGGGTCGGCCGGCCGCTCACTGCCGACGGGGCCGGGACCGGCGGCCGGTCCACCCGGTGCGCCGGTGAGGCCGGAGAGCCTGGCGGCCCAGTGGGCGTGGGCGGCCGGCGAGGCGGCCGCGGCCTCGGCGGCGAGTTGGAGTTCGACCGCCTCGCGGTAGGCCGCGGCGGCCTCCGCAAGCTCCTGCGGACCGAGGTCGCCCAGGGCGTCCGGGGCGTCCTCGCGGTAGGCCAGGGTGAGACCGGCGGTGACGATGCCGAGTGACTGCTCGTCACAGGCCGCGTGGTCGAGGGCGACCGCCAGTAACTCCTCGTCGTGTTCGGCGCCGCGGGCCAGCAGCAGCCGCAGCGCGGGCCCCTCGGCCGGCCAGTCGAGCAGTGCGCGGCGCAGCGCCTCGTCGGTGGTGGCGCCGGGCGGCACCGCTACCTCGCGCACCTCGGCCGACGGCTGGCCGAGCCGTAACACGGGTGTGCCGCGCAGCGTGGTGAACGTCCCGCGCAGCGCCGGGTGGCGGGCCGCGACCCGGAGCGCGGCGCGGTGCAGGCGGGCCGGGTCGACGGTGCCGCGCGGGAAGGCGAAGAACAGCGGTACGACGTCCGGGCGGCCCTGCGGGTCGAGCCGACGCGCGAGCAGGAAGCGGCGCTGGGCGCCGGTGACCGGGAGCACCGCGGACCCGGCCGGCTCCGCGGACGAGGCCGCGACGGAGCGGTAGCGGGTGAGATAGGCGGTGGTCAGGTTGGTGCTGCTGCGGCTCGCGGCGGCGGGGCGGCTCGCGATGGCGGTGCTGCGGTTCGCGGTGGCGGGGACGACGGTGCTGCGGTTCGCGGCGGTGCGGCTGGCGGGCACGGGTGGATCTCCGCTTCGGCTCGTGGCGTGTGGGACGCCCGCGGTGGTGGCCGCAGGGCGCTCGGTTCGACGCGGGAGGCGTCGGTTCAGTGCGGGGAGGCGTCGGTTCAACGGGTGGGAGGAGCGGGAGCCGGTTCCCCGGTCGGCGCCGCGGTGTGCTCGGCGACGCTTTGCTCCGGCTTGACGTGGTCTTGGCCAGCCCCAGCCCCAGCCCCAGCCCCAGCCCCAGTCCCGGTGTCGGTGCCGATGTCGGTGCCGGTGTGATCGGCGGTCGGGAGGTCCCGCATCCGCCGCAGCGGCGACAGCAGCAGCGGCAGCGGTACGGTGAGGAACCCCGCCGCGCACACCCAGAGCGCGGCCCTGGGCCCGGCCGCGGCGGCGATGGCGCCGCCGGTCAGCGCGCCCAGCGGCATGGTGCCCCAGACCAGGAACCGCATGGTGGCGTTCATCCGGCCCAGCAGCGCGGGCGGGCAGATGGTCTGACGGAAGCTCACCTGGGCGACGTTGTAGACCACGGCGCTGAACAGCACCACGGCCGAGCCGGCGCCGAACACCACCGCGCCCGCGCCGCCACCGGACAGCGGCCAGAGCACCGCGAACGGCGAACTGACCGTCAGCGACAGCCAGATCAGCCTGGCCTGGCCGAACCTCCGGGCCAGCGGCCCAGCGCAGAGTGCCCCGGCCAGGCCGCCGATCGCCGAGACGGACAGCAGCAGGCCGATGGCGCCGGGGGAGAGGTCGAGCACCCTGACCCAGAAGACGGTCTGCACGGCGGCCAGCAGGGCGGCGAAGAAGTTCGAGGTCGAGGTGGTGACGGCGATCGTCCGCAGCAGCGGGTGGCGCAGGACGAACGAGACGCCCTCGGCGATGTCCGCCCGGAGCGAGCGGCCCGGCGCCGGTTCGGGCCGGGGCTCGCGGGCGCGGATGCCCAGCAGTAGCAGGGCCGAGGTCAGATAGCCGATCGCGTCGGCCACGATCGCCAGCGGGGCGCCGAGCAGTTGGACCAGCCCGCCGCCGAGTCCGGGGCCGGCCACCTGGGCCGTGGAACGGACGGTCTCCAGCGCGCCGTTGCCCTCGACCAGCTGCCGGTGGGGCAGGAGTTGCGGCAGGAAGGACTGGTGCGCGACGTCGAAGAAGACCGTTGCCACTCCGGTGACCAGTGCCACCACATAGAGCTGGACCATCGTCAGCAGGTGGGCGGCGGCTGCCGCCGGCACCGAGCCGACGGCCAGGCAGCGCACCACGTCGGCGCGGATCAGGACCGGCAGCTTGCGCATCCGGTCCACCCAGGCGCCCGCAGGCAGGCCCACCAACAGGAAGGCCGCGGTCTCGGCCGCGGTGAGCAGCCCGACCTGCAACGGCGTGGCGTCCAGGACCAGCACGGCGGCCAGCGGCAGGGCCACCAGGGTTACCTGGCTGCCGAGTTGGCTCGCAGCGGCCCCGGACAGCAGGAACCGGAAGTCACGGTGGCGCAGGGCCTCGCCTGCCAAGAGGCGCTGAAAGGCGTTCACCTGTGCGACTTTCGACGAAAAGCGCCATTAAGGGCAACTTGCTGGAACGAATCCGGACTTCTCCCCACCCGGCCGCGCGCCGCCCGCCGTGCGGGACGGCGCGCGGGCGCGACGGGGGTGGCGAGGCGACCCGGCCGACGAGAAGCAATGGTCCGGCCGGTTCTGCGGCTGTCCGGATCGTGTCCATACCATGGTCCGCTATCCGGACAACCGGTGACCGCCCATCGGACAACTGCTGTCAGATATGGCCGGATTGAGCGAACTATTGTTGATTGTTCATCTCTTTGTGAAGGTGGTGTGATAACCACTCGGTCCGGTGGATCCGGAAGCCCGTCGCGGGAGCCGTTCGCGGAAGCCCGTCGCAGGAGGCCGTCCCGGGTGGACAACGCCGAGGGCTGGTCAGCGCGTTGGAGCGCAGGAGTAGAGCCGCTGCTGGGTGGCGAAGTCGTCGTCGAGCGAACGGGAGTCCGACGCGGCCGACCGGGCGGCGCCACCGTACTCCGCCGCCGGCACCTCGGCACAGTCGGACTGGACCCACGACCGGATCCGGGCCGCCGCGCTGCCCGCTGCGCCGCCGCCGGGGACGGACCCCGGAGTCAGGCTGTTGCCGAGCAGGACGTAGTGCACCTCGCCGACGTCCACCAGGTGCCGGAACTCCGCCACGGTCGGCGACGGAGCCAGGCCGGTGAACCCGCCCATCGGCAGGACCTCCTCCCCCGTGGCGAGGATGAACGGCGAGGCGCTGCCCCAGCTGGAGGCTGCGAACAGGTAGGGGGAGCCGTTCCGGTGAGCCCTCAGATAGCCGAGCAGGGCCTGCTGCGAAGCGGTAAGCCGGCCGGAGGAGTTGGCGGACATGCTGCTGTCGACCCTGCGCTGCGGGTGCTGGGAGACCGTGGAAGCGGAGCCCGAGGGGCCGACGGTGCCCATGCTCGAACCACCGTACTTCGCGGTCAGTACTGAGGAGGCCCAGGCACCCGGTGCGACCAGCGCCGCCGCGACGGCCGCCGTCAGACCGCCGACCAGGACCGCCCGGCGACCGGCCGACCGGCCACCGGGCCCGGCGCGGCCCACCTCGCCGAGCCGGGCCGCCCCGAGCAGGCCCAGGGCCAGGCCGCCCAGGGCGAGCACCGTCGACGGCAGCCACGGCAGGAAGTCGGGGAACCGGGTGACCAGGAAGACGCTCCAGAGCACCGTGCCGGTGATCGCCGCGGGCAGCGCCCACGCCCGGCCGCCGCCGGAGCGGAACTCCCGCCACATCTGTACGCCGCCCGCGCCGCTCAGCGCCGCCAGCGCGACGGCGACCACGCCCATGTAGTAGCTGTGGCCGCCCACACTGCCCGCGCTGAACACCAGGAAGAAGAGCCCCAGCCAGGTGCCCCACAGGACGGTGCCGGACCTGAGGACGTCGGTGCGCGGTTCGCGTCGCCGCCAGGCCACACCACAGACCAGCGCGAGCGCGGCCCACGGGTACAACCAGCCGGTCTGCGGCGCGAACTTGCAGCCGAACATCTTGGTCCACCCGCCGTCGCGCGAGCCACTGCCCGTTCCGGCCGCCGAAGCCGTACCGGGGGCCGAAGGCGCACCGGGGGCGGCCGATGCGGCGGGCGAGGTGCCGGAAGCCGTCGTGCGAGCCGCCGTGGGGGCTGACGCGGGAGCCGTGGCGGGAGCCGTGCCGACGGTCCCGCTCGGGCTCGCCCCGCCTCGGACGGCCTGGACGCTCCCGGTGTCCGCCGCGCTCAGTCCCACGGAGGAGAAGCGGTTCAGGAAGTTGTAGCCGACCACCATGCTGATCGCCGAGTTGTCGGTGCTGCCGTCGACGTACGGGCGCTCCGGGGCCGGGACGGCGGTGACGACCGCCATCCACGAGACCGAGACCGCCAGGGCGACCAGCCCGGCCAGCACGAGGTGTCCCAGCCGCCGCCACATCGAGGTCGGCGCCGCGAGCAGGTACACGGCGGCCAGCGCGGGCAACACCGTCCACGCCTCCAGCATCTTGGCCTGGAAGGCCAGTCCGACCCACACCCCGGCCGACAGCAGCGAACGCAGCCGGGCCGAGAGCGCGGCCCGCTGCGCCGCGTCCGCCGCCAGCACGAGCAGCAGGGTGAAGGCGGGATCCTCGACCGAGGTGCGGAACAGCCCGGCGGTGACCGGAGTGAGGGTGAAAGCGGCGGCCGCGAGCAGAGCCGCGTCGGCCCCGGCCCAGCGGCGGACCGCCCGGTACAGCACCAGGACCGTCAGCACCCCCTCCACCGCCTGGGGCAGCGTCAGCACCCAGGGGTGGAAACCGAGGAGCCGCACGGCCAGCGCCTGCGGCCAGAGAAAGCCGGGCAGCTTGTCGAGCGTGATGGTGTTCGCCGGGTCGAACGAGCCGAAGAAGAACGCCTTCCAGCTCTGGCTCATGCTGCGCACGGCGTCGGCGTAGAAGCCGTGGTACTGGCTGTGGTTGATGCGCCAGGTGAACAGGGCGGCGGCGACGCCCGCGATCCCCAGCAGCACCGGGCGGGCGTACCCGGGCTGTCCCTCCGGGGACTTCCACGGGGCTCTGCGGGCGGGAGGCGCGAGGGAGGAGGGTGTCCGGGGTGTGGTGAGCGTGTGTGTGACCATGAGCCGCACCATCGGCTGCCGTGGTCCGGAACACCGGTCTCAGCACGCCGGTTTGGGCGATTTTATACCTTGCGCACGCCGATCGGCCTACGGAAGCACGGTCGTTCGCACGCTCAGGAGGCGTCGAGCTGCTTCAGGTAGCGGCACGGGGTGGCTCCGACCGTGCGGCGGAACGCGGTCACCGCCGGCGTACTCGTGCGGCGCACCGAGCAGGTCGGACAGGCGGTCGCAGTCAACCCCGCGCAGGGCTGCCAGGAGCGCGGCCAGCTCCCTCGGGTGCCCTCCCTCACCCTTGGGGCACGGCTCCCCGCCCACCCACGACAGAGCGACCGCCGTCCGACCGGCCACCTCCGTCACGTCCGAGAGCGGGACCGGGACCGGGAACGGCAGCCCCAGTCCGGCCAGCCTGCGCAGCAGTTCGGTACGGCGGGGCAGCGCGGCGGCGGCTGCCGGGTTCCTGGCAACCCTGACCACCGCCCTTCCGGGCAGCAGGACGACCTCGTGGGAGCCCCCGCGGGTGAGCGTCGCGCCGTCCGTGTTCTCCCCCGGGAGCACGGCTGCGGCGACGGCGAGCAGTTCCTCGAACACCTGATCGTTCATCAGGGACAGCCTATCGAGGGATCTGGCCTGACCCGCGGGGACCTGCGGTCTGCGGCAAGGGGCAGCGGGGGCCGCAGCCCCGGTCCGTCAGCGGGAGGGGGTCAGCACTGGCGCAGGCCCGGGGCCGGGTCCACGGAGGTGGAGACGTCCACCGCCGGGACGTTCCCCCAGGGGCCGTCGTCCGTCTGGGTCCAGTACCAGATGTCGTTGCCGCCCGGGTGCGGATCCCCGTGGCCCCAGCAGGCGAACCAGCTGTAGGTGGTGCGCAGGCTCCCGCGCACCGCCGAGCCGTACGAGCGGTCGGCGTAGGCCTTCGCGCCCGCCTTGTTGCCGCACCACAGCTTGCCGTCGCTGTGCACGCTGCAGTCGGCGGTGGTCCGCACTCCGGTCGAGGCCGCGGTCGCGGCCGGGGCGGCAGCGGTGGCGCCGGGCGCCGTGGCGACCCCGAGCCCCGCGGTGAGGGCGGCGGCGGCCAGTGCCACCGCGAACTTCCGTCCCACAGCCATGTCTTCCATACCCTTCTTCATGGGTTGTTCGGATCATTCGTAAGATCGGGACGCCCAGGGGTGCTGGGCGTGGCTGTCATGTGTTAGCCGATGTTGTG